>NZ_JAFLRJ010000346.1 GCF_017315755.1 Streptomyces beijiangensis
CCCAGCCGGCCACGGCGACCAGCACGCCGGCGTCCCCGACCCCCTCCAAGTCCGCCTCCGCGAGCCCCTCCCCGACGTCGACCCGTCCGCCGGCCCCCGCCTCCACGGTGGCCAAGCCGACGATCGTGACGCGGGCCGGCTGGGGTGCCGACGAGACGATCCGCGAGGCGGGCGACCCCACCTATACGGACAAGATCAACGCGGTCTTCGTCCACCACACCGACACCGCGGCGGTGTACGACTGCAAGGACTCGGCGTCCATCGTGCGCTGGGTGTACACGTACCACGTCAAGAGCAACAAGTGGCGGGACGTCGGCTACAACTTCCTGGTCGACAAGTGCGGCACGATCTTCGAGGGCCGTTACGGCGGCATGGACCTGCCGATCATCGGCGCCCACACGTACGGCTTCAACACCCGCTCCACGGGCATCGCCGTCCTCGGCTCCTTCCCTGACGACAAGGGCGCCGCGACCGCGATCAGCACTTCGATGCTGGGTTCGGTGGCCGCGGTGGCAGCCTGGAAGCTCGGGATGTACGGAGTGGCTCCCAACCCCTCCACCAAGACCGCGACGCTGGTCGAGGGCGCGAGCGACAGCCCGCCCTTCGTCCTGAACAAGACGTACAGCTTCCTCCCCATCTCGGGTCACCGCGACGGCTTCGCCACCGCCTGCCCCGGCATCAACCTCTACAACAAGCTGCCGACGATCCGCGCGTACGCGGCGGGCCCGGTCGCGGCGCCGACGCTGACGGTCTCCCCCACGTACACCAAGGGTGCGGCGACGGTCAGCTGGGCCACCTCCACCCCGACTGCCGTGATCAAGGGCTTCGAGGTCCTGGTGGACGGCAAGCCGGTCGCCACGGTCAGCCGCAGTACGCGCTCGGCGGCGATCACGGTGGCCGCGGGCAAGCACTCGGTCCAGATCCGCGCGACGCACATCAACGGCAAGACGTCGCTTTCCGCGGCCGCGTCGGTCACCGGTGACGTCACGAAGCCGACCTTCCCGACGCCTCTGGATGTACGCCTCCGCGGCGGAACGCTCAGCTCCACCTCGATCCCGGTGGCGTTGACCTGGAAGGCGGCCGACAACGCGTCCCTCAAGTCGGTGGCGGCCACCGCTCCGCGCGCGGCCTCGTTCGGCCCGACGGTGACCTCGTGGGGCACCACGGCGAAGCCGGCGTCGGCGGTCACGTACACCCTCAAGGCGACGGACGCGGCGGGCAACTACCTGACCACGTCGGTCTCCCGTACGGCAGTGATCACGCAGGAGACGTCGGCGACCAGGTCGGGCACCTGGGCGACGAAGAAGTCGACCAGCTACCTGGGCGGTGCTTCGTACTCGTCCGCCACCAAGAACGCGGCGCTGACCTGGACGTTCACCGGCCGCTCTGTGGCCTGGGTGGTCTCCAGGGCGGCGACCTCCGGTCAGGCGTATGTGTACGTCGACGGGGTCAAGATCACCACGGTGGATCTCAAGTCCTCGACGACGCTGTACCGCCAGGCGATCTGGACCAAGACCTGGTCCACGAGCGCCAAGCACACGGTGAAGATCGTCGTGGTCGGCACGAGCGGCCGTCCGACGGTGACGACGGACGGTATCGCGTACGTGAAGTAGCGGCACCGGTACGACGGCGGAGGCCGGGGAGCGCATCACGCCCTCCCCGGCCTCTGCCGTTCTCCGGCGCCGCGCACGGCGCACAACGCACGGCGCACGGCGGCAATACCTTGGACAATATTGTTGACAATCTTGTTGCCCTAGATTTAGGTTCGACAGGCACTCACTCAGGGAGGGCAAACGATGCCGGACCAACCCCGTTCGAGCACCGGAGAGCAAGCCAAACAGCAGGCTCTGACGCAGCTCAGGCAGTCGATCATGCGAGGCGACATGGCACCGGCCCAGCGGCTGGTGGAGAACGAGCTCGCCGAGCAGTTCGGTGTGACACGGGCCAGCGTCAGAGCGGCGCTGATCGATCTGGCGGCCGAAGGACTCGTCGAGCGGATCCGTAACCGCGGATCGCGGGTGCGGGTGGTGACGGTCGAGGAAGCGGTGGCCATCACCGAGTGCCGTATGGCCCTGGAAGGGCTGTGCGCGGCCAAGGCGGCCATCGCCGCCAGCGACGCACAGCTGGCCCAACTGGCCGACGTGGGCGCGGCGATGACCAAGGCGGTCGACGACGGCGAACCGGTGACGTACTCCGAACTCAATCACCAACTGCACTCCCTGATCCGGGAGTTCTCCGGCCAGCCGGTGGCCGTGGGACTTCTTGAGCGGCTCAACGGGCAGCTGGTGCGCCACCGTTTCCAGCTCGCGCTGCGACCGGGGCGTCCCCAGCAGTCCCTGGGCGAACACCTGGCCATGATCGAGACGATCACGTCCAGGAACCCGCAGGCGGCCGAAGAGGCCGTCCGTGCCCACCTGGCGGGCGTGATCGACGCGTTGCGCGAGTAGTACTCACGCTCGGGTGGTGGGCCAACTTTCCTGTCCAGCAAGGAGATTCAGCCCATGACAGACGGCAAGGCGCCCACCACCCCACGATCGACCCTGGTCGTCACCGCGCACGCCGGGGACTTCGTCTGGCGGGCCGGCGGAGCCATCGCGCTGGCCGCGTCCCGCGGCGAGAAGGTCACCGTCGCGTGCCTGACCTTCGGCGAGCGCGGCGAGTCCGCCAAGGCGTGGCGCGAGGGCAGGAAGCTGGACGAGATCAAGGCGCTGCGCCGGGACGAGGCCGAGCGTGCAGCCGCCGCCCTGGGCGCGGAGGTCCGCTTCTTCGACGCCGGGGACTACCCGCTGACCGCCACCCCCGGACTGACCGACCGCCTGGTCGCCGTCTACCGCGAAACCCAGCCGGACGTCGTCCTCACCCACCCGGCCGAGGACCCGTACAACGGCGACCACCCGGCCGCCAGCCGCATGGCGCTGGAGGCCCGCATCCTCGCCCAGGCGATCGGCTACCCGGGCGAGGGCGAGATCATCGGCGCCCCGCCCGTCTTCCTCTTCGAGCCGCACCAGCCGGAGATGAGCGGCTTCAGGCCCGAGGTCCTGCTCGACATCACCGAGGTGTGGGACACCAAGCGCAGGGCCATGGAGTGCCTGGGCGCCCAGCAGCACCTGTGGGAGTACTACACGGATCTCGCGGTACGCCGCGGTGTGCAGCTCAAGCGCAACGCGGGCCCGAACCTCGGCCTGGCGCACACGACCATGGCCGAGGCGTACATGCGCCCGTACCCGCAGATCGCGAGGGAGCTGGCATGAGCGGCGCGAGCGTGATCGTCACCAATCCTCCGAAGGCAGCGACGAAGGACGTCGACGCGCTGTCCGGCTACGGCACCGCCACGGTCTCCGAGGCGCTCGGCCGCACCGGCAGCTTCGGCCTGGGTCTGCGGCCGATCCAGCAGGACGTACGGATAGCGGGCACCGCGGTGACCGTCCGGTGCTGGCCCGGCGACAACCTCATGATCCATGCGGCGGTGGAGCAGTGCGGCGAGGGCGACATCCTCGTCGTCACCACCACATCGCCGTGCACGGACGGCCTGTTCGGCGAACTCTTCGCCACCGCGCTGAAGGTGCGCGGGGTACGAGGCGTGGTGATCGACGCGGGCATACGCGACACCTCCGAACTGCGCGCGTCGGGCTTCCCCGGCTGGTCGGCCGCGGTCTCCCCGCAGGGCAGCGTCAAGGCCACCGGCGGCAGCGTCAATGTGCCGGTCGCCATCGGCGGGCAGGTCATACGCCCCGGTGATGCGATCGTCGCCGACGACGACGGCGTGGTGGTCGTCCCGCGCGAGCGCGCCTCGGTGGCCGTGGCGGCCTGCGAGGCGCGCGAGGCGAAGGAGGCGGCGGCCCGGTCGGCTTTCCAGCAGGGCCAGTTGGGCCTGGACCGCTACGGACTGCGCGAGACGCTCGTACGCCTCGGAGTCCAGTACCAGAGTTACGAGGAGTACACCGCCGACGGGACACGGCCGTGACAGCACCCACCGAGATCCGCTGCATGCTGATGCGCGGCGGCACCTCCAAGGGCGCCTACTTCCTGGCCGGCGACCTGCCCGCGGATCCTTCCGTACGGAAGGAACTGCTGCTCCGCGTCATGGGCAGCCCCGACCCGCGCCAGATCGACGGGATCGGCGGCGCGCACCCGCTCACCAGCAAGGTCGCGGTCGTCTCCGCCTCCCCCGCGCCCGAAGCGGATGTCGACTACCTCTTCCTCCAAGTGAGCGTGGCCGAGGCACAGGTGTCGGACCGTCAGAACTGCGGGAACCTCCTCGCGGGGGTAGGGCCCTTCGCCGTGGAGCGCGGCCTGGTCCCGGCCGGGGACGCGCGCACATCGGTCCGTATCCGGATGCTCAACACCGGCGACCTCGCCACCGCGAGCTTCCCCACCCCGGGCGGGCGTGTCTCGTACACCGGCGGCGCCAAAATCTCCGGTGTGCCGGGGACAGCGGCGCCGGTGGTGATCGAGTTTCCGCAGGGGGCGGGACCGCTGCTGCCCACCGGCAGGGCGGTCGACCTCGTCGGCGGTACGCCGGTGACCTGCGTGGACAACGGCATGCCGACGGTCCTGATCGCCGCATCCGGCCTGAGGATCACCGGTTACGAGGACCCGGCCGACCTTGAGCAGAACCAGGACCTCCGCACCAGACTGCACGAACTCCGCCTGGCGGCAGGTGAGTTGATGGGCCTGGGTGACGTCCGTACGACAACCGTGCCCAAGCTCACTCTGCTGGCCCCGCCCCGGAACGGCGGGGCGGTCACCACCCGCACGTTCATCCCGGTGCGCTGCCACACCTCCATCGGCGTCCTGGGCGCGGCGAGCGTAGCCGCCGGGCTGCGTATCCCAGGATCGGTCGGCGAGGGCATCGCGCAGCTGCCCTCAGCGGGCTCTCAGGGAGGGCTGGTACGTATCGAGCACCCCACCGGATTCCTGGACATCGAGACGGAGATCGCGACCGGCCCCCCGCCCGTGGCCCGCCGCACGGCCGTCGTCCGCACCGCACGCAAACTCTTCGACGGCACGGTCTTCCCCCGCCCCGCCGCCGAAACCGAAGCCGCACCGCACCCCTGAAGGAGCCGCACATGACACCGCCGCTCGGCGACATCGCCCATCTCGGCCATGTCGAACTGCTCACCCCCGACCTCGAAGGCAGCGTCCGGTTCTTCACGGAGTATCTGGGCCTGACCGAGAACGGCGGCTCCGGGGACTCGGTCCACCTCCGCACCTGGGACGACTACGAGCACCACAGCCTGACCCTCACCCCCCACACCACCTCGGGCATCCGCCGGACCGCCCTGCGCACCTCCAGCGAGGACGCCCTCCAGCGCCGGGTCAAGGAGATCGAGGCGAGCGGCCGTCCTGGCCGCTGGGCAGAGGACGAACCGGGCATCGGCAAGCTGTACGTCACCTCCGACCCCGACGGCCACGAGATCGCCCTGTACTGGGAGAGCGAGTGGTACCAGGCCCCGCCCGAGCTGAAGCCGGGCCTGAAGAACCAGCCACAGGCCAAGCCGGGCCACGGCGTCGGCGTGCGCCGCCTGGACCACGTCAACTTCCTCGCCGCGTCGGTCGAGCCCAACGGCGACTTCATCCGCAAACAGCTCGGCGCGCGCCCCACCGAGCAGATCCGCCTCGACGACGGCCGGATCGCCGCCCAGTGGCTGACCTTCAGCAACAAGTCGTACGACGTCGTCTACACCGAGGACTGGTCGGGCAGCCAGGGCCGCCTGCACCACATCGCGTTCGCGACAGACACCCGTGAGGACGTCCTGCGGGCCGCCGATCTCGCCCTGGACACAGGGGTGTTCATCGAGACGGGACCGCACAAGCACGCCATCCAGCAGACGTTCTTCCTGTACGTCTACGAGCCCGGCGGCAACCGCGTCGAGCTCTGCAACCCGCTCACCCGCCTCGTCCTGGCCCCCGACTGGCCGCTGATCACCTGGACCGAGGACGAGCGGAAGAAGGGCCAGGCCTGGGGCCTGAAGACCATCGAGTCGTTCCACACGCACGGCACCCCGCCGATCGAGGGCTGACCGAAGGCTGAGCGGGGCGCGCGACGGTGAGACTCAATCGTTTCTGAGATTGTTAACAAAAGTGTTGACGATGTTCTCGGGGGTCCATACGGTCGACCCACATCCCCCACCC
>NZ_JAFLRJ010000347.1 GCF_017315755.1 Streptomyces beijiangensis
CCGCCCGCGCCCCGACGCCGACCCCGACCGGGTCCCCGACCGCGCCCTGATCGGCGGAGCCGCCTTGGCTCTGCTCGCCGCCGCTCTGGTCTGGTCCCTGTGGCACAACGGCTACGTCCCGCACAGCCGCATCCTGCTGGAGCTCGTCACCCCCACCGACTGGTGGGGCCTGGAGCGGCCGCGGGCGGCAACCAGAGCTCTCGCTGTGTACAACACCCTGGTCGCCGTACTGGTGATCTGGGGATTCGGCCGGTTGGGCAACTGGCGCGGGGTGTTCCATCGGTACGCGGTCGATCACCCTCAGCCAACCCGAGCGTTGCGTACCGCGCTGGTGGGCGCCGTGCTGGTCTGGGCGTTTGTGAACGCTGACGAAGTGGCCCACTTCGTGCTGACGCCTGAGCAAGCCGCAGCCGGGGCTACTGTGCCCCGGTCCGCGCTGCCGTTCGGCGACCTCCTGCTGGCTCTGGTTCCTCCGTCGTGGTGGAACACCGGCACCGTCGTGGAGGTTTCGGACCAACTGCACACCCTCGCGACCGTCTACCACCTGCTCGGCTCGGCATTGATCCTCTGGCCGATCGCCAGGGCGGGCGGCTGGCTCACGCTCGTACGGGACCTGCGTCAGGGGAAGAAGCGCGTCGCCGTACCGCAGCAGCAGGCCGGTGAAGACCCCGCCGACTGGCCCCAGTTGCGCGCCGCCGGCCAGTCCGCCGCCGCCGACCGGCTCGTCGCCGAGGGGAACTCCGGGCACATGAACGACGTTGACTGTGTACGGATCCGGCGGGCCTGGGACTCCGTGAAAGCCGACCCCTCCCGGCTTCCGGCGTTCACCGACGCGGTGCTCCGCCAGGGCGCCCAGGCCTGCCCGCATCCCTCCGGCCACCGGGACCTGCCCGCCCGCGCGGCCACCCACGACCTGCTCACCTCGCAGGTGCGACTCGGCCGGTACGCGGACCTCGACCGCAACCCGGCCGCCAGTCGGGGCGCGGGCTCCGCCGTCGACCCGGACACCCTCGGCTCCTCGCTGCTCGCGGTCGGCCCCTCCGGCGCGGGCAAGACCCGTCACCTTGTGCGGCCCGTCGTCGAGTCGCTCGCCCTCCAGGCCCTCGCCGGACAGGCCGCCGTCGTCGTGGTCTGCGCCGCGGGCACCCCCCTCGGCGCCGACGAGGGATACGACGTGGTGGTGAAGCCGGGCGACCCCGCCTCCACGTACGACCTCGACCTGTACGGCGGCACCACCGACCCCGACGAGGCCGCCGCCCTGCTCGCCGAGGCGCTCGCAGGCGATCTGCCCGAGATCGACGCGCGCCGCGCCCAGACCGCGCTGGCCCAGCTGCTCGGCCCCTACCGCGCCGCCCACGGGCGCTTCCCCGCCGTACCCGAACTGCGTGAGCTCCTCGACTCCACCCCCGCCGCCCTCGATGACCTCCGCAGTCGGCTCGACACCGACGAACACCGCAACCAGCTGCGCGAACTGGACGCCCGCGCACGGCAGTTCGGGACCCCGGGCGACCCCGGGCTCGCTCTCGCCGACCGGGTGGCCGTGCTCGACCGGCCCGCCTTCGCGGACTTCTTCGACACCGCGGGGGAGAGCCGGCCCTTCTCGCTGCGCTCCCTGGAACACCCCCTTCGCGCCCGGATCGACCTGCCCGAGCGTGCCCACCCGGAGGCGGCGCATCTGCTGACCCGCCTGGTCCTCGCCCAGTTCACCGCGGGGGCGCCCGCCCGCCGCGACCGTTCGCTCTTCGCCTTCCTGGTGATCGACGACGCCACCCACGCCGTCACCGCCGAATCGGTCCGGGCCCTGCAGCGCCTGCGGAACGCCCACGCCGGGGTCCTGCTGACGCTGCGCGCGCTCGGTGACGTACCGGAGAATCTGCACACCCCGCTGCTCGGGGCGGTCGGCTGCCATCTGGTGCACTCCGGGGTCAGCACCTGGGACGGACGGCTCTTCGCCCAGTCGTGGGGGACCGAGTGGGTGGAGACCACGGAGGTCGCCAAGCACACCGTCTTCGCCGACCAGCCGCTCACCCGGGCCGTGCACGCCCTGCGCAAGCTCGTCACCGGCAAGGCCGTCACGACGGACGCGGTGACCGTCCGCAAGGTCGAACGAGAGCGCTGGTCGGCCTCCGACCTGGCCCGCGAGGTGCCCGCAGGGCATGCGGTGCTGTCACTGACGACGGTGAAGGGCGAGCACGCGCCGCCGCTGCTCGTGGATCTTCACCACTGATCTTCACCGTCGGCCGGTTGGGCAGACCCTGCCGTCCTGGCAGAATCGAGGTGCGCTGTTCATACGGAACGGCGCACCCCCCACCCAAAGGTTCCGCCCCGTGCCGCCCACTCTCGCCTCGCTCGTCCACCACTCCGCGCTCAAGCTGACCGTGCGCGCGGGGGAGGGCAGGCTGGAGACCCCGGTGCGCTGGGCGCACGTCAGCGAGCTCGCCGACCCCGTGCCGTACATGGAGGGCGGCGAGCTGCTCCTCATCACGGCGATGACACTCAATGCCGAGGACCCCGAGGCGATGCGCCGGTACGTGAAGAGGCTCACCGGTGCAGGGGTCGTCGGCCTCGGGTTCGCCGTCGGCGTCAACTACGAGGACATCCCCGAAGCCCTGGTCACCGCCGCCGAGGAGGAGGGCCTGCCGCTCCTGGAGGTCCCGAGGCGTACCCCCTTCCTGGCGATCAGCAAGGCGGTCTCGGCCGCGATCGCCGCCGACCAGTACCGTTCGGTGACCGCCGGTTTCGAGGCCCAGCGCGAACTGACCAGGGCTGCGCTCAACGGCGACGGCCCCGGTGACCTGCTCGCCCGTCTCGCCGCGCATGTGAACGGCTGGGCGGCGCTGTACGACGCCTCGGGCGCGGTCGTCGCCTCCGCACCCGACTGGGCCGCACGGCGGGCCGCGCGCCTCACCCCCGACGTGGAGCGGCTGCGCGAGCGGCCCACCCCCGCGAGCGCGGTGGTCGGCGGCGCGGACGACCGGGTGGAGCTCCAGTCGCTGGGCGCCGGGCGCAGGGCGCGCGGTGCGCTGGCCGTGGGGACGGCGGCGCCGCTGGGCACGGCCGAGCGGTACGCCGTACATTCCGCGATCGCCCTGCTGACCCTGACCACCGAGCGGTCGCGCTCCCTGCAGGCCGTCGAGCAGCGCCTGGGCGCCGCGGTGCTGCGGATGCTCCTCGCGGGGCAGCCCGACCATGCGCGGGCGGTCGCGGGGGACCTCTACAACGGGCTCCTCGACGCGCCCTTCCGCATCCTGATCGCCGAGGCCGCCGGACCGGCCGTACTGCAGGAGCTGGCCGACGCCCTCGAAACGGGGGCCTCGCGCGCGGGCGAGACGGTCCTCGCCGTGCCCGACGGGGAGCGGCTGGTCGTCCTCGCGGCGGACGAGGGTGCGGTCGTCGAGGCCGTCGCCGCGTACGCGGAGGTCGTGGAGGGGCGCAGAGGCTCCTCCGACTCCGCCCCCGAGGACGACGAGGTCGTCATCGGGCAGTCGGCCCCGGCGGGCCCGATCGCCACGGCGTCGGCGTACAAGCAGGCCGAACAGGCACTCGCCGTCGCCCGGCGCAGGCGCCGTGTCCTGGTCGAGCACGACGAACTGGCGGCCGGTTCCGTCCTGCCGCTGCTCGCCGACGACGCGGTGCGGGCCTTCGCGGACGGGATGCTCAGGGCGCTGTACGAGCACGATGCCAAGGGCCGCGGCGACCTGGTGGCCTCCCTGCGCGCCTGGCTCTCGCACCACGGCCAGTGGGACGCGGCCGCCGCCGACCTGGGCGTCCACCGCCACACCCTGCGCTACCGGATGCGACGGGTGGAGGAGATCCTGGGCCGTTCGCTGGACGACCCGGACGCGCGGATGGAACTGTGGCTGGCGCTGAAGGTGACCTCGCAGCCGTCCTGACCCGGTGAGGTCAGCGGGTGGGGTGCCCGAGATCGGCGAGGAGTTCGCCGGTGGCGTCCCACAGCTCGCGCTGGACCGCCTCGCCGCGGCCGAACTCCGGGCATTCCAGGGCCTCCCCGCTCCTGGCGGCGAAGTATCCTCCCTCGCTCCCGGCGAACGCCGGGTCGGTCGCGAGCCGCGCGATGATCCCTGCGCCGTGCCGGGGGTCGCCGATGTGCAGCAGGGTCAGGGCCTTCTCCAGGGCACCGGCGAGCGGGAGTTCGCGCCCGAGGCCGGTGGTGTTGAAGCCCGGGCAGCAGCAGGTGACCGCGACCCCCGTGCCCGCCAGCTGCCGGCCGAGCTCCTGGGTGAACATGACGTCCATCAGCTTGGTCAGTCCGTACAGCCGTGAGGATTCCCTGCGGGAGAAGTCCGCGGTGTCGGTGAGGTCCTGGAGCGGGGCGATCCCGCCGGCCTGGCGCGAGGCGCGCGAGGCGACCGTGACGATGCGGGACGGCGCCGAGGCCGTGAGCTTCTCGCGCAGTACGTCCGTGAGCAGCCAGGGGGCCAGGTAGTTCACGGCGGTCATCTCGGCGAATCCCTCGGAGGTGATCCGCTGCGAGAAGGCGTGCACACCGGCGTTGTTGACCAGTACGTCGATACGCGGGTAGCGGGCGTCGATCTCCCGTCCCACGCGGCGGACGTCGCCCAGCAGGGAGAGGTCGGCGAGGAATACGTCGACGGGAGTGCCGGGGGTTCCGGACGCGGTCTCCTCGATCTCGCGCCGCAGTGCGTCGGCCTTGGACTCGCTGCGGGCGACGAGGCCGAGGCGGGCGCCGCCGCGGGCCAGTTCGAGGGCGGCGAGGCGGCCCAGGCCGTTGGTCGCGCCGGTCATGACGATGACGGGTCGGGTGTCCATGATCTCCGTGGTCTCCTCCGGGTTAACATGCTGAGGTACCTCACCAATCTACATTTGGTGAGGTACCTCAGCAAATTTTCGAACAGTCCGGAGGGACGATCACGATGAGCGGCCAGACGAAACCGGTGGAGGTCGGGCTGCGGTACCTGGCGCTGGGGCACCGCCTCCGCAAGGTGGTCGACGAGCGGATGACGGCCGGGGGGCTGTCCCTCGCCCGTACGAAGATCCTTCAGGTCCTGGACCGGAGCGGACCGCTGAGCCAGTCCTCGCTGGCGGAGGAGCTGGGACATGCGCCCCGGTCGGTCACCCAGTCCGTGGAGGCGCTGGAACGCGAGGGCCTGGTCGTACGGACGCCGGCCCCCCAGGATCGCCGGTCCAAGATCGTCTCCCTCGCCCCGAAGGGCGCAGAGGCCCTGGCGGCGGGCGAGGCGGCGGGCGAGGCCGTACTCCGCGAGATCTTCGGGGCACTGGGGGGTGAAGATCTGGCGGTCCTGGCCGGCCTCCTCGACGAGGTGGCCGAGTCCCTGCCCGCCCCCGTACCC
>NZ_JAFLRJ010000348.1 GCF_017315755.1 Streptomyces beijiangensis
CCGCCTTGCGCCTGCCCGCCCGTCTGCCCGTCTGCCCGTCTGCCGAGAGGAACAGCATTCCCCGTGCGCCGCCTTGCTCTGATCACCACTGCCGTGGCCCTGTGCGCCGGACTCACCGGCTTCGCCGCGCTCCACACCGACGCCCCGCCCACAGCGCAGCCCGCCCGCGCCGGCGGCGCCAACCCGCGGTCCGCCGCCTCCCTCGGCACGGCGATCACCGACCTCCAGCACACTCTCGCCCAGCACCCGCAGAACCCCGGATCCTGGGCCCAGCTCGGCGGCTTGTATGTCGAACAGGCCCGCCTCACCGTCGACCCCACTCTCTACCCCAAGGCCGAAACAGCGCTGCGACGCTCACTCAGCCAGCAGCCACAGGCCAACACCGTCGCGCTGACCGGCATGGCTCAACTGGCCAACGCCCGCCACCAGTTCACCGCCGCGCGCAACTGGGCCCGGCAAGCCGTCGCCAGTGACCCCTACGCCCCGGCGCCCTACGGGGCTCTCACCGACGCCCTCACCCAGCTGGGCGACGATACGCAAGGGCAGGCGTCTCTGCAGAAGATGCTCGATCTGCGCCCCTCGACCGCTTCCTTCACCAGAGCCTCCTACGCACTGGAACTCCACGGCCGCACCGACGAGGCGGCCGTCGCCCTTGACCGCGCCCTGGAGGATGCCTCAACCCGTGCCGACCAAGCCTTCTGCCACCACTACCTGGGGGAACTCGCTTTCAACACCGGTTCCCCCCAAGACGCTCTACGGCACTTCCGCACCGCACTGTCCCTCGACCCCACCTACATTGCATCACTGGCCGGCGCCGCCCGTGCCGAAGCAGCGCTCGGCCAGAGCGAGAAGGCAACGCGGGACTACCGCAGGGCGATCGACCGCGTGCCCCAGCCCCAGTACGTCCTGGAGTTCGGCGAACTCCTCCAGTCCCTGGGCCGGAGCGTCGAGGCCCGCCGGCAGTACGCCGTTCTGGAGGCCGAACAGAAACTCTTCGCCGCCAACGGCGTCGTCGACGACCTCAACCTCGGCCAGTACCAAGCCGATCACGGCAGCCCTCAACGCGCAGTCACCCTGTTGAGTGCCGAATGGAAACGCCGGCACAACGTCATCGTCGCCGACGCGCTGAGCTGGGCGCTGCACCGAGCCGGCCGCGACGAACAGGCGCTGGCACTGGCCAACAGCGCCGCCGTTCTGGGGTGGAAGGACGCCGCACTCTTCTACCACCGCGGCGTCATCGAGGACTCCCTCGGTCAGACCGACGCAGCCCGAAACGACCTGTCCCGGGCACTGCAGCTCAATCCGCACTTCTCACCGTTGTACGCACCGGACGCGCGCCAGCGCCTGGCCCGGCTCCGAGGAACCTCATGACCCGCCGCCTCACCCCACGCAGCGCCCTTGCAGCGCTCGCCGTGCTGCCCTTTCTTCTGACCTGGAACGCGTCTTCGGCCAGCGCTCACCCGCTGGGCAATTTCACCGTGAACCGCTACGACGGACTGACCCTGACCCCTGACCGGCTGGAGGACTTCGCGGTCCTCGATACGGCCGAGATTCCCACCCTGCAGGCGATGCCCGACCTCGACACCGATCACAACGGCCTGCTCAGCACCGCAGAGAAGAGTGCCCACGCGAACGCCGCCTGCGCCTCCCTGGCACATCGCGTCACCGCAACCATCCGCCACCGGGGTGCCGGGAACAGGACGCTCAACTTCCGTGTCTCCACCAGCAGCTACCGGCTCGTCGCCGGGCAGGCCGGACTCGACACCGGACGCCTCGAATGCCGCCTCACCGCCGACCTCGACACCGCCGAGGCCACCGCCGTCACGGTCCACAGCGGCGTCGACACCTCGCGCATCGGCTGGCACGAGATCACCGCCACCGCAGCCGGCGGAGCCCATATCGGCACCTCCGACGTACCCTCCCGATCCCTGTCGAACGCGCTGCACCGCTATCCCGCCGGCCTGCTGTCCAACCCTCCGGACACCCGCCACGCCCGCCTGGTCATGGGCAAGGGCACGAGCGCGCCTGCTGCCGCATTCACCCCGGCGAGCGGCCCCTCCAGCTGGTACACGGCGCTGGAACAGCGCCTGGGCGCACTGTCCGACCAGAACCAACTGACCCTGCCGGTAGGTCTGCTGGCCATCGCGCTCGCCCTGCTCCTGGGATCTGGACACGCGCTTCTGCCCGGTCACGGCAAGACCATCATGGCGGCCTACCTCGCCGGACGTCAGGGGCGCCCCCGCGACGCCGTCACCGTCGCGTCCACCGTCACCCTCACCCACACCGCCTCCGTACTGCTTCTCGGTATCGCTCTGAGCATCTCCTCCGCACTCGTCGGCGAACAGGCACTGGCCTGGCTGGCCACCGCCAGCGGCCTGCTCATCATGGGCGCCGGAGCCTGGCTACTCCCCCAAGCCTTGCGCACACTGCGCCAACGCCCCTACCCCAACCACAGCCGCCATCTCCCCGCGCAGGGATCAACAGCGCCGACCCCGGACCCCTCCCACAGCATCACACGCCGTCACGGGGAACACCGGCACAGTCTCGCCGGCGACCGGACGTCCACCACACCATCCGCAACACCAACTGGCGAAGTCCGCACCGGCCAGGTCCTGGTGGACTCAGGCGAACCAGCCAGCCGACACGATCACGAGGAGTCCCACACACATGCCCCCCACCAACACCATCACGAGCACGGGCATGCCCATGGCCTGCTCGGTCATCACCATCACGGTCACCGGCCCGCCGGCGGACGCAAGGCAGGGCTGATCGGAATCGGGATCGCCGGCGGCCTGGTGCCCAGCCCCTCCGCCCTCGTCGTACTGCTCGGCTCCATCGCACTGGGCCGCACCATCTTCGGCATCACCCTGGTGATCTGCTACGGCCTTGGCATGGCCCTCACCCTCACAGCGGCCGGCCTGCTCCTGCTCACGCTCCGCAACAGGCTGCCCGCGCTCAACGGACACCGGGCATCCAGCCTCACCGCATGGGCCGGCCGCATCACCCCGCTCGGCACAGCCCTGCTCATCCTCGCCGTCGGCGCCGGAACGCTCCTACGCGCCCTTCCTGCGTGAGCTGTCCCTCTCCCGACCCCGACCATCCCCCGGCGTCATCCGAACCCACCGACTTGGGGACCTCCCAATGCGCCTTCACATCACCCGTCCGGCGTTCGCCGGACTCTACGTCCTCAGCGCTCTTGCCCTGACGGCCTGCGGCAGTGCCCAAAACGGCGGAGCCTTCGACAGCAGAATCGACAGCGAACAGCCCCACTGCCGCGCTCATCAGTCCCACAGCCCCGGCGTGGCCTACACCGACCCGAAACAGCGCAACACCCTTGCCGTCCTGACCATGCTCAAGTACTACACCGCAAAAGGAACCCAGCCCTTCTGCGACGGCAAGCCCGCAACCCGTCATGACACCGCCTGGAACCACCTGCACGCAGACCTCACCACCAGCACCACGGTGAGAGCCCCGGCTGGCCTTCACCGACATAACTGACGTGCCTTGCCGGCCAGTTCACGGGCATCTCACGAAAGAGCCCACTGGGGAAGCCCAGGGCATCACCGCACGTCACCGGCACCAGGGACACCGCCCGAACGTGAGGCGATTCATCGCGACGACCTCAAATCCCGTCGGAGACCAATCCGCCGACCGCAGGCTGTCGAATCACTCGTGTCAGGAACATCCCAACTCCGCTTCCATGCGACTCCGTTCGAGGCGGACAACTGATGGGTCTCCTTGTGATAGCCCAACGCACTGCACGACTGACCACCCTGCTGGCCCTCCCCGCCGCCCTCGCGTTGACGACCGCACTCCCGGCCGCCGCGCACGAGGGGCACTCCGGCACCATGAGCGGTCACACCTACCAGGTCGATCTCGCCCAGCTGAACAAGTCCGGCGCGCACGGCACCGCGATGCTCAGCATCGACGGCACAAAACTCACCGTGAAGATCCAGGCTTCGGGCCTGGTCCCGGGGCAGCCGCACGCCCAGCACATCCACGGCTCCACAACAGGACATGACTTCCACTGCCCCACCGCCGGCGCCGACAAGAACGGCGACGGCGTCGTCACCACCGCCGAGGGCATGCCCGCGTACGGCGACATCAACATCTCGCTCACCACCAAGGGCGACACGACCAAGGGCAGCGGACTCGCCGTGGACCGTATGCCCGTGGCCACGAAGGACGGCTCCCTCTCCTACGAGCGGACCATCACCGTCTCCCCGGCCGTCGCCGACCACATCAAGGACCTGCACGTCGTCCAGCACGGCATCGACACCAACAACAACGGCAAGTACGACTTCAACAAGGGCAAGAGCGAACTCGACCCCAAGCTCCCACAGGAGGCCACCGCACCGACCGACTGCGGCATGGTCATGGGCGCAGCCGTCGGCTCCATGCCGGTCGGCGGCGTAGAGACCGGTTCGGGCTCCACCGAGGGCATCGAGTCCCCGGGACTGATCGCCGGCGGCGGAGTCGCCCTTCTGTCCGCAGGCGCGCTGTTCGTTGTGGTGCGCCGCAACCGGCACCGGGCCGCCGCCGAGACGCGCTGACCAACGGCCATGAACCCCGACGACCGCGCATCACCGGGGCGGCGTACGAGCACGGCCGGGCGACACGCGCGCCTGGCCGTGCTCGCGGCGGCTCCCGTCCTTGCCGTAGCCGGCGCACTGCTGCTGGCATTGGGCATCAGCCACCAGGAACCCGCCCCACCCGGCGTCTCCAGTCCCACCGCCTCCACATCTCCGACGGGCCGGCCCCCGCAGCGGGCGACCTCAACGGCCGTCCCCTCCCGGCCACTTCTCATGCCCGCGTCGGCCCCCTCACGCCTCACGATCCCGTCGCTGGGCGTGTCGACCTCGCTGGAACGACTGGGCATGGACGCCAAGCAGGCCATGCAGACGCCCCGCGACCCGGCGAAAGCCGGCTGGTACCAGCTCGGTCCCACACCCGGAGAACAAGGTCCCGCCGTGATCGCCGGGCACGTCACCTGGAATGGCGCCCAGGCCGTGTTCTTCCGACTGGCTCAGCTCAAGCCAGGTCAGCGCATCGATGTCGCACGCGCGGACGGAACGACGGCGCACTTCACCGTCACCAAGACAGCCCAGTACGCCAAGGACCGCTTTCCGAGCATCGAGGTCTACCGCAATCTCGACTACGCCGGGCTGCGCCTCATCACGTGCGGCGGCACCTATACCCAGGCCGACCACCACTACAGGGACAACATCGTCGTCTACGCACAACTCGCCTCTCCAGCGGGCTGACGCCCACCACGGCCGGCTCAGTGCGCGCAGGCCCCGAATTCTGCGTGCCGGGCCAGCCGTTCGTACTCGTCGTGCTGCTCCGACGGCGGCGGGGGACGCCGGTGATCCGCTTCCCGACGGATCTCCGCCATCAGCTTCTCAAACTCCTCGTCCGTCATCATGCTCACCTCCCGCGCGCGCCGTCCGTGACCGGAGAATTTCCCGTGCACAGGTAATCCGTATCCGCAGACGATACGGATTGGTGTGTCCGCCGCCGGCAATTCCGCGGGACGACATCATCAGTCGAAGTCGACAACTCCGACCGGAGGCAAAGTCGGTGTCTTCGCCCCACCTGCGCGCTCAAGGGTGACGCCCACGCCGTCGGCCCGGCCGACCGGGCCGCTCATGAGCACGGACTGAGCGGCTCGAGCGGCGTCGAGGAGGCCCGCCGGGCGCATCGTGCCGTGGTCGCTGTACCACAGCTCGAAGACCTTGCCCTCGGGCGGTATTCTCATCCCATGGCCAGTGAATACCGCAGCATCAGCACTGGCGGACACCACGACACTGGCACGTGCACCATCCGGCAACGCAATACTGCTCGTCCGGGCATCCGGAGCCGTGAGCACCGCCAGAATCCGGTCGGCGCATTCGACCGCACCCGGGTTGCTTCCGTGCGTGCGTGCTCGGCCTGTTCGTGCTGCCAGACGGCGGTGCCCCCAAGCGCGACTGCTGCCAGGCAGGCGGCCAGTGCCCATTGACGCATCCGATGCCAGGGAGCCCGAGGTCCGCCAGGTCGCGGCTTGGTAGATGGGGGCTCTTGGCGGACGGTGTCGATCCGCCGCAGGACAGCCTGCTTCAGCGCGGGCGGCGGAGTGATGGTGGCCGCGAGCGCGAGCCGCCCCGCAGTGGTCCGAAACTCCTCCACCTCGCTCTCACACCCTGTGCACGAGCGCAGATGGGTTTCGAAAGCGGCGCGCTCGTCACCGTCCAGTGCATCCAGCGCGAAGGCGCCGGCGAGTGTGTGGAGGTCGGCGGACGTCATACGGCCACTCCCAGGCCGTCTCGGAGACGGATCAGCCCCTCTCGCATGCGCGTCTTCACAGTGCCCAAGGAGGCGGAAAGCTGCGCCGCCACCTCCCGTTGCGTCAGTACCTCTGGCCGGCCCCCGGCGTATGCGGACCTGCGGAAGGGTCCCTGCCTGCTGGAACCTGCCCACCCTGTGCCTGCCACAGACCGACGCCCCAGCTCGACGAACTCGTCGTCACGAGCGCGACCGGGACCTGGGGGCCGATGTGCATCCCCGACCCGCACGATGCCTGTCTGACGGCCCAGATGCAGGTCCCCCAGCTGGACCGAGCCCGCAGGCTCGAAATCGGCGGCCTGCCCGAACTCAGCCTCACTGGCGAAGACCTCGACAACTCGGCGCGAGCCGGCCTGGTCGTAGCAAGGTCCTGGACCGTTCATCGAGTTCCGCTCCGCCCGCTCCAGTCCGGGGGCGACGGTGAATCCCGGGACGTGGAACACCGAACCCACGCAGCCCGTCCCCACCCTGACCACCGAACCCGATGGCGGGTTGATGAACCGTCCGGACCAGCACGGGCCAGACGACAACCGATGAGTTTCTCCGTGATCCGCAGTCAAAGATCATTGTTGGTGCGCTGCGGCCGCGACTGTGATCCAATCGCGCACCAGCCGAACTGCTGAGAACCAGACACGAGACACCGAAGAACCTTAGATGCGTACCCTGATCAGCACCGCGTTCATCTCGCTCGACGGCGTCGTGGAGGGCCCGGGCGGCGAGCCCGGCTACCGGAACTCCGGATGGACCTTCAAGGACGTCGAGTTCCTCCCCCAAGCGTTCGACATCAAGGGCCGGGAGCAGAAGGAAGCCACCGCGATACTGATGGGCCGGACCAGCTACGAGGCGTTCAGCCCGGTGTGGCCCGACATGGCGGACTTCGCCGACTACAAGGCGATGCCGAAGTACGTCGTCTCCACCACCCTCACCGAGGACGACCTGGTCTCGAACTGGGGCGATACCGCGATCCTGCGCTCGCTCGACGAGGTCGCCGCACTGAAGGAGACCGAGGGCGGACCGATCCCGTCCTGAGCCTAGGGCCAGCTTGCGCGGTACCTCCTGAATCGCGAGGCAGCCTCCGGCCGTCACGCCCTCTCGCACCGGACGCACTACTCCACTGAGAACGCGTACTTTCCCCACAACCGCCAGCAGCGCGGCGACGACCTACCCGAACCGAGCCATCGCACACAGGAAAAAGCCCACTGACCCGATGACCACCACAAGCTGATACTCAGATCCACCTGCCTTGATCCCAACCGCCTGCAACACGGCTCAGACGATCCCGGTGACGGTCACGGTGATGTGTGTGGCGTCGGTGGGAAACCGTGCGGCCAGGCAGGCTTCGACGGCGCTTCGGGTGGCGCGGGTAGCGTCCAGGACCCGCATGCCAGCGCGGGTGACAATCTGCACCTCGATCACCCATGGTCCAGTACCGCCGGGACGGCTCACCTTCAGTCCCGCGGGCGACGGGGTGACTCTGCCATTCCGGCCGGATTGACGGAGGATCGAACGCAACGAGTCTGTGATGCCGGGCTTGAGGAATGCAACACCGGGCACTCCGCGGACGGAAACGGTCAATTCCTCGGTGAGGGCGGGATGCTGGGTCATCGGCCGTGGCCTTTCGCGCTGGTGTCCGGCTCGTCGACGAGATCGGTGATGCGGATGTCGATGCCGACGAGGTCGACACCGAGGAGCTCTTCAGCCGCCTGCCGTACGCGGTGGCGGACCTCTTCGGCCAGGTATTGCAGATCGGTAGCAGCGAGAGGAACGTGGATGTCCAGGGCCACGGTCAGCCGGGAGGAGTGAGCCGCCTCGGGAGGGATCCGGCAGGAGCCCGCTCGGACACCGGGTACCTGTTCGGCGGCGGCACGCAGTGTGCGGGCTGCGACCGATTCCATGATCCACATGTTCTCGTCCGGTTCGCCCAGCGGGAGGGGCCGTCCCGGGCGCAGTTCCAGGCGCACCACGTCCATGACACGTTCGGTCAGGGAAGCGGCGTCGACAGTGATGTTCTCCTGGACGTCGTCGCGCAGGTGGCGGACGGCCGACTCCAACTGGTCCAGTTCCTCGACTGCTTGTCGGCAGTGCAGGCAGTCCGGGAGGTGAGTGTCGGTGACGCCTTCCTCCCAGTCCGCCCATACCTGCGACAGCAGCCGGCCGCAGGGCAGCTGCTCTTCGTCGGGCTCGTGGGGCGGGGTCGGGTCGGGCGGGTGGATGCGGGTGGTCATCGCCAGGCCCCCAATGCGCTCGTCAGGTGGCGTCGGGCACGGAGGACGCGGGCGCGGACGGCTTGCTCGGTGATGCCGACCGTGTTCGCGATGAAGGTGTAGGA
>NZ_JAFLRJ010000349.1 GCF_017315755.1 Streptomyces beijiangensis
GGGCGCCGGCCACGGACCCCAGCGGAGCCCTCCGGGTGGCCCCACCGCCCGCCGACCACGACAACGGCTCCGGCAGCACAGGCTCAGCGACCACTTCCAGCCCCCGAGTCCTTACAACCTCCGAAGGCACCAACACCCGCTCCCCATCAGGCAGTACGGCGGTCTGCACCACACGCCCCCGCTCGACGCCCACCGCCTCGAAGACCCCGTAAGGCGCCCCCTTCCCCGGCGGAGCCGTCACATGGAACCCGGGATAACTCCCCAGCGCGAGCTCGATCGCAGCCCCGCTCACCACCCGCCCGACGGCCTCCGGATCCGCGTCCCGCACCACCAGCCGCAGCAGCGCGCTGGCGCACTCCTCGCTCCCGGCGTCGGCACGATCGGTCCGTACGAGATCCCACCGCACGTCCCGGGGCCCCGCCTTCCCGAAGGCGTCCTCGACCTGCGCCCGTACCAACGCGGCCTTGGCCTCGATATCGAGCCCGGTCAGCACGAAGACCACTTCGTTGCGCCACCCGCCGATCCGGGTGACCCCCGCCTTGAGCTCCGGTGGCGGAGCCTCACCCCGTACCCCGGATATCCGCACCCGGTCGCGGCCGTCCGCCTCCAGCCGCACCGTGTCGAGCCTGGCAGTGACATCGGGCCCGGCGTAACGCGCACCACCGGTCTCGTACAACAGCTGCGCGGTGACGGTCCCCACATCGACCACACCGCCCGTGCCGGGGTGTTTGGTGATGACGCACGACCCGTCCGCGTGCACCTCGGCCAGCGGGAACCCGGGCCGCCGCACGTCGTGCCCGGCGAAGAACGAGTAGTTCCCGCCGGTGGCCTGCGTCCCGCACTCCAGCACATGCCCGGCGACAACGGCCCCCGCCAGTTGATCCAGATCCTCAGGACCCCACCCGTAGTGCCAGGCGGCGGGCCCGGTCACCAACGCGGCATCGGTGACGCGTCCGGTAACGACAACATCGGCCCCACCCCGCAGACACTCGGCGATACCACTCCCGCCCGTATACGCATTGGCGGTCAACGCCCCTTCGGGCAACGGCAGAGCATCGCCCTCGACCCACCCCACCCGCACGGGAACGCCGACCCGCACGCTCAACTCCCGTACAGCGTCCGCGAGTCCAGCGGGATTGAGCCCACCCGCATTGGCCACGATCCGAACCCCACGCTCCTGCGCGAGCCCGAGCCCTTCCTCCAGCTGCCGCAGAAAGGTCTTGGCGTACCCGTACCGGGGGTCCTTGAGCCGGTCGCGCCCCAGGATGAGCATGGTCAGCTCGGCGAGATAGTCCCCGGTCAGCACATCGAGCGGGCCGCCGGTGAGCATCTCCTTCATGGCGTCGAAGCGATCGCCGTAAAACCCGGAAGCGTTCCCGATACGCAGCACCACGACCTCACGCCCCCTTGGGCGTACGCCCGGTCCCGGCGGGCCCGGCGAAGGCCTGGGCGATGTCCAGCCACCGGTCGGCGTCCGCGCCCGAGGCGCGCAGCGCCAGGTCGTCGCGGTGCGCGCGCTGCGTCACCAGCAGACAGAAGTCGAGCGCGGGCCCACTGACCCGCTGATCGGCACCCTCAGGCCCGTAAGCCCACAACTCACCGCCTGGTCCCACGAGTTCCACGCGAAACTCCTCGGCCGGCACCTCCAGCCCCCGCACCCCGAACGCGAAGTTACGAGCCCGCACGCCGATCCGCGCCACATGCCGCAGCCGGGCGGTGGGCTTCCGCTGTACGCCGACCGCGTCGGCGACGTCCTGCCCATGCGCCCAGGTCTCCATGAGGCGTCCGGTGGCCATGGAGGCGACGCTCATGGGAGGCCCGTACCAGGGAAACCGCACCCCAACAGGCGCTGTGCGCAAGGCCTGTTGCAGCTGCTCGCGCCCGTCGCGCCACCACGAAAGCAGCTCGTCCACGGGCAGCAGAGCCCCGGCCTCGGCCCCTTCGTCCACGAAGGATTCAGGCGCGTGGAGTGCCTTCTCGACTTCCCCCGCAAAGGCCTCACCATCGGTCACGGCGAGCAGGGAGGCGGCGTCCGTCCACGCGAGGTGGGCGATCTGATGGGAAATGGTCCACCCGGCGGCGGGCGTGGGCGACGCCCATTCGCGTTCCGTCAACCCCCCGACCAACAGGTCGAGTTCGGCGCCTTCATCACGCAGATCATCGAGTACGGCTGCTGCATCGGACACGGTGCACTCCCTCCGGCGGGCACGACGGCGTGCCCCGGAGCATGGCAGCGCCCACCAAAACAAGCAAGCGTGCTTGCATTATTTTCTCCGCACCCACGAGGCCGCCCCGCATACGAAAGAGGCGGCGTACGCCGACGTGTTGTCGGTGTACGCCGCCCGGGGCGGGACGAGTGCTGGACGGTGACCTGTCCCGCTGGTCACTGCTCAGAGGCTGCGGGCGGTGGCGTCGCCGTAGGCGGTGGTCGCCCGGATCTCAAGACCGGCGGCGGCGCCTTCGGCATTCTGGAGCGAGTTGTGGATCCGGCCGAAACCGGTGCCCGCGTCCAGGGAGGCGGAGACTCCGCGGGCTGCGCCCACCGACACCTCGCCGGCCTCGGTGCGCAGTACGACCGCCCCGCTCACCGCCTCGGCGATCCGGATGTCACCCTTCTTGGTGCTGATCTCCGCGGGGCCGCTCAGCCGGCCGACCGAGACGTCGCCGGCGAGGAGCGTGAGGCGGGCGCTTTCGGCCTCGTCGAGCTTGACCGAACCGTGCATGCCCTCGAAGACGACGTCGCCGAGCCGCCCGACGCCCCGGAAGCGCCTCGAAAACATCGCCCGCTTCCTCGACTTCGTCGGCGAACACGCCTCCCGCGCCTCGGAACAGGCCCGCGAGATCCTCTACACGAGACCCCGACCGCCGTCAGACAGCGCCGCCTGAGCCCGTCCTGGCGCCGGTGCGGAGGCTGCGCACCTGAGGCGAGAGGAGGGCCGCACCGGTGGCCAGGACCACCAGGGCCGCGCAGCCGGCCAGCGCGTGGCCCGCACCGACGGCGGCGGCCACGGGCCCTGCGACGAGCAGCCCGAGCGGGGCGAAGGCGAGCGAGCCGAACCAGTCGTAGGAGCTGACGCGGGAGAGCACTTCCTCGGGGATCTCTCGCTGGACGGTCGTGGCCCACAGCACCCCGAAGACATCACCGGCGACACCGGCGCAGAACATGGCAGCGGCGATCAGCCACACCGGGGCCCGGGCGCTGAGCAGGGCGATCGGCACGGCCGCCGGGAAGGTGGCCAGTACGGCGACCAGGATGGGCCGGTTCACCCGCACTCGGGCGGCGAGCCCCGCGCCCGCGATGGTGCCCAGCGCCTGCGCGGCCACGATGACCGACCACGCCCGTGCGCCGCCCAGTCGGCTTTCGGCCGCCAACGGGCCCAGGACCCCGACGTTGGCGTTGAGTACGGCGACCACGATCGCGTACTGGGCGACCACGACCCACAGCCACTGCCGTGAGGAGAACTCCTGCCACCCCTCGCGCAGATCGGCCCACCCCGAGGACCTCTTCGGGGGCCGTCCCGCCGTCCGCAGCCGGGCGGTCAGCGCCGCACTGACCACGAAGGACGCGCCGTTCAGCGCCAGCGCCCAGCCCGCGCCGACCAGCGCCACGGTCACACCCGACAGCGCCAGGCCCAGCAGCAGGGAGCTGTTGGTGCCGACGCGCAGCAGCCCGTTGGCCTGCTGCAGGCGGCCGGCGGACACCACAAGCGGCACGATGCCGTCCATCGCCGGAGCGAAGAGCGCGGTAGCGGATCCGGCGACGACGGCCAGCAGACACATCGCCACCAGGGGCGCATGACCGGTCAGCACCATGGCGGCCAGCCCCGCGTATGCCCCGGCCCCCAGCACATCGGCCGCGGCCATCAGCCGGGACCGTGACATCCGGTCCGCGATCACCCCGCCGACGAGGATGAACACCAGCTGCGGCAACGCCTGGCAGGCCAGCACCAGCGACAGGCGGCCCGGACCGGCCCCCGGCAGAGCGAGCACCGCGAACGCCAGCGCCACCCGCGCGAAGCCGTTGCCGAGCACGGAGACGACCCGCGCGGAGGCGAGCAGGACGAATTGCCGGTCCTGCCAGAGCGGCGGCTCAACTGAAGAGACGGTCACGGCCTGGCACTCTATGCAGCCCTCTCCGCGAGTGACTCCGAACCAGCCATTTCAGGAAGGGGAGTTGGTCACCAACGCCAGCCCGTCGACAGCCGCAGGCGACAGCATCGGGCTCTCCAGGCCGGCCATGGGCATCCACGCCACAGCAGAAGTGGAATCGTCCGCCTTGACGACGGCGGGCGACCCGGGCTTGAGCACGACGCGATAGAAGAGCCCCACCAGATGCCAGCTCACGCCGAGCCGGTGCGCCGCGTACGAGCGCGAGTCCACGAGCCGCGCTTCGAGTACCTCGAGCCCGGTTTCCTCCCTCAACTCCCTTACCAGCGCCTCGTACGGCTGCTCACCCGCGTCGATGCCGCCACCGGGCAGGTGCCACAGTCCCGGCTCGAAGACCGGTGAAGTGGAGGACAGTTGAGTGAGCAGAATCCGCTCCCCCACAGTGGCAACGGCATACGCCGACACCCGCAACCGCACGCTCTCTCTCATGCCCCTCCAAGCTCACTCTCACCACTCCGCATCAGCCTGCGATCATGCCTGATCCCGCGCTCTTCGCCGTCCCCTTCCGCTTCGAAGCCGATCCCGACGCGCGACAACCGGAGACCGGGCAGCCTAATGTGCGCAGGCATGGAACCTTCACTTGAGCGTCCCCCCTTGCAGGCCGACGAACGCACCGCACTCAGCGGCTGGCTGGACCTGCAACGGCAGATCCTGCGATGGAAATGCGAGGGCCTGAGCGAGGCGGACGCTAACCGCTCTGTCATCCCGACCTCACCGACGATGACGATGGCCGGGCTCATCAGCCATATACGGTGGACCGAGCACATCTGGCTGGAGGTGCTGTTCCTGGGCGGCGACAAGATGCAGAACCCGTCCTTCGGAGAGACGGCCGAGAACGCCGACTGGCACACCGACGGCGCCCCGCTGAAGCAGCTGCTCGCGGAGTACGAAGCCCAGTGCGCCCGAAGCAACGAGATCGTGGCCGCAGCCTCCCTGGACGACATCGGCCGCCACCCCGACTTCCACTCCAGCAGCGCCAACCTCCGCTGGATGCTCATCCACCTCATCGAGGAGACCGGACGGCACGCCGGGCACGCGGACATCGTGCGGGAGCTGCTCGACGGCGCGAAGGGTTACTACTAGGCCCAACCCGGCGACGACACCCCATCCCCCTCAGCCTCGTCCCGGCTTGTACGCCACCGACCGCCCGCTCGACGGTGGGACCACCGCGCTGGTCCGCCCCTACGTCCTGTCCCGCGAACAGCGCGAGAGACGACGGGAGTTGTGGTTCGCCACCTACGGTATCGACGTCGGCCCCCGTCGCATCCACGGCGTGCAGGTGACCGCATGACACCCGAGCGCGCACGCCGCCTGCCCTGGACCGGACCCGAGGGGAAGCCCTGCTACGTCCTCGGCGACGGCACGGGCCCGCTCTCCCGGGTCGCCGACCAGATCGAAGCCGTACAGCTCGGCCTCGCACGCAACCTGGTCACCCATGCACTGGGGACCCTCGACGATCCCGAGGTCGAATACGCGGACCTACAGACTCTGGCCGCACATCTCACAGAAGCGCTCCACGACGCGCTTCTCATCGCCGCCGGCCGCGGCACCCGCCTGCGGCCCTGAACCCACACACGGCGCTCCGGCC
Source organism: Streptomyces beijiangensis (assembly GCF_017315755.1). GTDB lineage: Bacteria > Actinomycetota > Actinomycetes > Streptomycetales > Streptomycetaceae > Streptomyces > Streptomyces beijiangensis. The sequence goes on from NZ_JAFLRJ010000349.1 coordinate 5,756, forward strand.
ACAGCTACGCTGGATGGGCACCCGAGGAGCCCATGGTGAGCGCACAGCCGGAATACCCCGGCGGGGAACTGATTCCCCGCCCGGACCGCACCCCCGACGCGCTGCGGGCGGCGCTGGCGGTCGTTGCGCCCGCACGGATGCCGGAGATGGAACGGGAGAAGGACAAAGCCCTCACCGAAGCTGTCCGGCAGAGCAGCATCGACCCACTGCGGGGGTTCCTTCTGCGCTGGGCCGCCGTGATCGAGATCGAGCGTCACCCCGCTACTGCGCAGCGATTCCACCGCGCCGAGTACCTTGCCCAGGTCTCTGCCGATCCCGAGACCTCCCGTCAGTACGTCCGGGAGTCCGGGGACATTCTCCGCGCCGCGTACAAGGACCTGGACGCCTGATCTGGGAGTGGGAGTACGGCCCCGGCGAGGAGTACCTCGTCGGTGGTGCAGACCCCGCATTCGTGGCACATGTCGAAGAACGGGCGGACGAGCTGGTCCGCGCCGCGGAGGCCCTCTACCTGGACGGCACGGCATACCAGGGCGACAACCCGAAGGGCGCCACCGCGCACATCACCGGCGGCATGTTCGAGTACCTGTTGGTCGTGCGACACAACCGGCTCTACATCCGGCAGATCACCATCTACTAGTGCGTACGGCAGCGCAGGATGGGCAGCGGCCGAGCCGCTGCCCACCGTCGTGCTGGTCTTCGCCCTTCCTCGCCCTCAGTACCTCGTCGTGACGGTCACGCCACTGAAGGCCGTCTTCGCGTAGAGGCTGACGTACCGGTATCCGGCCGTGCTGTTGGTGACCGTGATGCTCTCGGCGTTGTCAGGGTTGGTGGAGCGCGCCGTATACGCGGTGCTGGTCGCCCAGGTGTCGGGGTTGTAGTAGAGGTCGGCGTTGCCGGTGCCGCCGGTCGTCCTGATGTCCAGCGTCACGGTTCCGGCCGGCAGGTAGAGGTACAGGTAGTCCAGGTTGCCCGCCGTGGCCGACCGGCCGGAGCGGGAGCAGTTCTGGCCCATGACGCGGGCGTCCGCGTTCGTGCAGGCCGGCACGGTGTTGCCGTTGACCGTCACGGATTTGCTGGTCGTGGCGGTCAGGCCCTTGGCGTCGGTGACCGTCAGGGCGATCGTGTACGTGCCCGCGGCGGTGTAGGTCTTGGACGGGTTGGTGGCCGAGGAGCTGGTGCCGTCGCCGAAGCTCCAGGAACGCGCCGTGATGGTGCTGCCGGTGTCGGTGGACCTGTCGGTCAGGTTCACCGTCAGACCGGAGACCGCCGCGTCGAAGGCGGCCGTCGGGCCGTTGCTCGTCCCACCGCAGGCACCGGCCGCGCATGCGTCGAGCCAGGTGTTGAAGTCGGCGTCGTAGCGGGTGCCGATGCTCGTGTTGTAGACCGCGTATCCGCCGGTGTAGTCGCCGGTGCGGAACTTGGCGAGCATGTTCTGGACGTCGGCCGGGTGCTTCTCGATCATGTAGCGGGTGGCCAGGTAGCCCCACGGATAGACCCTGGTCTGGCTGGAGTTGTCGTACGTGCTCTGCCAGAGCGTGCTCAGGTTGTACGTGTGCCGGCCGGCCTCCGCGATCGCCTCGGTGTCGGGGATGCCGCGGTAGCTGTAGGAGACGTACTCCGCGAGGCCTTCGACCCACCAGATGTCCGGTACGGCCTGGCCGGCGGTGAAGTCGCCGTGCATGTCGTAGCGGCCGTCGAGGTAGTGCGTGTACTCGTGGTTGAGGTTCCAGATGTCGCCGGGGAAGCCGTCGTTGACGCTCTTCACGTACGAGAGGAACCGGGCCTGGCTGGCCGGGTCGGAGGGGTCACCCTCCAGGTATTCGCCGCCGTTGTTGGTGCTGTTGCCGAAGATCCAGCCGGAGTACGTCTGGTAGTCCTTGGGGCTGGCGAACGTCACGATCTGGATGTTCGTGTTGTGGTCGTCGGCGACCGGGCCGTTGTCCTTGACGACACCGTGGAAGTACGCGTCCTGGCCCTTGAGGCTGGTGCAGGCGGCGGACAGCGCGGCGGCGGTGAGGGACTGGGCACGGAAGGTGTGGTCGGCGTCGCACGCGTACGTGATCGGCAGTGCGGCGGCGGTGAGTTGGCCCGTGAAGTCGCAGGTGCTGTAGTACGCGCACTGCGCCCTGTCGTAGCCGTCGGTCATGCCGGCGACGCCGACCCACAGCGGTGCGCTCGCGCCGGTGATCGACGAGGCGCCGAGCAGCCCCTTGGCCAGGGGGCGCACCTTGGCCTGGAGCGCGGGCGTGTCGAGGAAGCGGGCCATCTCGGTGCCGGCGTTGGAGTCCAGGTAGAACCAGTTGTCGTTGAGCTTGTCCCGGTGGTTGAGCGCGAACGTGCTGAGCGTGTCGATGATGCTCGGGTCGGCGCTCACCGCGGTGATGAAGGCGGGGTTCCAGTGACCGCGGAAGAGCGGGGTGAACACGTCGTTGACGGCCGCGTCCATGCTGAAGTAGGCGTCGTAGGAGCTGTTGTAGGCGTTGAGCACCTTCTTGTACGTGTTCAGGTAGCGCGCCTGCTCATTGGCGCTGTCCGTGAGGATGAGGACCTCGCCCAGGACATCGCCGTGCGCCGAGCTGACGTCCCCGAAGTGCGAGGACGCCACGAAGGTGTCGAGCGCGCCCTCGGTGGCGGTGGCGAGGGGCTGGCCATAGGGGCCGACGTCTGAGGAGTTGTAGGACTGCACGTAGTACCCGGCGCGCAGGAACAGCACGAGCTGCCACACACCGGTGGAGTTGTCGCCGGGATAGGTCCTGGCCACGTCCTGGAAGGCGTTGGCGACGGTGACCATCTGCGCTTCGCGGAACGCGTCGCGGGCGTTGGTGCCGGTGAGGCTGAAGAGTGTGTTGATGCAGGCCATGGTCGACGCCTTGACGTACGAGACCAGTTCGGACCCGCTGCGGCTGCCGAAGTCGGCCGGGGTGCAGGACGCCGCCGCGAGGCCGGTCGCCTTTCGTCCCGTCGAGGGGGCCGGTGACGGGACCGGCTGCTGCGGCGGGAGTTGAGCGGTGTCGAGCGGGTGGCTTCGGGCCTCGGCCCGGTCGGACACGTCGGCGCTCGAGCCCGTCGGCGGCGGCACCGCCCGAGACTGCGCCTGCGCCTGGGCTTGGGCCTGGGCCTGGGCCTGAGGACGGGACGCGGTCGCGGTCGCGGTCGCGGTCGCGGTCGCCGAGGCATCCGCGGCAGCGGCGCTGCTCGGCCCGCCCAGCAGGGTGATGCCCAGGCACAGCGTGAGGGCAGGTATCAGTAATCCGGCGAGCCTTCGTCTTTCCGGTGGGGTGGTCATGTGCCGCCTCCAGGCGGTGAGGCCGCGCTCGGGTGCGCGGCGTGGGGGGTTCCGCACGTTCCGCGGGTTCCGCAAGTTCCACGGGCTGCGCGGGCTGCGCCGTGCGCTTGTCATGCACCCGGCCAGCCGCCAGTACAATGGCACATGTCACATAGCTGTGGAAGACGGCTGCGGGTAAACCTGGGGCAATGCCCGGGACGGGCGGCCCTCACCACCCGGACCGCACGCCCTTTACGCTCGGCCGCATGAGTCCCGTAGCCCCCGGAACACCGATCAGCCCCCTGCACCACGGCCACGCCCAACTCGTCGTCATCCAGCCTCCGTTCGGGCCACCGCTCCTGCCCACGGAGCGTCCGCCCGCCGCCTCCCACGACCCGGCGGCAGCCAGGGCCGCGGTGCTGTCCCTGACGACGGTCTCGGCGATCCGCCGGGAGGACGCTCCGTCCCGGCTGGCGCATCCGGGCAGCCCGTCCGACCGGGAGGAGGTGGACTGCGTAGGCGCGGCCGCGTGGGGCTCAACGGTGATGGTCAGCGATCCGGCACTCATCGAGGACGGGGTACTGGGCGGCGCCCTGGAGGACGAGTTCCAGGCGCAGAGGGCCATGCATCCCGATGCCCGGATCATCGCCCTCTGCGCACGCGACTTCGGCGCCTCGTACACGAAGATCCTCGTCGCCGTCCCCGGCGCCCCGGACCTGATGTTCGAGGGCTTCGAGGAGCTGGAGACCGTCGGCGACCCGCATGCCACGCTGGCCGCCGTGGGGATCGAACCCGGCCGGCTGGAGGAGCTGTACGACTTCAGCAGCGAGGGCTGCTTCGACTACGACGCCCTCCTCCACACGCTCACCGGCGGCGCCCTCTCCGTCTACACGCAGGAGGAGCGCTTCGAGTCGGCGTTCGTCGTCGACCGGAGCGAGGAGGCCGAGGGCACCATCTGCGAGCTCTGGTTTCCGTAGGGTCCACAACGGTCAGGAGCGGGCCGCGTCCCACGGCGCGCTGCTCAGGAAGTACGTGTCGTACAGCTCCTGGACGTCCAGGAGGCTCTCCGGCGGGACCTTGCCGTACGCGATCCGCTCCAAGTGGCGGAAGTACTCGAAGCGTTCCACGCCCGGCGTGATGACGATGAGGATGTCCGCGTCCTCCCCCTCCGCCGCCGCGAACGCGTGCGGCAGGCCCGGCGGGACGATGACCAGGTCACCCCTCTCCGCCGTCACCACCTGTTCGCCGGAGAGGAGTTGGGCGGTTCCGTCCAGTACGTAGAAGAGCTCCGCCGAGTTGGAGTGGTGATGCGGCTTCGCGCCGTCCGCGCCGTTGGCGAGGGTGACGCGCTGCGTGGAGAGGGCGCCCGCCGTGGAGCTCGCGTCCGCCAACAGGCGGATGGTGGTGGGCGCTTGGCCGATCACCTCCGCATCAGCCGAGCGGACGATGACCGAATCGCCGAAGGGAGCGGGCGAGTCGGGGTTCGGGACGATCAGTGACATCGGTGTGGCTCCTTAGATCGCGAAGAGCAGCGCTGCGTTGATCAGCATGATGACCGCCGTGGCCGTGTGGATGCCATAGGCCACCGCCTTCGTGCCGCCGTTACGGAGCACGATGAACGTGTCCCCGATCGGGGCCAGCACCACGACCAGCATGAACCAGGCCTCGGCATGCGCGCCGGCGAAGACCAGCAGGGCCAGGCCCAGGATGCCGTAGGTGAAGTCGCGTACGCCCTTGATGGTGAGGTACGCGGAGTCCCCGTTCTCCTTCGCTGCGACCCCGTAGCCCGCGGCCGCCGCCATGGGCTGCGCCAGGAAGCGGATGCCTATCCAGATGATCATGAGGTTGAGCAGGATGGCCAGGCCGTACGCGATGGGGGTGAGCATGATCTTCTCCTCTGACAGGTTTTCTAGCAGCGCTAGGAACGATGTCGACGCTAGCAGAGCGTTGATAGATTGGCTAGCACTGCTAGAGTTTCTTTCATGGCTACACAGACGCGCCGCGAGCGCGAGCGGGCAGAGCGGGAGCAACTGATCGTCACGACGGCACGGGAGCTGGCGGAGGCGGAGGGCTGGGACGCGGTGACGACCCGGCGGCTCGCCGCCGAGATCGAGTACAGCCAGCCCGTCCTCTACAGCCACTTCAAGGGCAAGGACGCGATCATGGCGGCGGTCGTCGTGCAGGGGTGCGAGGAGTTCGCCGAGGAGCTGCGCGCCGCCCGGATGAAGGCGGAGGGCGCACAGGAGGTGGTCGTCAGCGTGGCGAACGCGTACGCCGCCTTCGCCGAGCGGCTGCCCGCCCTCTACGACGCGATGTTCACCCACGCCGTCGACCTGCCGTTCGCGACCCCCGAGGCCCCGGCCGCACTGAAGGCCGCCTTCGGCGAACTGGTCGAGACCGTGCGGCCGCTCGCCGGGGAGGACGAACTGCCCGTACTCACCGAGACCTTCTGGAGCTCACTGCACGGGCTCGTCACGCTCATGCGCAGCGGCCGGCTCCGGCGCGAGGATCACGAGGTGCGGCTGGCACTGCTCATCCGGCGGTTCTGGAGCTGAGGCGGGAGCGCCCAGGCTGGGCTACTTGCCCGACACCTGCGACCGCACCGCGCCCATGCTCGCCACGATCACCAGCGAGATCGCCAGCGCGTCCACCGCCGAGAGCGCCTGGTGCAGTACGAGGAAGCCCGCCAGCGCGGCGATCGCCGGCTCCAGGCTCATCAGGACCGCGAAGACCGCGTTCGGCAGGCGGCGCAGCGCGAGCATTTCGAGCGTGTACGGGAGGACGGACGACATGACCGCCACCGCCGCCCCCAGCGCGATCGTGCTCGGCACGAGCAGCTTCGCGCCCGCGTCCGCGATCCCCAGCGGCAGCATCAGCACCGCCGCGACACCCATGGCCAGGGCGAGGCCGTCCGCACGCGGGAAGCGCGCGCCGGTCCTGGCGCTGAAGACGATGTACGCCGCCCACATAGCGCCCGCGCCCAGCGCGAAAGCCACCCCGGCCGGGTCGAGGCCGCCGAAACCGCCGCCGCTGAGCAGCGCCACCCCGCAGAGTGCGATCCCGGCCCACACCACGCTCGCCAGACGGCGCGCGGCGAAGACCGAGAGGGCGAGCGGGCCGAGGACTTCGAGGGTGACGGCCGCGCCCAGCGGGATGCGGTCAGCCGCCTGGTAGAAGAGGCCGTTCATACCGGCCATCGCGACGCCGAAGACCAGGACCGTGCCCCAGTCGCCGCGCGACAGACCGCGCACCTTCGGGCGGCAGACCACGAGCAGCACCGCCGCCGCGACCAGGAGGCGGAGTGAGACCACGCCCAGCGCGCCCACCCTCGGCATCAGCCAGACCGCGACCGCCGCCCCGAACTGCACCGAGATCCCCCCGGCAAGCACCAGACCCACCGGTCCGAAGCGCGCGCGGGGAGTGGTCGCCGTGGCGGCCGGGGCTACGGAGACGGCCTGGGCGGCGTCGGCGGGGGCGATCGGATCCATCCCTACAGAGTAAGGGTCCGAAGGCGGTGGTTCCGCTTACAGTCCATCTGCCAAGACCTCCGCCAAATGCCGTCCCCGCACCCCGCCGAGCTGCTCCAGCTGCGTACGGCAGGAGAACCCGTCGGCCAGCACCGCCGCCCCCTCCCCCGCCTCCCGTACGGAAGGCAGCAGCTGCTCCTCCGCGCACGCGACGGAGACCTCGTAGTGACCGCGCTCGAAGCCGAAGTTCCCGGCGAGCCCGCAGCAGCCGCCGCTCAGCTCGCCCGTCAGACCGGCGCGCTCGCGCAGGCGGCGTTCGGCCGCGTCGCCGAGGACCGCGTGCTGGTGGCAGTGGGTCTGGCCGACGACCGCGCGGTCGATGCGCGGCGGCTCCCACTCGGGGGCGTACCGCTCCAGCGCCTGCGCGAAGGTCAGGACCCGGTCGGCCAGACGCCGGGCGCGCGGGTCGTCGGCGAGGAGCTCGGGGAGGTCGGTGGTGAGGGCCGCCGCGCAGCTCGGTTCGAGTACGACGACGGGCAGGTCGCCGGCGAGGACCGGGGCCATCACATCGAGCGTGCGGCGCATCACGGCACGGGCCCGGTCCAGCTGGCCGGTGGAGACGTAGGTGAGACCGCAGCAGACCTTCCCCTCCGGGAGCGCGATGCCGAGACCCGCCGCCTCCATGACGCGTACCGCCGCCTGCCCGACCTGGGGTGAGAGGTGGTCGGTGAAGGTGTCCGGCCAGAGCACGACGGCCTGCGGTCCTGTGGCTGCCCGCGTCCCCTTCAGATGCGCGGCCGCCCACTGCCGGAACGTACGGCGGGCAAGGACCGGCAGCGTCCGCTCGGGCGCGACCCCGGCCGTCCGCTTGGCCAGGGCGGCGAGCGGCGGGAACTTCGCGGCCGCGTTCACCGCGCCCGCGAAGGGCGCGGCGAGCCGCAGCCACTCCGGCAGCCGGCCCATGGCGTAGTGGGACGCCGGGCGGCGCCTGCCCTCGTAGTGGTGGTGCAGGAATTCCGCCTTGTACGTGGCCATGTCCACGCCCACCGGGCAGTCGCTCCTGCACCCCTTGCAGGACAGGCAGAGGTCGAGCGCGTCCCGTACCTCCTCGGACTGCCAGCCGTCCTTGACGACCTCGCCCGCGAGCATCTCGTGCAGCAGACGGGCCCGGCCCCGGGTGGAGTGCTGTTCGTCGCCGGTGGCCCGGAAGGACGGGCACATGACACCCGAACCGACCTCCGTGCTCCGGCACTTGGCGACCCCCACGCACCTGCGCACCGCCGCCGAGAAGTCCCCGCCGTCCTGCGGATAGCCGAAGGCGACCGGGACCGGCTCGCGCGGCAGCACCTCGAAGCGGAGGTTCTCGTCGAGGCGGTNNCCGGAGAGCGATCCGCCGTGCGCGACCACGAGGTCCGCCAGCTCCTCCGCGAAGGTCCGGAAGCGGCCCACCCCCTCCTTGCTCATCAGGTCGAAGTCGATCCGGACGTGGATGCAGCCGTCCCCGAAGTGCCCGTACGGAGTCCCGCGCAGCCCGTGCGCCCCCATCAGCCCCCGGAAGTCGCGCAGATACGCCCCCAGCCGGGCGGGCGGCACCGCGCAGTCCTCCCACCCGGGCCAGGCTTCACTCCCGTCCGGCATCCGGGTCGCC
>NZ_JAFLRJ010000035.1 GCF_017315755.1 Streptomyces beijiangensis
GGGTGGTAGACGCTGCCGTCGGCGCGGAGGAGCACCCAGCGGTTGGTGCCCTGCTCGTGGCCGGTGACGTAGGCGTTGACCTTGCCGGGCAACGATTTGTTCTCCAGGGCGATTTCACAGGTTGCGGCCGAGGCTGATGCGCCCTGGGCGGAGTAGGTGAGCGCGACGGCCGACGCTGTGGCGGCCGCGGCGGTACCGGTCAGGAACAGTCTGCGGGATATCACGCACGTCTCCAGTGGTGTGGGGGGTGGATGAGGTGCGTCCCACACTGTTGCGAGAGCCGGGAGTGAGGTCAATACCTGTGACTGAGAGCGCTCTCAATTCTTTGGTTCCTTCACAACTTGACGGCATGGAGAGGGAGTTCACCGGCGGGAATTCGTACCGGTGTACGCGGTACCACTCCCGTCCCACTTCCGCCGGAATAGTCTCCCCGCCCCCGGAGGTTGCCCGGCCCGCANNCTCACCGCGCTCGGGCACGAGGTCTCCGTTGCCAACTCACGCGGCCCGCACACCCTTTCCCACCTCGCCGAGGAGACCGGCGCGACACCCGTCGAGGCGGCCGACGCGGCACGCGACGCGCAGATCGTCGTGGTCACCGTCCCCATGAAGGCCGTACCCGACCTGCCGGCCGGGCTGCTCGACGGGGCCGCGGAAGGGGTCGCCGTGATCGACACCGGCAACTACTACCCGCAACAGCGCGACGGTCTGATCGCCGCCATCGAGGACGGCCTGACCGAGAGCCGCTGGACCGAGCAGCAGATCGGCCACCCGGTCATCAAGGCGTTCAACAACATCTATGCCCGCAACATCATCCTCCAGCCGCAGCCCAAGGGGACCCCGGGCCGCTACGCGCTCCCGGTCGCCGGTGACGACCCGGCCGCCAAGCAGGCCGTACGCGACCTCATGGACGACCTCGGCTTCGACACCGTCGACACGGGCGGCCTCGACGACTCCTGGCGCCAGCAGCCGCAGACCCCCGTCTACGTCCTCTCGGGCGACGCGGCCACGGTGGCCAAGGCGCTGTCCGAGGCTTCGCCCGAGCGCCCGGCGTCCTTCCGCGCCTGACCGGTCACCGGGTCACCGCGTCGCCGGTCACCGGGCGGCCCACTCCCGCAGCGCCGCCTCGTCCGCGAAGCGGGGGTGGGCCACGTCCTTGTCGAGCGGGGTGTCGGTGTACTGGTGGATCGTCCACGGCGCCTTGATCCGGGGCTTGCCCGCCGTCGTGTAGTCCGCGATCCACAGCCCGTCCCCCGCGTACGAGGTGGTGTCGTGGTGGAGCCAGAACTCCCTGTTGCAGTAGAGCAGGACCCGGTGGTGCGGCCGCAGCCGCTTCACCTCGCGCAGGAACGCGTCCTTCTCCGCGCAGCTCGCCCGGGTGTGCTCGCCCGTCGTCTCCCAGTCCACCGCGAGCAGATCGCCCGCCTCCGACGGCGCCTTGTCCACGAAGTACGCGGCCTGGGCGGCGACATGGCCCGGCCACAGGAAGTGGTAGAAGCCGACGACGCAGCCGCCGTCCCTGGCCAGCTTCGTCTGCCCGGTCAGCCGCGGACTCACGTAACTGCGCCCTTCCGTGGCCTTGACGAGGACAAAGGCGAGGCCGCCGGTGTCGAACGACGTCTGGTAGGTGCTGACATCGATGCCGTGCAGCATGTGCACCGCCTCCTGGGGGTCCGGTTTCTGGATGCCTACGGGTGCGTACGGGTGCGTACGGATACGCGATCGCAGACTTGGCACGCGCTTTACACACCGGTCCGCAACCGCGCTGGTCACCTGCTTGTCTCTATGAACGTTGAATCTCTGAAGTAGTGACGCGAGTGGAGCAGGTCATGGGGCGGGGCAAGGGCGGCATCGGTATCGCACTGCTGGTGAGTGCGGTACTGGCAGGGACGAGCGCGTGCGGTGGCAACGCGTCGGCCTCGGACGACTCCGGCGACGGAGCCGCGAAGGGCGGCTCGTCGGCCAAGGCGACGGTCAGCGCGAAGCCGTCTCCGACGCACCCCTCGGGTCCGCCGATGCTGCTGGAGTCGATAGCTCCGCTGGACAAGGCGACGGTCGGTGTGGCGATGCCCATCTCGGTGGTCTTCAGCAATCCGGTGGCCACGTCGGCGCACGCGAACATCGAGAAGCACCTGAAGGTCTCGGCCTCGGTGCCCACCACGGGTGCCTGGCACTGGATGGGCAACCAGCGGGTCGACTGGCGTCCGCAGAACTACTGGAAGTCCGGCACCAAGGTCAGGGTGGACGCCGACCTGAAGTACGTCTCCAACGGCAGCGGCCGCTACGGCACCCACGGCTACACCCACTCCTTCACCGTCGGCGACGACGTCCGCGCCGACGCCTCGGTCAACGGCCACACCATGAAGGTGACGCGCAACGGCGCAGTGGTGCGCACGCTCTCGATCAACGCGGGCAGCTCCGAGTACCCCACCTGGAACGGCACGATGGCAGTGATCGACAAGCAGGAGAAGGTCCATATGACCTCCTGCAGCGTCGGCATCAGCTGCAGCAAGGGCAGTGCGAACTACTACGACCTGACCCTGCCCTGGGACGTCCACCTCACCCAGTCGGGCACTTACGTCCACTACTCCACCGGCGACACCAACCCGGGCAGCGGCAGTGCCCGCGGCTCGCACGGCTGCATCCACCTCTCGCTCTCCGACGCGAAGTGGTTCTACGGCCAGGTCAAGCAGGGCGACCCCGTCACGGTCACGGGCTCGCCGCGGGCCAAGGCCCCCGCCGACAACGGATATGCGTCCTTCAACCTGTCGTGGTCGCAGTGGCTCTCCGGCAGCGCGAGCGGTGAGCAGACCACCAGCACGCTCTGAGGTTGCTCGAAGTTGATTGGAACGTAAGAGTTTCGATCAAAGTCTTCCGTGCTCCCGCTCTTTCGCTCCATAGTGCTCCTCGGCAGTGCACAGAGAGTGGACGAAGAGAGCGGGAGCGAATGCACCGATCACCCATGCGCGCCGGACCCTTGGCCCTGGCGGTCTCCACGACCGTCCTGGCACTTCTGGCCACAGCCGCCCCGGCCGCATCGGCCGCGAGCGGCCCGCACGCGAGCAGCCGCGACATCCAGTACGTCGACTGCTCGGCCGGCGCCGGCCGTCAGACGGGTTCCGCCGCCCTTCCCTGGCAGAGTCTGGAGCAGGTCAACAGCCTGGCTCTCAGGACCGGTTCGCAGGTTCTGCTCAAGCGGGGGACCCGCTGCGAGGGGACCCTCGCCCCGCACGGCCAGGGCAGGCCGGGCAGGCCGATGGTGATCGGTGCGTACGGTACGGGCGCCAAGCCCGTGATCGACGGCAAGGGCGGCCCCGAGACCCTCCTCCTCAAGAACACCCAGTGGGTCGAGGCCAGGGACCTGGAGATCACCAACAGCGGCAACCCCGGCGCCAACAAGCGCGGCGTCCGGGTCCAGTTGGAGGATTACGGCACCGGCACCCACTACCGCCTCACCGGCCTGGACATCCACGACATCCGCGGTGACGACGCCAAGGGCACGTCAGGATCCGCCGGCATCCTCTTCTCCGTCACCGGTTCGGCGAAACCGACCAGGTTCGACGACGTCGAGGTCGCGGGGAACACGGTCGCCTCCGTGGACCGTGAGGGCATCTACTTCGGCTCCACCTGGAACAACCGCCCCGTGCACGGCGATGACGATCCGAACGGCCCGGCCTATCTGCCGTCCACCCATGTCGTGGTCCGCGGCAACACCCTGAGCGACCTCGCGGGCGACGGCATCGTCATGACCGCCACCGACGGCGCTCTGGTCGAGCACAACAGGCTCGACGGCTTCCAGCGCCGCTCCGCCGGCTACAACGCCGGCATGTGGCCGTGGAACGCGGACAACACGGTCTTCCAGTACAACGAGGTGTCCGGCGGCGAGACCACCCGCGACGGCATGGCCTACGACGTCGACGAGGGCACCTTCGGCACGGTCTTCCAGTACAACGTCAGTCACGACAACGCCGGCGGCTTCTTCCTGGTCTGCACCGCCACCGGCACCCTCGGCGACGCGGTCATCCGCTACAACGTCAGCCGCGACGACCACTACCGCGGCATCGAGACGTGCTCAGGCTCCTTCGACGGCGTACGCGCGTACAACAACACCATCTATGTGGGCGCGGGCATCAGCCAGACCGTCGTCAACGAGAACACCACCAAGAAGCACGGTCTGACCCTGACCAACAACATCGTCGTCAAGGAGGGGGCAGGGACGGCCGGCTTCAGTCTGAAGAGCGGCGGCGTCACCCTCTCCCACAACACCCTGGTCGGCATCGGGACCGCACCCGCGAACCCGGGCGGCTCCACCGCGGACCCGCTGCTCACCGACCCCACCGGCGCGCTCCCGGACGGGCTGCGCCTGCGCACGGGCTCGCCGGCGATCGGTGCGGGGACGTCCGTGGCGGGAGCACCGGGCAAGGACCTGTACGGCAACAAGGTCGGCAGCCCGCCCAACTCCGGTGCCTACGAGGGCCCAGGGCTCGGCGGCACCGTGGGCTGACAGTGTCCTGGACTTCGGTAAGGCTGTGGGCAGGAACCGGAATTTTGTCGACCGGTGGATTCCGCCGCCCTAGAGTCCCGCCATGGACTGGCAGAAATGGCACGACCGTTACGACGATCCCAGCTCGTGGGTGGCCCGGCGCCTGGTGGCGGTCGACGCCCGGATCAGGGCCGTACTGGACAGCAGTCCGCCGGGTCCGCTGCGGGTCGTCAGCCTCTGCGCGGGCCAGGGGCGCGACCTGCTGGGCGTGCTCGTCGACCACCCGCGCCGCGACGACGTACGGGCGCGGCTGGTGGAACTCGACCCGCGGAACACCGCGGCGGCCCAGGAGTTCGCCCGCGCCGCCGGTCTCGACCAGGTCGAGGTGGTGACGGGCGACGCCTCGCTGGTCGACCACTACAGCGACCTGGCCCCGGCCGATCTGGTGCTCATCTGCGGCGTGTTCGGCAACATTCGCGACGCCGATATCGAGCGGACCGTCGAGGCCTGCACCAGCCTGTGCGCGACAGGCGGCACCGTCGTATGGACCCGTAACCGCCTCGCACCCGACCGGGTGCCGCAGATCTGCGACTGGTTCGAGTCCCGCGGCTTCGAGCGCCTGTGGCTCTCGGACGCGAAGGAGACCTACGGCGTCGGCGCGCACCGCTTCGGCGGTGTGCAGCAGCCGCTGACCGTGGGAGCGCAGATGTTCACCTTCGTCGGGTACGACGTGCTGCGGAAGTGAATCGGCGCGCGGGCGGCGGTGTGGGTCGTACGGGGCCCGACTGGCAGGCGATGACGACCAGAGTCATGTGCGCGGCCAGGGGTGCCCTTCCAGCCGCTCGATGTCGCTGTTGAAGCGCTGGAGGAAGGCGGCGAAGGTGGCCACCTCCTCGGACGACCAGTCGGTCATGACCTTCTCCAGCGCCGCGATGTACTCGGCGCGGTCGGAGTCGAGGCTGTGCTCGCCCTCCGCGGTGATACGGAACTTGCGGGCGATGCCGCCGTCGGGGTCGGGGATGCGCTCGACCACCTCGGCGCGCAGCATGGCGGCCGTCTGCCGGTTGAGCGTGGAGGCGTCCAGGCCGAAGGCGTCGCTGAGCTGGCCGATGGACATGGGGCCGTCCATCTGGATGCGGCTGAGCAGCAGATAGGCGCTGCGGTCGAGGCGGCCGCCGGATCTGCGGACATGGGGATTGATCAGATGCGAGTACCGCCCGAGCAGCATGGTCTCGAACTCGATCAGACGGACGGGCTTGTCCATGCGAGGCATCCTTCGGCTCCCGGCGCGCTCCTGTGCGGGGCTGCCCTCACCAGCCCTGTCGTTCATGATGCACGGTACGGATGATGTGCATCATGCACAATCTGTGTATGGTGCACAACGTCACGATCTGAAGAATTCCAGGGAGAAGCCAGTGGTCAGCACCGAGCCCGGGGTCCGCCCCGGGCGCATAGTCGGAGTCCTCGCACTCGGGGGCATCCTCGCCGCGATCATGCAGACGCTGGTGGTGCCGCTGATCGGCGACCTCCCGGCCATCCTGGACACCTCCGCGTCGAACGCCTCCTGGGTGATCACGGCCACCCTCCTCTCGGCGGCGGTGGCGACCCCCGTGGCCGGACGCCTCGGTGACATGTACGGCAAGCGGCGCATGCTGCTGATCTCCACGATCCCGCTCATCGCCGGTTCGGTGGTCTGTGCGCTGTCCTCCTCCTTGATCCCGATGATCGCCGGACGCGGTCTGCAGGGCCTCGGCATGGGCGTGGTCCCGCTGGGCATCAGCCTCCTGCGCGACGTCATGCCGCCCGAGAAGCTCGGATCCTCCATCGCGCTGATGAGCGCCTCCATGGGCGTGGGCGGCGCACTGGGCCTGCCCTTCGCGGCCTCCGTCGCGGAGAACTCCAGCTGGCGCGTCCTGTTCTGGGTCGCGGGCGCACTGAGCCTGCTCTTCACCGTCCTGGCCTGGCGGTTCGTCCCCGCGGGCCAGGTGGCGGCCACCACCGCACGCTTCGACGTACTCGGCGCCATCGGTCTGGGCGCCGGACTGATCAGCCTGCTGCTCGCCGTGTCCAAGGGCGCCGACTGGGGCTGGGGCAGCGGCACCACACTCGGACTGTTCGCCGCCGCGGTCGTCCTGCTGCTGCTCTGGGGCTGGTGGGAACTGCGCAACAGCGACCCGCTGGTCGACCTGCGGGTGGTCGGGCGCCCTCAGGTGCTGATGACCAACGCCGCCTCGGTCCTGGTCGGCTTCTCCATGTACGCGCAGTCGCTCGTCGTGCCCCAGCTGCTGCAGCTGCCCGAGGGCACCGGTTACGGCCTTGGCCAGTCGATGATGGCCATGGGCCTGTGGATGGCGCCCGCGGGTCTGATGATGATGGCGCTCTCGCCCCTCGGCGCCAAGCTGTCCGCCGCCCGCGGCCCCAAGGTCACCCTGTCCGTCGGAAGCCTGGTCATCGCCATCGGTTACGCGTCCTCCCAGCTGCTCCTCGGCTCGACCTGGGGCCTGCTGGTGGTGACCCTCGTCTGCAACACGGGTGTCGGTCTGGCGTACGGGGCGATGCCCGCCCTGATCATGAGCGCGGTGCCGCCGGAGGAGACCGCGTCGGCGAACAGCTTCAACACGCTGATGCGCTCGATCGGCAGCTCCGTGGCCGCCGCGGTGATCGGTGTGGTGCTCGCCCAGATGACGACGGACTTCGGCGGCCACCTCCTGCCGTCCGAGGGAGGCTTCCGTATCGCCCTGCTGATCGGCTCCGCAGTGGCCCTCGCGGCGGCGGTCGTCGCCGCGCTCATTCCCGTACCGCCGAGGATCACCGAGTCCGGGACCGTCCCCGGAGCGCGTACGGCAGCGGCGGAGGCCAAGGCCTGACCCGTACGGACGGAGCGGCCTGAGCGGGGCGGGGACCAGGGGTCCCCGCCCCGCTCACGCCCAGAGCGCCTCGGCCACCCCGACGCCCATGTAGACCGCGCCGAGCCCGGCCACCACGCTCACGGCCACATTGGCCACCGCGTAGAACCTCGCACCGCCCTCGACCAGCCGCAGCGTCTCGTAGCTGAACGTCGAATACGTCGTCAGCGCCCCGCACAGACCGGTCCCGAGGAACAGCTGCACCTGCGAGGAGGCCGCGCCCGCCGTCGCAGCGCCGGTCAGCAGCCCCAGCACCAGACAGCCCGACAGGTTCACGGTGAACGTGCCCCAGGGGAAGACTGTGTCATGCCTCTTCTGCACCGACCGATCGGCCAGATACCGCAGCGGGGCGCCGATCGCCGCTCCCAGGACCACGAACAGCCAGTTCACGCGGACTTCTTCTCCCGTCCGGCGTACCGCCGAGCACCTGCGCGGCGTGTCAGCGACACCGCGGTCCACACCGCCGCCAGCGCCGTCAGCAGCGTCAGCGCCAGATACGCGAGTCCGGTACGGGCCTCCCCGCCGGCCACCAGCTTCTGGATGTCCACCGCATAGGTGGAGAAGGTGGTGAACCCGCCGAGCACACCGGTGCCGAAGAACGGCCGCACCAGGCGGTGCACCGACCACATCTCGGTGATCAGCACCATGAAGACACCGATCACCGCACACCCGACGGCATTCACGACGAGGGTCGTCCACGGGAAGGAGCCCGGTGCCGTGGTCCAGATCAGCGAGGCCCCGTAGCGCGCCGATGCCCCGATCGCACCGCCGAGTGCGACCACCGCCACGACCGCGCCCTGCCCGCGCACGGCATCCAGCCACTGCGCGGGCATCGAAAGATCGACATCGGGATCGGTCGGCTCTTCGACCGCCCGGGGCGACTGGGCTCCCATGGAAATAACCTCTCCTACCTGCACGGCGCCCGCATTCGCAGGCGCACACCAGCGCAAGTAGGGGATCACCGGACCATCAGGCTAGTGCCTCAGGGCCGGGCCCACGGCGTCAGCACTCGATGATGTTGACGGCCAGGCCGCCGCGCGCCGTCTCCTTGTACTTGACCGACATGTCGGCCCCGGTCTCCTTCATGGTCTTGATGACCTTGTCGAGGGAGACCTTGTGGCTGCCGTCGCCGCGCATCGCCATCTTCGCCGCCGTGACGGCCTTGACCGCCGCCATGCCGTTGCGCTCGATGCACGGGATCTGGACCAGACCGCCGACCGGGTCGCAGGTCAGGCCGAGGTTGTGCTCCATGCCGATCTCGGCCGCGTTCTCGACCTGCTCGGGGGAGCCGCCGAGCACCTCGGCGAGCGCGCCCGCCGCCATCGAGCAGGCGGAGCCGACCTCGCCCTGGCAGCCGACCTCGGCGCCGGAGATGGAGGCGTTCTCCTTGAAGAGCATGCCGATGGCGCCCGCGGAGAGCATGAAGCGGACGATGCCCTCTTCCTTTTCTTGGGTGGACCCCCCGGGCACGAAGTTCATGTAGTAGTGCAGGACGGCCGGGATGATGCCGGCCGCGCCGTTGGTGGGGGCGGTGACGACCCGGCCGCCGGCCGCGTTCTCCTCGTTGACCGCCATCGCGTAGAGCGTGATCCACTCCATCGCGTGGGCCAGCGGGTCGCCCTCGGCGCGCAGCTGGCGGGCCGAGTGGGCCGCGCGGCGGCGGACCTTGAGGCCGCCGGGGAGGATGCCCTCGCGGGACATCCCGCGCGAGACACAGGCCTGCATGGCGCGCCAGATGTCGAGGAGGCCCGAGCGGATCTCTTCCTCGGTGCGCCAGGCCTTCTCGTTCTCCAGCATCAGGCCGGAGATGGAGAGGCCGGTCTCCTGGGTGAGGCGCAGCAGTTCGTCGCCGCTGCGGAAGGGGTACTTCAGGACCGTGTCGTCGAGCACGATCTTCTTCTCGCCGACGGCGTCCTCGTCGACGACGAAGCCGCCGCCCACGGAGTAGTACGTCTTCTCCAGGACCAGCGCGCCCTCGGTGTCGTACGCGAAGACCGTCATCCCGTTGGCGTGGTACGGCAGCGCCTTGCGGCGGTGCAGGACCAGGTCCTCGTCGAAGTCGAAGTCGATCTCGTGCATGCCGAGGAGGTTGATGCGGCCGGACTGCTTGATCTGCTCGACCCGCTCGTCGGCGTGCTCCACCTCGACCGTACGGGGCGACTCGCCCTCCAGGCCGAGCAGGACCGCCTTGGGGGTGCCGTGCCCGTGGCCGGTCGCGCCGAGCGAGCCGTACAGCTCGGCGCGGATCGCGGTGGTGTGGGCCAGCAGGCCCTCGTTCTTGAGGCGGCGCGCGAACATCCGCGCCGCGCGCATGGGGCCGACCGTGTGGGAGCTGGAAGGGCCGATGCCGATCGAGAACAGGTCGAAGACCGATATGGCCACGGTAGGACTCCTAAAGAAGGTCGGTAGACGCCGTTGTCTGCCGGGTGGTGCAGAGGGACGTGCCTGGTGGCGTGCCACGGGGCACCTCGCTCACACAACCAGTGTGCGGGGTGCCCCGTGGGTTCGTACAAGAACGCTCGGTGAAAGGGTACGGAACTACTTCAGGCCGGGGTAAAGCGGGTGCTTGTCGGCCAGGGCCTTGACCCGGCCGGCCAGCGCGTCCTTGTCAGACCCCCCAAAGGGAGAAGGCGCCTTCAGGGTCTCGGCGATGATGTCCGCGACCTCGGTGAAGTCCGCGATGTCGAAACCGCGGGTCGCCAGGGCCGGCGTACCGATGCGAAGACCGGAGGTGGTCATCGGGGGGCGCGGGTCATTGGGGACCGCGTTCCGGTTGACCGTGATGCCGACCTCGTGGAGACGGTCCTCGGCCTCCTGGCCGTTCAGGTCGGAGTTCCGCAGGTCGACGAGGACCAGGTGCACGTCCGTACCGCCGGACAGGACGGAGACGCCGTGCTCGGTGACGTCCGACTGCACCAGGCGCTCGGCCAGGATGCGGGCGCCGTCCAGGGTGCGCTGCTGGCGCTCCTTGAACTCCTCGGTCGCCGCGATCTTGAAGGAGACCGCCTTGGCCGCGATCACGTGCTCCAGCGGGCCGCCCTGGAAACCGGGGAAGACCGCGGAGTTCAGCTTCTTCGCGAAGTCCTTGTTGCGGGCCAGGATGATGCCGCCGCGCGGACCGCCGAGGGTCTTGTGCGTGGTGGAGGTGACCACGTCGGCGTACGGGACCGGGTTCGGGTGCAGACCGGCAGCGACCAGACCCGCGAAGTGGGCCATGTCGACCCACAGGAGCGCGCCGACCTCGTCCGCGATGCGGCGGAAGGCGGCGAAGTCCAGCTGGCGCGGGTACGCCGACCAGCCCGCGATGATCACCTTCGGGCTGTTCTCCTTGGCGAGGCGCTCGACCTCGGCCATGTCGACCAGGCCGCCCTCGTCCACGTGGTACGCGACCACGTTGAACTGCTTGCCGGAGAAGTTGAGGCGCATCCCGTGCGTGAGGTGACCGCCGTGCGCCAGGTCCAGGCCGAGGATGGTGTCCCCGGGCTGGGCGATGGCGAAGAGGGCCGCCTGGTTGGCGGAGGCACCCGAGTGCGGCTGGACGTTGGCGTACTCGGCGCCGAAGAGGTCCTTCACCCGGTCGATGGCGATCTGCTCGGCCACATCGACGTGCTCGCAGCCGCCGTAGTAGCGGCGGCCCGGGTAGCCCTCGGCGTACTTGTTGGTGAGGACGGAGCCCTGGGCCTCCATGACGGCGACCGGAGCGAAGTTCTCCGAGGCGATCATTTCGAGCGTGGACTGCTGGCGGTTCAGCTCGGCGTCGACGGCGGCGGCGACGTCCGGGTCGAGCTCGTGGAGGGAGGAGTTCATAAGCGACGACATGAAGATCTGAGTCCCTAGGTCCCTAGTTACCGGCGGAGAGCGCGTCGTACTCGTCGGCGGAGAGCAGGTCGTCCGGCTCGCCCGTGACGCGTACCTTGAACAGCCAACCGCCCTCGAAGGGGGCGGTGTTCACCAGCGAGGGGTCGTCGACGACGTCCTGGTTGAACTCGGTGATCTCGCCGGTCACCGGTGCGTACAGGTCGCTGACCGACTTGGTCGACTCCAGCTCGCCGCAGGTCTCGCCCGCGGTCACCGTGTCACCGACCTCAGGGAGCTGGGCGTAGACGACGTCACCGAGCGCGTTGGCCGCGAACTCCGTGATGCCGACCGTCGAGACGCCGTCCTCGGCGACCGACAGCCACTCGTGCTCCTTGCTGTACCGCAGCTGCTGGGGGTTGCTCATGACCTGATTCTCCTGGATGCGGGGGAGTGCTGATGAACGGTGGTCTTACGGGCTGGAATGGTGTGGGTCACTTCTGGCGCTTGTAGAACGGCAGCGCGACGACCTCGTACGGCTCATGGGTACCGCGGATGTCCACGCCCACACCCTGCGTACCCGGCTCGGCGTGCGCCGCGTCCACGTACGCGATGGCGATCGGCTTGCCCAGTGTGGGCGAGGGGGCGCCGGAGGTGACCTCGCCGATCACCTGGCCCTCGGCAACCACGGCGAACCCGGCGCGCGGGACGCGGCGGCCCTCGGCGATCAGGCCGACCAGCTTGCGCGGGGGGTTGGCGGCGGCGCGCTCGGCGGCGGCCTCCAGGGACGTACGACCGACGAAGTCGCACTCCTTCTCGAACTTGACGACCCTGCCGAGGCCCGCGTCGAACGGGGTCAGGGCGGTGGTCAGCTCGTGCCCGTACAGCGGCATGCCGGCCTCCAGGCGCAGCGTGTCGCGGCAGGAGAGCCCGGCGGGGACCAGGCCGACGTCCTTGCCCGCCTCGGTCAGGGCCTGCCAGACCTGCTCGGCGTCGGAGGGGGCCACGAAGAGCTCGAAGCCGTCCTCGCCGGTGTAGCCGGTGCGGGCGATGAGCGCGGGCACACCGGCGACGGTGCCGGGAAGGCCCGCGTAGTACTTCAGCCCGTCCAGGTCGGCGTCGGTGACGGACTTCAGGATGCCGGGGGACTCGGGGCCCTGGACGGCGATCAGGGCGTACGCGTCACGGTCGTCGCGTACGACGGCGTCGAAGCCCGCGGCCCGCTCGGTGAGCGCGTCGAGCACGATCTGCGCGTTGCCGGCGTTGGCGACGACCATGAATTCGCCATTTTGAGATGTCGCAGCGCCGAGGCGGTAGACGATCAGGTCGTCCAGGATCCCGCCGTCCTCCTGGCAGATCATGGTGTAGCGGGCGCGGCCGAGGCCGACGGTCCCGATGTTGCCTACCAGCGCGTAGTTCAGAAGGTCCACGGCCTGCGGTCCGGTGACCGTGATCTCGCCCATGTGCGACAGGTCGAAGAGCCCGGCGTGCGTACGTACGGCGTTGTGCTCGTCGCGCTCGCTGGCGTACCTCAGGGGCATGTCCCAGCCCGCGAAGTCGGTCATGGTCGCGCCCAGCGACCGGTGCAGGGCGTCGAGGGCTGTGAGGCGGGGGGTGGTGCTCATCGTTAAGGCTCCCAGGGCATGACTGGCGAGGACGATTCCTCCCCATCTGTCATCGGAACCTGAGAGGTTCGCCGCGAGCCCGTACCGGGCACCCGACTTGCACCTTGGGTGGAGCCGCCGCACAAGGACGGCTCGCTTTTCAGATCTGCCTCGTCGCGCGCGGTACGGGGCCTGAGAGATTACAAGGGAGGGACTTGCTCCTTCGGCGCCCCGGTCTGTGGACCGGGGACTCTCCCGCGCGGATTCGAACGGCCTGTATGGAGTTGGCGCGGACATCATCGCACGGCCGCGGGGAGCGTCATATCGCTTGTGTCGCATTACTGTTTCTTTACACTTCTGGAGGGCAGGGGGAGGGGACGCGGGAACCTGACGGGGGGAGTGCCATGACGGTGCAGGGACAGGGTGTGTACGAGGTGGGTGCGGAGGCTGTGCCCGCCCCGCGGGGGGCACGCGCCGATGGGGAATTCGGCCGCCCGCGCGGTCTGGAGTTCGCCGACGGGGATCTGGTGGTCGTCTCCGGACTGCCGGGCAGCGGGAAGTCGACACTGATCAGGCGCACGGTCAGGGCGGCGCGCCGGATCGACTCGCAGGACGTGCGCGAGCGCTGGGAGCGCCGGATGCCTGCCTTCCTCGCATACGGGGGCTACCGCCCGCTGGTGCGCGCCGCCCACTACGGCGGGCTGTGGCGCGCACTGCGCTCAGGGCGGAGCGTCGTCGTCCACGACTGCGGTACGCAGCGCTGGGTGCAGCGCTGGCTGGCGCGCACGGCCAGACGGCGCGGGCGCGCGCTGCATCTGCTGCTGCTGGTCGTCCCGCCCGAGGTGGCTCTCGCGGGGCAGGCGGAGCGGGGGCGCGAGGTCTCCCCGTACGCCTTCGGCAGGCACCGCAGGGCGGTCGAGCGGCTCCTGGCCGAGACCGAGGCGGGTGGGCTGCCGGCCGGCTGCGGCTCGGCGGTGGTGCTCGACCGGGAGGAGGCGGCGGCGCTGGAGGAGATCCGCTTCGGCGGCGGATCGCTCCTATGAGGACGCCAGGTCTCCCCGTACGGGTGGAGGCCCGGCAGGCGGGGCCCGCGCGGGGATAATCTCGCAGCACATGCGGTTCGCACCATGAAGTTCGCAGAAGGAAGAGGGACCCGTCGGTGGACATGGGATGGCCGGGCAACGAGCTCGAAGAGGTACTGGGCGCCTCGGTCGGCAATCCGGCGGCCGG
Source organism: Streptomyces beijiangensis (assembly GCF_017315755.1). Classification (GTDB taxonomy): domain Bacteria; phylum Actinomycetota; class Actinomycetes; order Streptomycetales; family Streptomycetaceae; genus Streptomyces; species Streptomyces beijiangensis. The sequence goes on from NZ_JAFLRJ010000035.1 coordinate 14,016, forward strand.
CGGACGGCTGATCGAGGTCATGGGGCGCAGCCACCTCTGGATCCCGCTGCCCAACGGCGGCAGCAGCGAGAGCCGCACGCTCGACCTGCCGACCCTGGAGATCGAGGGGGCGCCGTACGTCCCCGTCTACAGCTCCGAGGCGCAGTTCCTGCAGTGCGTCGGCAGCCATCTCTCCCTCACGGTGGCGCCCGCCGTCGACTTCGCCCGCGGGCTGCCCCCGCAGCTGGGCGTCGTGGTGAACCCGGGCGGCGTGGTCACCATGCCGCTGCCGCCGCTCGCCGTCGCGGAGCTGTGCCGGGCGGGCCGTACCCCGCTGGACGGTCCCTCCTCCGGTGGCCGGGTCCGCCTCTTCGAGCCGGACTGGCAGGAGGAGCCGGTCGACTTCCTCACCGCCGCGGCAGGGGAGTTCGACCGCACCGGGGTGGTGCGCACCGCGCGCCGGGCGCTCGCCTCCATCGAGGGCGGCGACCCCGTCCTCTTCATAGGCGTCGAGTTCACCTCCTGGGACGGTGCGGGCCGCGGAGCTCCCATGGAGGCGCTGGGCCGTGCGCTCGGCCTGGCCGAACCGGCCTGGCCGGTCAATCTGGTACTGCTCGACGTGACCCAGGATCCGGTGGGTGACTGGATGCGGGAGAAGGTCAGGCCGTTCTATGTCAGGGACGCCGCCTAAGCTGGTTGGATGACGGCGGGCCGGAATGCCTTCGCGGGCCGGTTTCGGTGAACGGACGAGGGGCGGGACCCAAGTGAGTGCGTCGGGCACGGCGGCGGCCGGACAGGTCGAGCACATGCTGCGCCAGGTGACCCCCGGGCGCTATGACGCGTACGAGGACCTGCTGCACGCGCTCGAGGAGAGCCGCATCTGGATGCTGCTCTGGCACGGCCAGGCGGGATCGCCCGACGCGCAGTACGGAAACATGGAGGTCGAGGGGCTCGGTTACGCGCCCTGTGTGACCTCCGCCCAGGAGCTCTCCGCCAGCGGCTGGAACCGTGCGTACGAGGTGGTCGAGGGACGGGACATCGCCCGCGCCCTCTACCCGGACCGCTGGGGCATCTGGCTGAATCCGCACGCCCCCGGCGGCGGTGTCGGCATCCCCTGGACCGATCTGCGCCGGATCGCCACCGGCCTCGACCGGATGCCGGCCGGACCGCTGCGGATCTCCGAACCCGCCCTGGACATTCCGCAGTTCTACGCCCTTCTCGCCCAGAACGCCCATCGCACCCCCGCGGTCCGCGCACTGCGCCGCGCCTGGGTCCAGCCCGCCATCGGTGCGGCGTACCTGGCGATCGGCCTCGATCTCTATGACACGAGTCAGCAGTCCGTCGACACGGTGCGCGCGATGATGCAGCAGTCGGTCGCGGCCGTCCCCGACGGGCTGCCCGTCTCGACCGTCGCACTGTCCGACGAGTACGACCCGGTCGGCATGTGGCTGCGCGCCAACTCCCGCCCCTTCTACGACCGTGAGGCGCACGCGGCCCCCGCGGTGGTCCCCGGATACGGGTATCCGCCGGTCCGCGGCCAGTAGGTCAAATAACTGCGTGTTCGCCCCTGTTGGGGCACACGTCCGTTCTGGGCGAAGAGTGCGGACTTGGTCCGCTGGGCCGATCGCGGCGTCCGGATAACGGAAGCCTCCTGACCGCATCACGGTTACGCATCCATTCCCCGCCAGGTCTGGCGGATGATCCGCGACGCATTGAAGACTCCCCGGAACAAGAAGCTTTCGGTCCCCTGTGCGACCTGCGGCTTCAGTTTCTTCAGCACCATTCGCACCAACTCGTACTTCTTGCACCTGTGATGTGAACAAGCTGCTACAGCGGCGGGCGCGGGCCGACCAACAGTCGGCCGAGCCGAGAGGGGTCCCCACAACGATGACGGCACCACTGCACGACAGCGCGGGCGAGACCGCGACGGTCGATGTCACGGCCGACATGCCTGCCAAAGACATCGAAGGCCGTTCCCCGGGGCGTATTGCCTGGACACGGCTGAAGCGCGACAAGGTCGCGCTCATCGGTGGCGTGGTCGTGATTCTGCTGATCCTGGTCGCGGTGTTCGCTCCGTTCATCGTGGGCCTGCTGGGACACCCACCCAACGAGTTCCATGAGAACCTTCTCGACCCGGACCTGGGCACGCCGAAGGGCTCCTTCGGCGGCATCAATTCGGACTTCCTGCTCGGCGTCGAACCCACCAACGGCCGCGATGTGTTCAGCCGGATCGTCTACGGCTCGCGCATCTCGCTCCTGGTGGCGTTCCTCGCCGCATGCGTCTCCGTGGTGCTGGGCTCGATCCTGGGTTCGGTGGCCGGCTTCTTCGGGGGCTGGGTCGACGCGGTCATCAGCCGTGTGATGGACCTGCTCCTTGCCTTCCCCCAGCTGCTCTTCACCATCGCGCTGGTCTCGGTGGTGCCCAACTCCCTCTGGGGGCTTTCCGGTTCGGGTGTCCGGATGGGTGTGCTGATCGTGGTGATCGGCTTCTTCGGCTGGCCGTACATCGGCCGTATCGTCCGAGGGCAGACGATGTCGCTGCGCGAACGCGAGTACGTCGAGGCGGCACGCAGCCTCGGCGCGGGACGCGTCTACATCCTCTTCAAGGAGCTGCTGCCCAACCTGGTCGCGCCGATCCTCGTCTACTCGACGCTGATCATCCCGACCAACATCCTCAGCGAAGCGGCCCTCAGCTTCCTGGGCGCCGGCGTCAAGCCGCCGACCGCCTCCTGGGGGAAGATGCTCTCCGACGCGATCAACACGTACCAGGCGGACCCGACGTACATGGTGGTCCCCGGTATCGCGATCTTCATCACCGTTCTCGCCTTCAATCTTTTCGGCGACGGGCTGCGGGATGCCCTCGATCCGAAGGGCAGCTGAGCCGCACCCAACAAGTCTCCGGCGCAGGCCGGTTGACACTCGCATCAACCCTCGGTCGCGGACCGCGTACCACGGGCTTCAACACATCACGGAGGTTGCTGGACAGTGAATAGCTCAAGGAAGGCAGTTGCGCTCGCGGCCGTGGTTGCCGCGCTGTCGCTGACGGCCACAGCTTGCGGCGGTGGGGGAAGCGACAACAAGACCTCCACCAAGGGCGCGGGCTATGACGCCGCCACCACGGGCAAGGTCCTCAACGCGTCCACCAAGAAGGGTGGCACGCTGAAGCTGATGTCCCCTCAGGACGTCGACTTCCTGGACCCGGCCCGTTCGTACTACGGCTTCGTCTGGAACATCCAGCGCCTCTATGTGCGCCAGCTCCTGACGTACGACTCGAAGCCCGGTGAGGCCGGAACCAAGCTGGTTCCCGACCTGGCCGAGACGCTTCCGGTGCTGAGCAACGGCGGCAAGACGTACACCTTCAAGATCAAGAAGGGCGTCAAGTTCGAGGACGGCACGGCCATCACCTCGAAGGACATCAAGTACGGCATCGAGCGCGTCTTCGCGCAGGATGTCCTCTCCGGTGGTCCGACGTACCTGATCAACGTTCTGGACCAGGGTCAGAAGTACCCCGGCCCGTACAAGGACAAGGATCCGAACAAGCTCGGCCTGAAGTCGGTCCTGACCCCGGACGACCAGACGATCGTGTTCAACCTGAAGCAGCCGAACTCGGACTTCTCGTACCTGATGGCGATCAGCGACTCCTCGCCGGTCCCGATGGCGAAGGACGACGGCGCGAAGTACACCAACCACCCGGTGGCGACCGGCCCTTACAAGGTCGCGTCCTTCAAGCCGGGCAAGGAGACGGTCTTCGAGCGGAACCCCAACTGGGACCCGAAGACGGACAAGGTCCACACCGGTCTCCCGGACAAGGTCACCTTCACGGTGACCTCGAACCCGGACGACATGGACCAGCGCCTGCTCTCGGGTGACGTGGACTACGCGGTCGACGGCACCGGCGTCCAGCAGGCCGCGAAGATCAAGATCCTGCAGGACCCGAAGTACAAGGCCAACGCGGACGACCCGTTCACCGGGTACATCCGTTACTTCGCCTTCCCGCAGACAGTCGCGCCGTTCGACAACATCGAGTGCCGCAAGGCGGTCATCTACGCCGCCGACCCGAAGTCGCTGCAGACCGCCCGTGGTGGCCCGTCCAGCGGTGACCTCGGCGCCAACATGCTGCCCCCGGGTGTTCCGGGCTCGGACAAGTCGTACGACCCGTGGGGTCTGACGGCCGGCAAGCCGCAGCTCGACAAGGCCCGCGCGGCCCTCAAGGCGTGCGGCAAGCCGAACGGCTTCAAGACCACCATCGCGGTGCGTAGCAACAAGAAGCCCGAGGTCGCCACCGCCGAGTCGCTGCAGGCGTCGCTGAAGGCGATCAACGTCGATGTGCAGATCGCCCAGTACGACGGCAAGAACTCTTCTTCCGAGATCGGCTCGCCGACCAACGTGAAGAAGAAGGGCTACGGCATCATCGTCATGGGCTGGGGCGCCGACTACAACTCGGGTGCGGGCTTCCTGCAGCCGCTGGTCGACGGCTCCTTCATCCTGCCGAACGGCAACAACAACTACACGATGCTGAACGACAAGACCGTCAACGGTCTGTTCGCTCAGGCTGCCGCCGCGAAGACGCCGGAAGAGGCCGCGCCCATCTACGGCCAGGTCAACAAGGCGATCATGGAGAAGGCGCTGTACCTGCCGATCAACTTCGACAAGGCGCTCGTCTACCGCAACCCGCGGCTGACCAACGTCTTCTACAACGAGTCCATGGGCCGTCTCGACCTTGCCGTCCTGGGCGTAGCCAAGTAGCAGTTGGACATGCGGTGTCTTCACCACGCATGCGCTAGTTCGAAGGGCAGGTGAAGGCCGCAGGCGAGCGGCTGCCGTCCCCACAAGGGATGGCAGCCGCTCGCTGGGCCGGCCGACTGCAGTGCTTGTCTACATACTCCGGCGGCTCCTGAATGTCGTCATCATGCTGGTGGTCGTCTCGATGGTCACCTTCGGCATCTTCTTCATGGTGCCGAAGATCACCGGAAGCGATCCCGCGCTCCTCTATGCCGGCCGTACGACCGACAAGGTCGCGATCGAGGGCATCCGTAAGAAGATGGGCCTCGACAAGCCCATCACCACGCAGTACGGACTCTTCCTCAAGGGCGTTGTCGCCGGCCGCGACTACGACGCGGGCCCGGACACCACCCACTGCCCGGCGCCCTGCTTCGGCTATTCGTTCAAGAACGAGCAGCCGGTCTGGCAGGACCTGAAGGACAAGGTTCCGGTCACGCTGTCGCTGGCGTCCGGGGCGTCGATCCTCTGGTTGCTGGGTGGCGTCGCCACGGGTGTGATCTCCGCGCTGCGCAGACGTACTCTGCTCGACCGGGCCACCATGATCACGGCCCTGGCGGGAGTTTCCCTGCCCATCTACTTCACAGGCCTGGTCTCTTCGGCGATCTTCGTCTACAGCCTGGGCTGGCTCGACACGATCAACTACCCCGACGGGGGCCTGGCATCCGACCCCGGAGGCTGGCTGAACGCCATGATCCTTCCCTGGATCACCCTGGCGTTCCTCTTCGCGGCCACCTATGCCCGTCTCACCCGCGCCACCATGCTGGAGATCCTGGGCGAGGACTACATCCGTACGGCTCGCGCCAAGGGCCTCACGGAGAGCGTCGTCATCCGCAAACACGCACTGCGCTCCACCCTCACCCCGATCATCACGGTCTTCGGACTCGACCTGGGTGCCCTGCTCGGCGGTGCGGTACTGACCGAGACGACCTTCTCCCTGCCAGGACTCGGCAAGGCAGCGGTCGACGCGATCAGCACAGGAGACCTGCCGGTCATCATGGGCGTGACCATGATCGCCGCGTTCTTCGTAGTGATGGCCAACTTGGTCGTCGACCTGCTGTATGCGGTCGTCGACCCGCGTGTGAGGCTGACGTGACAGACAACTCCACCCCCCAGGAGGCCACTTCGGCCTCCCTGCAGAAGAAGCCGTCGGTCCCGGTGCAGTCGACCGGTCCTGTCGGTGTGCCCGAGCAGGAGCGCGACCGGCCCGAGGCCTTCCTCGCCGTACGTGATCTCAAGGTGCACTTCCCGACCGACGACGGCATCGTCAAGTCCGTCGACGGCCTCTCCTTCAACCTGGAGAGGGGCAAGACCCTCGGCATCGTGGGCGAGTCGGGCTCCGGCAAGTCGGTCACCTCGCTCGCCGTCATGGGTCTGCACCGCACCGGGCAGGCACGCAGCCGTCCCGACATCAGCGGTGAGATCTGGCTGGACGGCGAGGAGCTGCTCGGCTCCAGCGCCGACCATGTGCGCAAGCTGCGCGGCCGGAAGATGTCCATGATCTTCCAGGACCCGCTCTCGGCGATGCACCCGTACTACTCGGTGGGCGCGCAGATCGTCGAGGCGTACCGCCAGCACCACGACGTCGACAAGAAGACCGCACGCAAGCGTGCGATCGACATGCTCGACCGGGTCGGCATCCCCGAGCCCGGCAAGCGCGTCGACGCCTATCCGCACGAGTTCTCCGGCGGTATGCGCCAGCGCGCGATGATCGCGATGTCGCTCGTCAACAACCCCGAACTGCTCATCGCGGACGAGCCGACGACTGCCCTGGACGTCACCGTCCAGGCGCAGATCCTCGACCTGATCCGCGATCTGCAGAAGGAGTTCGGCTCCGCGGTCATCATGATCACCCATGACCTGGGTGTGGTGGCCGAGATGGCCGACGACCTGCTCGTGATGTACGGCGGCCGCTGCGTGGAGCGCGGCACCGCCGAAGAGGTCTTCTACGAGCCCAGGCACCCGTACACCTGGGGTCTGCTGACCTCGATGCCGCGCATCGACAAGGAGGAGACTGAGCGGCTCGTGCCCGTCAAGGGCTCCCCGCCCAGCCTCATCAACATCCCCAGCGGCTGCGCCTTCAACCCGCGCTGTCCGTACGCGGACATCCCCAAGGGCGGCATCACCCGGACCACGCGCCCGGAGCTGCAGCAGGTCAGCGGCAACCACTTCTCTGCGTGTCACATGTCGCAGGAGGAGCGGACCCGTATCTGGACCGAAGAGATTGCGCCGAAGCTGTGAGCGAGAAGAGCGTCGCCGACACGGCGATCCCGAAGCAGTCGAGCGACTCACCCGAGCCGCTTCTCCGAGTCGAGAACCTGGTCAAGCACTTCCCCATCAAGAAGGGGCTGCTGCAGCGTCAGGTCGCCGCCGTCAAGGCGGTCGACGGGCTCTCCTTCGACGTGCGCCCGGGGGAGACCCTGGGTGTCGTGGGTGAGTCGGGCTGCGGCAAGTCGACGATGGGCCGGCTGATCACGCGGCTCCTCGAACCGACCGGCGGCAGGGTCGAGTTCCAGGGCAAGGACATCACGCACCTCGGTGTCTCGGCCATGCGGCCGATGCGCCGGGACGTCCAGATGATCTTCCAGGACCCGTACTCCTCGCTGAACCCCCGGCACACCGTCGGCACGATCGTGAGCGCGCCCTTCAAGCTGCAGGGTGTCAATCCCGAGGGCGGTGTGAAGAAGGAGGTCCAGCGTCTCCTCTCGCTCGTGGGTCTCAACCCCGAGCACTACAACCGCTATCCGCACGAGTTCTCCGGCGGCCAGCGCCAGCGCATCGGCATCGCCCGTGCGCTCGCGCTCAAGCCGAAGCTGGTGGTCGCCGACGAGCCGGTCTCCGCGCTCGACGTGTCGATCCAGGCGCAGGTGGTCAACCTGCTCGACGACCTGCAGGACGAGCTCGGTCTGACGTACGTGATCATCGCGCACGACCTCTCGGTCATCCGCCATGTCTCGGACCGCATCGCGGTGATGTACCTGGGCAAGATCGTCGAGCTGGCGGACCGCAAGTCGCTGTACTCGGCGCCGATGCACCCGTACACCAAGGCCCTCATGTCGGCCGTGCCGGTGCCCGACCCCCGCCGTCGCGGGGTCAAGAGCGAGCGGATCCTGCTCAAGGGTGACGTTCCCTCGCCGATCTCGCCGCCGAGCGGCTGCCGCTTCCACACGCGGTGCTGGAAGGCGACCGAGGTCTGCAAGACCAAGGAGCCGGAGCTCATCGCGCTCAAGCCTGGCCAGCAGGTCGCCTGTCACCACCCGGAGAACGCTCCGGACCAGGTGCCGGGGGAGTCCGTGCTCGCGGAGGCGCGCGAGTCGATCGAGCTCGCCGCTCCCGCGGTCGAGGCGGAAGCGGCGGAGGCGGCAGGAGAGGCTGCTGTCGCGGAGGCCGAGGTACCGGAGGATCGGCCTCAGGAGTCAACTGAGCAGTAGGACATGACAAGTTGGCAAAGTCATGGCCATGGCGAAACGGGAGAGTGCAGAGTCTGCACGTCGTACCAATTGTGCAGCCGTACCAACGGTGCACGTACGAAGGGCAGACTCATGGCACTCTCCCGTTCGGCACGACTGGCCGCCATCGCCACCGCGACGGCATCCTTCTGTCTGATCGCCGCCGCCCCGGCGCCCTCACCGGGCTCCGCCGGAATCGGCGACCCGTACTTCCCCGAGCTGGGCAACGGTGGATTCGACGCGCTGCACTACGACCTGAACGTCGCCTACAACCCGGACACCGACCGGCTCGACGGCGTCACCACGGTCACCGCCCGGGCCACCAAGAACCTCTCCTCCTTCGACCTGGACCTCCAGAAGCTGGAGGTCACCTCGATCGAGGTGAACGGCAGACACGCCAGGTTCACCCGCGCCGGCGACGAGATACGTATCAACCCGCGCGACTCCCTGCGCAAGGGCCGCACCTTCTCCGTCGAAGTCACCTACGGAGGCGTCCCCGAGGCGCTCAACGGCCCCATCGTCTTCGGCTCCGACTACGGCTGGATGAAGACCGCCGACGGCGTCTTCGTCGCCTGTGAGCCCAATGCGGCGTCCACCTGGTTCCCGTCCAGCGACCACCCGTCGGACAAGGCGACGTACGACATCCGGATCAAGGCACCCAAGGGCCTGACCGGGGTCTCCAACGGGCGGCTGGTCTCCACGTACAACCAGGGCGGCCAGACGGTCAACCACTGGCGCGAGACCAAGCCGATGGCGACCTATCTCGCCACCGCCTCCATCGGGAAGTTCGACGTGAAGACCGGCAGGACGCCGGGCGGCACCCCGATCTACGTGGCGATCGACCCGGTGCTCGCCAACAGCAACAACGTCGATGTGTACGCGGTCACCGCCGAGGCCACCGACTACTGGTCGAAGCTCTTCGGTCCGTACCCCTTCGAGGAGACCGGCGCGGTCGTCGACGACATGCCGGAGGCGGGTTTCTCGCTGGAGACCCAGACCAAGCCGAGCTACTCGGCCGTACGGTCCGAGTCGACCATCGTCCACGAGCTGGCCCATCAGTGGTTCGGCGACTCGGTCTCGGTCGAGCAGTGGAAGAACATCTGGCTGAACGAGGGCTTCGCGACGTACGCGCAGTGGCTGTGGGCGGAGCACCGCGGCACGGCGACCGCGCACGACTCGATGCTCGCCGCGTACAACTCGCGTCCTGACACCTCCACCTTCTGGCAGGTCAAGGTCTCCGACCCGCAGCGCGACACGATGTTCGCATCGGCCGTCTACCAGCGCGGCGCCATGACGCTGCAGGCGCTGCGCGAGCGGATCGGCGACAAGGCGTTCTTCAAGCTGCTGCCGGCCTGGACGTCCCAGCACCGGGGCGGGGACGCCAACACCGCGGAGTTCATCGCGCTCGCCGAGAAGATCTCGCACCAGCAGCTCGACGACCTCTTCGACAAGTGGATCAACACGACCGGCAAGCCCGCCCTGTAAGTCCCGACCTCTGACTGCTGTCGGGACCGCCTGCCGGTGACGGCACCCGACGTTCGGTAAGAATGTCGGGTGCTCCACGAACTGTTCACCCCCTCCGTCCAGCACTGGCTCGACATCGTCGGGATCTTCGTCTTCGCGATCTCGGGCGCACTGCTCGCCGTGCGCAAGAACTTCGACGTCTTCGGCATCGCGGTCTTCGCCGAGGTCACCGCGCTGGGCGGGGGGCTCTTCCGCGACATGGTCATCGGGGCGATCCCGCCGGCCGCCTTCACCGACCTCGGGTACTTCCTGACCCCGCTGCTGGCCGCCGCCCTGGTCTTCTTCCTCCACCCCGAGGTGGAGCGGATCCAGGGCGCGGTCAACGTCTTCGACGCGGCGGGGCTCGGCCTCTTCTGCGTCACGGGCACGACCAAGGCGTACGAGCACGGGCTCGGCCTCACCGCCTCGGCCGTGATGGGCCTCGCCACGGCGGTCGGCGGGGGTGTCCTCCGTGACGTACTCGCCAATGAGGTGCCCTCGCTGGTCCGCTGGGACCGGGATCTGTACGCCGTGCCCGCGATCATCGGGGCGACGCTGGTGGTGCTCTGCATCAAGTTCGACATGCTGAACGCGGGGACGAGCGCGGTCGCCGCGTTCATCGCCGTCGTGCTGCGGCTGCTCGCGATGCGCTACGGCTGGCGGGCGCCGCGGGCCTGGAACCGGCGCTCCAGAGCCGCCTCTACCGACGAGTAACTTTGCCGTGTACCGTGCTGTGCATGGCACAGGCATCGATCGGGGACAGCGAGTTCGACCGCGACACCGCTGTCACCCTGCGCGCACCGGGAACGTACGACGCGGAGCTCTCCGCCGGCTGGACGATCATCCACGCCGTCAACGGGGGCTACCTGCTCGCGATGCTCGGCCGCGCGCTCGGCGACGCCCTGCCGCACGCCGACCCCTTCACCGTCTCCGCCCACTATCTGACGGCCTCCGCGCCGGGGCCCGCGGTCATCCGCACCGAACTGGTCCGGGCCGGCCGCACGCTCTCCACCGGGCAGGCCTCGCTCTTCCAGTACGCGGAGGACGGCACGGAGGTCGAGCGGATCCGGGTGCTCGCCTCGTACGGGGACCTGGACGCCCTCACCGACGACGTACGGACGACGGCCAAGCCCCCGGTCATCCCGCCGATCGAGTACTGCTTCGGCCCGGAGGACGGCCCCGCGCCGATCCCGGGCTCCTCGGCGATCACCGACCGGCTGCGGCTGAAACTGGACCCGGCGACCTGCGGCTGGGCGGTCGGAGCGCCCTCCGGCAAGGGTGAGATGCGGGGCTGGTTCGGCCTCGCGGACGGCCGCGACGCGGACCCGCTGTCGCTGCTGCTCGCGGTGGACGCGCTGCCGCCGACCGGCTTCGAGCTGGGTCTCAAGGGCTGGGTCCCGACGGTGGAACTGACCGTGCACGTGCGGTGCCGGCCGGCGCCGGGGCCGCTGCGGGTGTCGATCACGACGCGGAACCTGGCGGGGGGCTTTCTGGAGGAGGACACGGAGGTCTGGGACACCGCGGACCGTCTGGTGGCCCAGTCGCGGCAGCTGGCGCGAGCGCCACGGGTGTAGCGAGGCCGGCCCCCGCCCCGGGGCTCCGCCCCGGACCCCGGTCCTCAATCGCCG
>NZ_JAFLRJ010000350.1 GCF_017315755.1 Streptomyces beijiangensis
CCTGCTCCTGCTCCTGCTCCTGCACGGGCGTGACGAACGCGAGGGCGGCCTCGGGCTCGGGCGCCGTCTCCTCGTCCGGTACGGGCGTGCCCTCGGCCGGGGTGCCGTCACCGGCCACCGCCCAGGGCGCGGGGGCGCCGCCCGGCAGCGTCGCGGGAGCCTGGTGCGTCGTGAACTCCGGCACGGCCGGGACCGGTGCCTGGCGCGGGTCGAAGTCCCCTGCGTGCGGGTCCTGCACCGCCCACGGCGCGGCGGCGCCGCCCGGCAGGGTGGCCGGCCCGCGCAGCGTCGACATCGTGAACTCGCCGGAGTCCTCCGGGGCTTCGCCGTCGGCGACCGGGATCGTCCACTGTCCGGTGAGGTCACTGGCGGTCGGCTGGGGCTCGGGCTGCTGCTGTTGTTCGCCGAAGGTCCACTGGCCGGTCCGCCCCTGGTCCGGGTCGTGCACCGGCGCGGGCTCCGGTTCGGGCCACTGCGGGGCCGAAGGCGCCACGGGCACCGTCCAGGCACCGGTCGACCCCGGGTCCGTACCGGCCGCGGGGGTCAGCGGCAGGATCATCGGCGGTACGTAACCGTGCCCGGGTGCCGCGAGCGGCGAGCCCGCGGGGCCCGCCCAGTCCATGTCCTCCGGGTACTGCGGCAGCTGTACGAACGCCGTCGCCTCGGAGTCGTAGTCGCCGCCCTGCGGGACCGGCTGCCAGCCGCCCTGCCCGTGGCGCGCGTCGTTCGGGTTGTTCTCGTCGTGCGTCGTCATGCCAGCGCCCTCCCCAGTGCTCGACGGGCCAGTGCGGCAACGGTCCGCCGCAGGTGAACGACGGCCGGGGACAGCGGTGGCGCCGTCTGGTCCCCCTCGCCGACCGGGTCGGGGATGCAGGCGGCGGCGACGTACTCCCCGAAGGCGTGGAGCGCCTCCGGTGCGAGCGCCGCCCGTTCGCCGTCCCAGTCGATCAGCGAGGCGATCCACTGCTCGGCCTCCAGCGGCCGCAGCGGCATGGGCGCGATCGCGCCGACCGCGCAGCGCACACCGCGCCGCGCCGGATCGAGGACGACGGCGACGGATGCGGTGGCGCGGCCGGGTCCGGTGCGCCCGGTCGCCTTGAGGAAGACCTGGGGGGCGTGCAGCAGCGGAACCCGTACAAAACCCACCAACTCGGCGGGCTCCAGCATGTCCCGCCCCGCGAGCAGATGCGAGACGGGCGTCTCGCGCCGGGCGCCGCCCGGTCCCGCGATCACCAAGACGGCTTCCAGCGCTGCCAGTACGGGCAGCGCGTCGCCGGTCGGCGCCGCGGTGACGATGTTCCCGCCGAGCGTTCCCGCGTTACGGATCTGGGGCGGGCCCGCGGCCCGTGAAGCCGCAGCGAGCGCCGGGATCAGGGCGGCGAAGTCCGGCCGCCCCATCCGCGCGTGGGTGAGGCCCGCGCCGAGCAGCGCGTGTCCGTCCTGGTAGTGCCAGCCTCGGATCTCGCTGATGCGGCCGAGGCCGACGAGGCCCGCGGGCCTCAACAGGCCCGCGTTGACGGCCGCCATGAGGTCGGTGCCGCCCGCGACGGGCACGGCGGCGGGCATGGCGGTGAGTGCCGCCACGGCCTCGTCGAGCGAGACCGGCAGCGTCACGGCGGCCGCCGTCTGCGGTGCGTGCGTGGTCAACCCAGCTGCCCCTTCCAGGTCCGTCCCGGCTGTCAGCCGCGCTACGGCCGTACGGTACGTGCTCACAGCCCGGACGTGGCAACTCTGGCACATCTTCCGATCCGCCCGACGCGAGGGTCCGCGAAGGGCGGATCCGTACCCGTCCGAGTCGATGGTCCGTTTCGCACGGCTTGTGCCGCACGGCCCTCAACGGTCCCAGGACAGCGCCCGCCGGACACGCACCTCAGGCCACGCTCACACGTTTGGGGGCGCGCCCTCGATCGGGCGTCCGATCACACCGGGGCGCTGCTGCCACGGCAACGGGCCGCCGGGCGCCCGGTAATCGACTCCCAGCGCGTCAAGTCGGGCGTAGTGGGAGCCCATTCGGCGGTCGAAGTCGGCGTAGTCGCGCTCGGCGGAAGCGGGCAGGTCGGACCAGGCGACCTCGGCGAAGGCGGCCAGACGCGGGAACGTCTGGTAGTCCACGCGGGCCTGGTTCTCCATCACCTCGGTCCAGACGTTGGCCTGTACGCCGATGACATGAGCCGCGGCTTCCGTACTGAGCTGCGGCGGTACGGGCTCGAAGCGGTAGACGTCCTCAAGGGTCCGCACGTACGCGATCGGCACCGGTTCGTCGTCGCCGTCCGCCTGCCGGTAGTCGAGATAGACCTGCGTGTGCGGGCACATCACGACGTCGTGGCCGGCCTCGGCGGCGGCGATCCCGCCCTCGTAACCGCGCCAGGAGGAGACGGTGGCGCCGGGTGCGAGCCCGCCCTCCAGGATTTCGTCCCAGCCGATGAGACGGCGGCCGCGGTCGGCGAGCCACCGGTCGAAGTGCCGGATGAACCAGGACTGCAGCTCGTCCTCGTCGGCGAGACCGAGTTCCTTGATGCGGGCCTGGGCGGCCGGGGAGGCCTTCCACTGGTCCTTGGGGGCCTCGTCGCCGCCGACGTGGATGAAGGTCGAGGGGAAGAGACCGAGCACCTCCTCGAAGACGTCCTCGTAGAAGCGCAGGACCTCTTCGGTGGGGGCGAGGATGTTGGGGTTGATGCCCCAGGTGTCCCAGACGGTGAGGGCGGCCGTGTCCACGACGTCGGTGTTGCCGAGTTCGGGGTACGCGGCGATGACGGCCTGCGAGTGGCCGGGGATCTCGATCTCGGGGACGACGGTGATGTGGCGTTCGGCGGCGTACGCGACGATCTCGCGGATGTCGTCGTGGGTGTAGTAACCCCCGTGCGGGGTCTCGTCCCAGAGCGGCGAGTCCCGGTGCCCGCGTTTGGTGCGGGCGCGCCAGGCGCCGACCTCGGTGAGCTTGGGGTGGCGCTCGATCTCGATGCGCCAGCCCTGGTCGTCGGTGAGGTGGAAGTGGAAGACGTTGAGCTTGTGGGCGGCGAGCAGGTCGAGATGGCGCAGGACGCCGTCCTTGGGCATGAAGTGCCGGGACACGTCGAGCATCAGGCCGCGCCAGCCGAAGCGGGGGCGGTCCCGGATGACCTGCTGGGTGATGCCGCGGACCGCGTCCGGGTTCACGCACGAGCGGCGGAAGGCGTCGGCGCCGAGGAGCTGCCTGAAGGTCTGCGCGCCCCAGAAGACGCCGGCCGCGCTGCCGCCGCGGATCTCGACGCCTTCCGTGACGGAGAGCCGGTACTCCTCGGAGGCCAGCGACGGGTCGACGCGCAGCGTGAGCGTTTTGTCGGCGCCGACCGTGCCCGGCGGCAGTTCACGCCCCAGGGCGGTCCCGATCGTGGAGCGGAGCCAGCGCGCGACGCCCTCCGTGCCGGGGGCGGCGGCGAGCTTGGTGTTGGTGTCGAACAGGAAGGCGCAGCGCCAGGGGCCTTCGACGGTCCGGGGGGCCGGAATGAGATCCATGGCCCCCACCCCACCCGAACCCACCTGGAACGGCAAGAGGTCTACACCACTCCGTGACCCACAGGAGCGCCCTGTGCAACGGCGACGGCCCCCGCGGCGCGCGGCGGCGCGTCACGGGGGCCGTACGAAACCGGCTGCGGCCGGATACTGCGCAGCCTGAACACTGCGCCAGCCTGAACACTGCGCCACCCTGAACTACTTGTCCTTGCCGCCCTTGTCCTTGTCGCCGCCACCGGCGCCCATGGACTCGTAGATCTCCTTGCACATGGGGCAGACCGGGTACTTCTTCGGGTCGCGCCCCGGCACCCAGACCTTGCCGCACAGCGCGACGACGGGCGTGCCTTCCAGCGCGCTCGCCATGATCTTGTCCTTCTGGACGTAATGGGCGAAGCGCTCGTGGTCGCCGTCGCCGGAGGACACCTGCGGCGTCGGCTCTACGAGGGTCCCCGTACCTGCCCCGCGCTCGGGCTCAAGAGTGCTCATAACCGCCAAGGGTACTAGTGGGCGCCCTGCTGGTCGGGCCGCGTGCACCGGGCGTCGTGGCCGGGCTTCAGTTGAGCGACGGATCGTCCGGGTACGTCGCGATCATGGCGAGGCCGCTGCGCTGGCGCCGCAGCACCGCCCGCCAGAGGCTCTCGGGGCGCGGGAAGGAGACATCGCCGGGCTCGGAGTCCACCACGTACCAGGCGCCGTCCGCCAGCTCGTTCTCCAGCTGGCCCGGGCCCCAGCCCGCGTAACCCGCGAAGATCCGCAGGCTGCCGAGTGCGGCGACGAGCAGCTCGGGCGGGGTCTCCAGGTCGACCAGGCCGATCGCGCCGTGCACCCGGCGCCAGCCCAGGGGGCCGGTGCTGCCGGGGATCACCGCCACGCCGAGCGCCGAGTCCAGCGAGACCGGGCCGCCGCGGAAGACCACGCCGGGCTCGCCGGCCAGGGTTTCCCAGCCTTCCAGGATCGAGCCGACCTCGACCGGGGTCGGGTGGTTGAGGACGACGCCGAGCGAGCCCCTGCCGTCGTGGTCGAGGAGCAGCACCACGGCACGGTCGAAGTTCGGGTCGGCCAGGGCAGGGGTGGCCACGAGCAGCCGCCCGGTGAGCGAGGACACCTCCGTCATGGCAGACATGATCCCGCATCCGAGCCCTCCGCGGGAGGCGGTTCGGGGGCGCGACAGAAGCGCACACCGCCTGTGGCGATCCCCGCACAGAGCGTGCTGTTGCAAAGCCATGACAACCAAGGACCCCCCTTGGCCTTATGGAACGGGGGTAGTCGCCCCTTACTCTGGAAAACTGTCCCCCGTCCGTCCCCCTCCCGGAACGCGAGATTCATGACCGTCACCGACGATGTACTGCTTGTCCACGGCGGAACCCCGCTGGAGGGTGAGATCCGCGTGCGCGGCGCGAAGAACCTCGTGCCGAAGGCCATGGTCGCCGCCCTCCTGGGCAGCGGTCCGAGCCGGCTTCGCAATGTTCCCGACATCCGTGATGTGCGGGTCGTACGAGGCCTGCTGCAGCTGCACGGCGTGACGGTCCGCCCCGGTGACGAGCCGGGCGAACTGATCCTCGACCCCTCCCATGTCGAGTCCGCCAATGTCGCCGACATCGACGCCCACGCGGGTTCCTCGCGGATCCCGATCCTCTTCTGCGGCCCGCTGCTGCACCGGCTTGGCCACGCCTTCATCCCGGGTCTCGGCGGCTGCGACATCGGCGGCCGGCCGATCGACTTCCACTTCGAGGTGCTCAGGCAGTTCGGCGCGACCATCGAGAAGCGCGCGGACGGCCAGTACCTGGAGGCCCCGCAGCGACTTCGCGGTTGCAAGATCCGTCTGCCGTACCCCTCGGTCGGCTCGACCGAGCAGGTCCTGCTGACGGCCGTGCTGGCCGAAGGTGTGACGGAGCTCTCCAACGCCGCCGTGGAGCCGGAGATCGAGGACCTCATCTGCGTACTGCAGAAAATGGGCGCGATCATCTCCATGGACACCGACCGCACCATCCGCATCACCGGTGTGGACCGCCTCGACGGCTACACCCACCGCGCCCTTCCGGACCGCCTGGAGGCGGCTTCGTGGGCGTCGGCGGCGCTGGCGACCGAAGGCAACATCTACGTCCGCGGCGCCCAGCAGCGCTCGATGGTGACCTTCCTCAACACCTTCCGGAAGGTCGGTGGCGCCTTCGAGATCGACGACGAGGGCATCCGCTTCTGGCACCCGGGCGGCGCGCTCAACGCGATCGTCCTGGAGACGGACGTGCACCCCGGCTTCCAGACCGACTGGCAGCAGCCGCTCGTCGTCGCGCTGACGCAGGCCGCGGGCCTCTCCATCGTCCACGAGACGGTGTACGAGTCCCGGCTCGGATTCACCTCCGCGCTCAACCAGATGGGTGCACACATCCAGCTCTACCGCGAGTGCCTGGGCGGCTCGGACTGCCGCTTCGGCCAGCGCAACTTCCTGCACTCGGCGGTCGTGAGCGGCCCCACGAAGCTCCAGGGCGCGGATCTGGTCATCCCGGACCTGCGCGGTGGCTTCTCGTACCTGATCGCTGCGCTTGCCGCGCAGGGGACGTCGCGGGTGCACGGGATCGACCTGATCAACCGGGGCTACGAGAACTTCATGGAGAAGCTCACGGAGCTCGGAGCCAAGGTGGAACTGCCGGGCGGAGCCCTGGTCTAGGGGGCTTGGGCTGATAAGCCCCTCCGGCGATTGAGGAGCGGGGTCTGGGGCAGAGCCCCAGGGCGGGGTCGCACGGGTGCGACCAGCGTCGCGGGTTTCGGGGGCTCCGCCCC
>NZ_JAFLRJ010000351.1 GCF_017315755.1 Streptomyces beijiangensis
GCTTGAGGCGGGGCCATATGGGGAGGGCCGTGCCGTGCTGACTTTGCGGGGGCGGTTGCTGGCCGATGCGGTGGTTCGGGACCTGGTGGATTAGGCGGGTGGTGGGGGCTCCGCCCCGGGCCCCCGTAAGCGACCTTCGGTCGCTTGTCCTCAATCGCCGGACGGGCTTGAATTGCCTGATGGCGGCTTGACTTCGTCAGCTCGTGACGAAGTCGATCAGTTCCTCGACCCTGCCCAGGAGTGCCGGTTCCAGGTCCTTGTACGAGTGCACCCGCGACAGGATGTGCTGCCACGCCGCCCCCGTGTTCTCCGGCCAGCCCAGTGAACGGCAGATGCCCGTCTTCCAGTCCTGGCCGTGCGGGATCCGGGGCCAGGCCGTGATGCCCACGCTCGACGGTTTCACCGCCTCCCAGACGTCGATGTACGGGTGGCCGACGATCAGCGCGTGGTCGCTGGAGACCGCCGCCGCGATACGCGACTCCTTCGAGCCCGGGACCAGGTGGTCGACCAGGACCCCCAGCCGCGCGTCGGCCGCCGGGGCGAACTCCGCGACGATCGCGGGGAGGTCGTCGATGCCCTCCAGGTACTCGACCACCACGCCCTCGATGCGCAGGTCGTCGCCCCAGACCCGCTCCACCAGCTCCGCGTCGTGGCGGCCCTCCACATAGATGCGGCCCGCGCGGGCGACCCGGGCGCGCGCGCCGGGGACCGCGACGGAGCCCGACGCCGTGCGCGTGCGGTCGGGGCGCTGCGGGGACGCGGCTGTGGGACGTACCAGCGTGACCGGACGGCCCTCCAGGAGGAACGCCGACGGGGTCATCGGGAAGACACGGTGCTTGCCGAAGCGGTCCTCCAGCGTGACCGTGGGGCCCTCCGCCGTCTTCTCGCAGCGGATCACCGCACCGCAGAAACCGGTGGCGATCTCCTCGACCACCAGGTCGGGGTCGGCGGGGACAGTGGGGGCGGGAGTCGACTTCTTCCACGGGGGCGTCAAGTCCGCGTTGTAGCTGCGCATTTCGCAGACGCTACGACACCGGGAAGCGCTCGGCCAGCGCATCCCGCTGGGCGCGGACGAACGCGGCGTCGACCACCGCGCCGTGGCCGGGGACATACCGGGCGCTCTCGCCGCCGAGGGCGAGCAGCCGGTCCAGGGCCGCGGGCCACCGGGAGGGGGTCGCGTCGCTGCCCGCCTGCGGTTCGCCCGACTCCTCCACCAGATCTCCGCAGAAGACGACCGGAGGGGTGGTGGGGATCACGGCCACCAGGTCGTGGCCGGAATGTGCGGGGCCGATGTTGGCGAGGAGGACCTGGAGGCCGCCGCCCAGGTCCAGCGTCCACTCGCCGCGGACCGTGTGGTGCGGCCGTACGAGAAGATCGGCGGCCTCTGCCGCCTTGTCCTCCGGGATCCCCTGGCGTACCGCGCCCGCCGCGAGCTCGTCCGCGCTCCGTGCGAACAGGGCGTCGATGCCCGCGGCGCCGTACACCGTGGCGCCCGCGAAGACCGCGGTGCCCAGGACGTGGTCGAAATGGGGGTGGCTGAGAGCGATGTGCGTCACTCTGCGGCCCAGGAGCTGCTCGGCCTGGAGGCGGATCTCGGCACCCTCACCGAGTGTGGAACCTGTGTCGAAGAGGAGCGCCCCGCCCCCGCCGGCCACCAGGCCGACGGTCGCGTCCCAGCCGGGCAGACGGCGTCGGCCGACATCCGGAGCGATCCGTTCCCATCCGTGGTCTTCCCAAGCGACGTCCATACCGCGACGCTATCCCGGGTGGCATGCTCCGTCTCGGCGGCATGTCCGGCCACCCTCCGCCTTGCCGAGGGGCAGCCCGGCCGCCGTACACTGGTCGGATTGCTGGCACTCGAACGCCAAGAGTGCCAGGCAGGTGCCAAGGGACGACAGCTGGAGGTGTGCGCGATGCTCAGTGAACGCAGGCTTGAAGTGCTGCGCGCCATCGTCCAGGACTATGTGGGCACCGAGGAGCCGGTGGGGTCGAAGGCGCTCACCGAGCGGCACAGGCTCGGTGTCTCGCCGGCCACGATCCGCAATGACATGGCGGCCCTGGAGGACGAGGGGTTCATCGCCCAGCCGCACACGAGTGCCGGGCGGATCCCCACCGACAAGGGCTACCGGCTCTTCGTCGACCGCCTCGCGGGCGTCAAGCCGCTGTCGTCGCCCGAGCGGCGCGCGATCCAGAACTTCCTGGACAGCGCGGTCGACCTCGACGACGTGGTGGCGCGGACCGTGCGGCTGCTCGCGCAGCTGACGCGGCAGGTCGCCGTCGTGCAGTACCCGTCGCTCACACGGTCGACGGTGCGGCACGTGGAGCTCCTCTCGCTGTCGCCGGTCCGGCTGATGCTGGTGCTGATCACGGACACCGGCCGGGTCGAGCAGCGCATGATCGACTGCCCGGCCCCCTTCGGGGAGACCTCGCTCGCGGATCTGCGGGCGCGGCTCAACGCACGGGTCGTGGGGCGCCGCTTCGCGGACGTGCCGCAGCTGGTGCAGGACCTGCAGGAGTCCTTCGAGCAGGAGGACCGGGGCACTGTCACGACGGTGCTCGCCACTCTGCTGGAGACCCTGGTCGAGGAGACCGAGGAGCGGCTGATGATCGGCGGCACCTCCAACCTCACCCGTTTCGGGCACGACTTCCCGCTGACGATCCGGCCGGTGCTGGAAGCGCTGGAGGAGCAGGTCGTGCTGCTGAAACTGCTCGGCGAGGCGCAGGACTCAGGCATCACCGTACGTATCGGGCATGAGAATCCCCACGAGGGCCTCACGTCCACATCGGTCGTCGCCGTCGGCTACGGTTCGGGCGACGAGGCAGTCGCCAAACTCGGGGTCGTCGGCCCCACACGCATGGATTACCCGGGAACGATGGGAGCGGTACGCGCAGTGGCACGTTACGTCGGACAGATCCTGGCGGAGTCGTAAGTGGCCACGGACTACTACGCCGTACTCGGCGTGCGCCGCGACGCTTCCCAGGACGAGATCAAGAAGGCCTTCAGGCGCCTCGCCCGCGAGCTTCACCCGGATGTGAATCCGGACCCGAAGACGCAGGAGCGCTTCAAGGAGATCAACGCCGCCTACGAGGTCCTCTCGGACCCCCAGAAGAAGCAGGTCTACGACCTGGGCGGAGACCCGTTGTCCGCCTCGGGCGGAGGCGGCGCCGGTGGCTTCGGCCAGGGCGGCTTCGGCAACTTCTCGGACATCATGGACGCCTTCTTCGGTACGGCGTCCCAGCGCGGGCCCCGGTCGCGGACGCGGCGCGGCCAGGACGCGATGATCCGGCTCGAGATCGACCTGAACGAGGCGGCCTTCGGGACCACCAAGGACATCCAGGTCGACACGGCTGTGGTCTGTACGACCTGCAGCGGTGAGGGCGCGGCACCCGGCACGTCGGCCCAGACGTGTGACATGTGCCGCGGTCGCGGTGAGGTTTCGCAGGTCACCCGGTCCTTCCTGGGCCAGGTCATGACCTCGCGGCCCTGCCCGCAGTGCCAGGGCTTCGGGACCGTCGTCCCGACCCCGTGCCCGGAGTGCGCCGGCGACGGCCGCATCCGGTCGCGTCGCACCCTTACGGTCAAGATCCCGGCCGGTGTCGACAACGGCACCCGCATCCAGCTCGCGGGCGAGGGCGAGGTCGGCCCCGGCGGCGGCCCCGCCGGTGACCTGTACGTGGAGATCCACGAGGTTCCGCACGCGGTGTTCCAGCGGCGGGGCGACGATCTGCACTGCACGGTGACGCTGCCGATGACGGCGGCATCGCTGGGCACGAAGGTGCCGCTGGAGACGCTGGACGGGATGGCGGACATCGACATCCGGCCCGGTACGCAGTCGGGGCAGTCGATCCCGCTGCACCAGCACGGCATCACGCATCTGCGCGGTGGCGGTCGTGGCGACCTCATCGTGCACGTCGAGGTGCTGACGCCCATGAAGATGGACGTGGAGCAGGAGCGGCTGATGCGGGATCTGGCGAAGCTGCGGGGTGAGGAGCGGCCCACCGGGCAGTTCCAGCCGGGGCAGCAGGGCCTGTTCTCACGTCTGAAGGACGCGTTCAACGGGCGTTGAAGACGTCTTCGATTGCCGGACGGGCTATAAATAGCCCGTCCGGCAATCGAGGACGAAAAGGCGACGCGGGTGGGCGGCCAAGTTCGGCCCCGCCCAGGTGGCGTGGCACGATGCCGTTATGTCCTCCGCACTGGCCGACCTCTGTCGGTATCCGATCGTGCAGGCGCCCATGGCCGGCGGCGCCTCCCGGCCGCGGCTGGCCGCCGCGGTGTCCGAGGCCGGGGGGCTCGGGTTCCTCGCCGCCGGGTACAAGACCGCCGACGGCATGTACGAAGAGATCAAACAGTTGCGCGGGCTCACCTCGCAGCCCTTCGGCGTCAACCTCTTCATGCCGCAGCAGGACGCCCCCGACCGGGCCGCCGTGGAGGTCTACCGGCATCAGCTCGCGGGCGAGGCCACCTGGTACGAGACGCCCCTGGTGGATCTCGACGCCTGCGGCGCCGGTGACGACGGATACGAGGCCAAGCTGGCCATCCTCCTCGACGACCCCGTGCCGGTCGTCTCCTTCGCTTTCGGCTGTCCCCCGCGCGATGTGCTCGACGCCTTCGACCGGGCGGGTACGTACACGATCGTCACGGTCACCACGCCCGAGGAGGCGCAGACCGCCCAGTGGTGCGGCGCCGACGCGGTGTGCGCACAGGGGATCGAGGCGGGCGGTCACCAGTCCACGCACCGCGACGACCTGCGGCCGGACATGGGCGCCGCAGGGTTCGGGCTGATCTCGCTGGTCGCGCAGGTGCGCGAGACCGTGCCGCTGCCGATCGTGGCGGCGGGCGGGCTGATGCGCGGGTCGCAGATCGCGGCCGTGATGGCGGCGGGCGCGGAGGCCGCGCAGCTGGGGACGGCGTTCCTGGTCTGTCCGGAGTCCGGTGCGAACGTGCTGCACAAGCAGGCGCTGACCAATCCGCTGTTCGTACGGACCGAGCTCACCCGGGCCTTCTCCGGCCGGCCCGCACGCGGGCTCGTCAACCGGTTCATGCGCGAGCACGGGCCTTACGCGCCGGCCGCGTACCCCCAGGTGCACCACCTCACGGCAGGGCTGCGCAAGGCGGCCGCCGGGGTCGGCGACGCGCAGGGCATGGCGCTCTGGGCGGGGCAGGGGCACCGCCAGGCGCGGGAACTGCCCGCAGGGCAGCTGGTCGAGCTGCTGGCGAGTGAACTGGACGCGGCGCGGACAGCGTTGGGTCCGGGAGTCTGAACGTGTACGTGAAGAGGAACACAAGGGCGGGGAGTGCGGGATGACGGCGCCGGTTTTCGTGGTGGACCGTATCGAGGCGGGGCCGGGCGGCGGGTACGTACTGGACGGCCCCGAGGGGCGGCACGCCGTGTCGGTCAAGCGGCTGCAGGTGGGTGAGGCAGTAGTCCTCACCGACGGCAGCGGGCGGTGGGCTGACTGCGTCGTCCTCGCGGCCGAGGGCAAGGACCGGCTGACCCTGCGGCTCGACGCCGTCACGGACGAGCCGGCGCCGGAGCCCCGGATCACCGTCGTACAGGCGCTGCCCAAGGGCGACCGCGGGGAGGTCGCCGTCGAGACCATGACCGAGGTCGGTGTCGACGCGATCGTGCCGTGGCAGGCCTCGCGCTGCATCACGCAGTGGAAGGGCGACCGGGGCGCCAAGTCCCTTGCCAAGTGGCGGAACACGGCACGCGAGGCGGGCAAGCAGTCGCGCCGGGTGCGGTTTCCCGAGGTGGCCGACGCGCTGAGCACGAAGCAGGTGGCGGCGCTGCTCGCCACGGCCGACTTCGCTGCCGTACTGCACGAGGAGGGGACCGTCTCGCTGGCCGCCGCCCAACTGCCGGCCGAGGGGTCGATCGTGCTCGTCGTGGGTCCCGAGGGAGGCGTCTCGCCCGATGAGCTGAACGCCTTCGCAGAGGCGGGCGCCAAGCCGTACGTGCTGGGCCCGACCGTGCTGCGTACCTCCACCGCGGGCACCGCGGCCGCCGCGCTGCTTTTGGGGCGCACCGGCCGCTGGATGTGACCGCCCGCAGGACTTGACCGGACAGAGTCTGTCGCAGGCGGCCCCGGCGGTGGGACCCTGCCCTGTATGCGGGCATTGAGGCGCTTGAGATACGGGCGGGGCCTCGCGGCAACCGGTGTTGCCGCAGCGGTGGTTGTGGCGGCAGCCGCCTGTGATCCGGTGGGCGGGATGAACTCCGCCTCCGTCGCCTACACCACCGACCAGATGGCCACCAAGGTGCTGGAACGCGCCGGGGTGAAGGTCAACTGGCTGAGCTGCACGGCGACCGTCTCCGGCGGGGGCACCGCGACGCCGACCGCCTCGCCCAGCAGGGCGACCGTCGACTGCCAGGGCCGTACCTCCGACGGCAAGGACATCACCGTCAAGGGGACAGTGACCTATGTACGCGACGGATCGTGCGTGCGCGGACACCTGACCGGGAAGGTCGGCGCGAAGACCATGTTCACGGCCAGCGTGCTCGGGGACTGCAACGCGGCGCCCTCCGGCGGGAGTTCACGCAGGACGACGCCACCGGCCGGTGGTGGAGGGCAGCCTGCCGTCACCGTGACGGTCACTGTTACCGAGTACCCCCAGGGCAAGTGAGACCGCGCCTAATATGGGCACATGGCGGAAACCGTCTGGGCATGGCAGCGCGGTGAACTCCCCAGTGAGATGACGAGTTTCATCGGCCGGGAGTCGGAGGTCAACGGTGTGCTGGCGCTGTTCGGCGCGGCACGGATGGTGACCCTGCTCGGTCCCGGAGGCGTGGGGAAGACCCGTATCGCAGTGCGGGCGGCCGCCTCCATGGCCTCTCAATTCCGGGACGGCATACGGATGGTGGAGCTTGCCGGGGTGCGCGACGGCGAGCTGCTGCCGCACGCCGTCGGGGCCGCTTTCGGTTTGCCGGAGGTGCCGGGGCGCAGCCCGCTGGACACCGTGGTGGAGTTTCTGCGCGAGGAGCAGTCGCTGCTGGTCCTCGACACCTGTGAGCATCTGGTCGATGTGTGCGCGCTGTTCGCCGAGATCCTGCTGACTTCATGCCCGGGGCTGCGCCTGCTGCTGACCAGCCGGCAGGCGCTGGACGTGCCCGCCGAACACACGCTTACGGTCGCGCCCCTCGAACAGGACGAAGCTGTACGGCTGTTCGTCGACCGGGCTGCCGCCGCCAGACCCGGGTTCGCCCTCGACGGGAGCAACCGCGAGCAGGTGGCCGCCGTCTGCCGGCGACTCGACGGGATTCCACTCGCCCTGGAACTGGCCGCCGTACGGCTGCGGGCACTCCCGCTCGAACAGGTGCTTCGCCGGCTGGAAGACCGCTTCCGCGGGCTCGGCGGGGGCCGGTCGACCCACCCCCGCCATCAGACGCTTCGTACCGCCATCGACTGGAGCCACGACCTGTGCACCCCCGAGGAGCGGGCGCTGTGGGCGCGGCTTTCCGTCTTCGCCGGGGGCTTCGACGTGGACGCGGCCGAACAGGTCTGCGCGGAGACCGACGCGGAGGCCATCGACATCGTCGACCACCTCATCGGGCTGGTCGACAAGTCCATCGTGGTCCGGCGGGAGGGCGAGGGCGACGACCGCTACACGATGCTCGACACGATCCGTGAGTACGGCGGCGAGCGGCTCGCGGCATCGGGCGAGAGCCAGGTGTTCGCCCGCCGTCACCGTGACCGCTGTCTGAGGCTCGCCCGCGAGGGGAGCGCCGTCTGGTACGGGCCCGCGCAGGTCGAGTGGACCCACCGCTTCGAGCGGGAGATCGACAACTTCCGTACTGCCATGGAGTGGTCCCTCTCCGTGCCCGGCGCGGAGGCGGACGGGGTGGCCATCGCCGCGTCGCTCGAAGGGCTCTGGTTCGGCCGCGGCATGGTCGCCGAAGGGATCCGCTGGTGCGACCGGATGCTCGCGGCCGGAGCGGGCGATCCGCTGGACCGGGCCCGGCTGCGCTTCCAGCGCGCGACGTGCACGATCATCGGCGGCGATCCGCGGGGTGCGGTCGACGAGTACATCCGGGCGGCCGAGGAGCACGAGCGGTTGGGGGACCGCACCCGCTGGATCATGTGCCTGGTCCATCTCGGTACGGCGTACCTCCTCGCAGGCGACGAGGAGAACGCACAGCGGATCAACGACCTGAACGGGCCGCTCGTGGCGGAACTGGCCAATCCCCTCCTCCTCTCACGGCACTTCAGGAACACCGGTCTCCTCGCGGCCCGGCAGGGCGACAGCGCCACCGGCGAGGCACTGCTGCTGCGCGGCCTCGAGGTCTCCCCGCCCGGGGAGGTCTGGGCGGCGAGCCTCACCCGGAGCCTGCTCGCCATCGCCCAGATCATGGCCGGCGATGTCGACAGTGCGCAGACGACGATCCAGGAAGCGCTGCGGAACTCCTCGCGGCTGCCGGACATGTTCGGCGTCGGCAACCAGACGATGGTGCTGGGATGGGTCGCCACCGCCCAGGGGCGGTTCGAGGAGGCGGCGGTCCTGGCGGGCTGCGCGCAGAGCGTCCGGCGCGGCGGGGTCGCGCACATGGCGGGCGACCCGAAACTGCTCGCCATGGACGCGGCGTTCCGGCGGAAGGCCGTAGAGGCCCTGGGGGAGCGCGAGTTCGCCAGGCTCAGAGCGGTGGGCGAGGGGATGGAGCTTCGCCAGGCGCTGGCTTTCGCGCTGGGGGACCCGCCGGTCGCCGCGGACCTCGTCGATGCGGCCGTACGGACGCTCGCCGCCCTCACCCGGCGCGAGCGCGAGGTGGCCGCCCTCGTCCACCAGGGGCTGTCCAACCGGGAGATCGCGGAGAAGCTCGTCATCTCCAAGCGGACCGCCGACGCGCACGTCGAGCACATCCTCGCCAAGCTCGGCTTCGGTTCGCGCGGGGAGATCGCCGCCCTCGTACGCGCCGAGAACGCCCGCGCCGAACTCTCCGGCGGGCCTACCTAGGTAGGGGTTCAGCTGGTGTTTTAGGTATGCGGATCTTCGGCCTCCGCACGCGCGCACCCGGCCGTGCGCCCGCCACGCTGTCTCCATGTGCGCAGCTCAGTCAAGCCCCAGGCAGAACCCGCAGCTCTCCACGCTCCTCGACCGGCTCGCCTCGACCCGGCTGGTCACCCTCACCGGGCCGGCCGGCGTCGGCAAGTCCCATCTGGCCGCCCGGATCGCCGAGTCCATCGAGCTCCCCGTCTTCCGGGCCGACCTCTCGGCCTGCCAGGACGCCGCCCTGGTGCCGCACGCCGTGGCCGCCGCCCTGCACACCTCGCCCGAGCAGGGCGCCGATCCGGTGCACGCGGTGCTCCAGCTGCTGTCGCGGCGGCGCGGGCTGCTCGTCCTGGAGACCTGCGAGCACGTGCTGACGGGGTGCGCGTACCTCGTCGGCAGACTGCACGACCACTGCCCCCAGCTGCAGATACTGACCACCAGCCGCAAGGCGCTCGGCGTACCGGGCGAACAGCCCGTCGCCCTGCGGCCGTTGCCGCCCGAAGCGACCGTGGGAATGCTCACCGAGAAGGCCGCCACGCAGGGCGTCGACCTGCCCAGGTACTGGGGCCGGCTCCTCGCCCAGCGCCTCGACGGCGACCCGCTCTCCATCCTGCTCGCCGCGCGTTCCCTGCGCCTGATGCCCGCGCAGCGGCTGTACGCCAGCCTCGCCGTCCCCGGCGGCCGCTTCACCGTCCTCACCGACGGACCCAAGGATCCGCCCCGCCACCGGAGTCTGCTGCGGGCCATCGAGTGGAGCCACGAGCTGTGCACCAGGGCCGAGCGGCTGCTGTGGGC
The DNA here is from genome assembly GCF_017315755.1 of Streptomyces beijiangensis. Taxonomy (GTDB): domain Bacteria; phylum Actinomycetota; class Actinomycetes; order Streptomycetales; family Streptomycetaceae; genus Streptomyces; species Streptomyces beijiangensis. The sequence continues at coordinate 9,785 of NZ_JAFLRJ010000351.1, forward strand.
GCGCATCTCCGCCTTCGACGGCACCTTCACCGAGGAGCAGGTGCGTACCGTCTTCGCGGGCGGCTCCGAATTCGCCTCGCTGGTGCGGTCGTCGGTGGTCATCCCGCAGGACGCGGCGGCCGTGCCGGGCTCCTACCGGCTGCCGCTCGCGCACCGTGAGTACGGACAGCTGCGGCTGGCCGGGCTCGGCGACTAATCTGATCAGTGTGACGACGCAGACGGCCTATCTCCGGTATCCGCATGTCCAGGGCGAGTTGATCGCCTTCACCGCAGAGGACGACGTCTGGGTGGCGCCGCTCGACGGCGGCCGTGCCTGGCGCGTCAGCGCCGACAACAGACCTGTCAGCCAGCCCCGGATATCCCCCGACGGTTCCTCCGTCGCGTGGACCTCGACGCGCGACGGGGCGCCCGAGGTGCATGTCGCGCCGGTCGACGGGGGACCCTCCGAGCGGCTCACCTACTGGGGGGACGCGCGGACGTCGGTACGCGGCTGGACCCCGGGCGGCGAGGTCCTCGCCATCAGTACGTACGGACAGGTCTCCCTGCGCCGCAGCTGGGCGCGCGCGATCCCGCTCGACGGCGGACCCGCGACCACCCTGCCCTACGGGCCCGTCGGCGGCCTCGCCTACGGGCCGGACGAGAAGGTGCTGCTCCTCTCGGCGACCATGGGGCGCGAGGCGGCGGCATGGAAGCGCTACCGGGGCGGTACGGCAGGGAAGTTGTGGATCGGTGAGGGGGACTCCTTCGCCCGGGTCCACTCCGACCTCGACGGCAACATCGAATGCGCGATGTGGGCGGGCGACCGTATCGCCTTCCTCTCCGACCACGAGGGCGTCGGCGCGGTCTACTCCTCGCTCCCCGACGGCTCGGACCTCCGCCGCCACACGCCGGTCGACAGCTTCTACGCCCGGCACGCCACCACCGACGGCACACGCGTCGTGTACGCGTCCGCCGGCGAGCTCTGGCTCATCGACGACCTCTCCGCCGCGACGGAACCCCGCCGCATCGAGATCCGCCTCGGCGGCCAGCGCGCCGACCTCCAGCCACACCCCCTGCACGCCGGCCACCAGCAGGTCACCGCATCGCCCGACCACACCGGGCGCGGCAGCGCGGTCCTGGTCCGCGGCACGGTGCACTGGCTGACCCACCGCGAGGGCCCGTCCCGCGCACTGGCCGCCGAACCCGGCGTACGGGCCCGGCTGCCGCACACCTTCCGGGTGGACGGCGACGAGCAGGTGGTCTGGGTGACGGACGCGGACGGCGAGGACGCCCTCGAATTCGCCCCGGCGACCGGTGCCGCCCCCGGCTCGACGCCCCGCAGGCTGGCGGGCGGGCAGCTCGGCCGCGTACTGAACCTGGCGGTGGCGCCCGATGGCGGACGGGTCGCGGTCGCCTCGCACGACGGGCGTGTCCTGCTCGTGGACCGCACGTCGGGCGACGTACGGGAAGTGGACCGCAGCGACAACGGCGACGCGAGAGGCCTCGTCTTCTCGCCCGACTCCGGCTGGCTCGCCTGGTCGCACCCGGGCCCCGGCGACCTGCGCCAGCTGAGGATCGCCGACACCGGGAACCTCGCCGTCACCGAGGCGACGCCCCTGCGCTTCAAGGACTACCAGCCCGCCTTCACCCTCGACGGACTGCATCTCGCCTTCCTCTCCGAGCGGGCCTTCGACCCGGTCTACGACGCGCACGTCTTCGACCTGTCGTTCGCCGTCAGCTGCCGCCCGCACCTCATCACCCTCGCCGCGACGACGCCCTCGCCCTTCGGACCGCAGCGCCACGGCCGCCCCTTCGAGGCCGACAAGGAGAAGAAGTCCGACGACGGCGGGGACGGTACGGAGGAGAGCGCGGCCCCCGTCACCCGTATCGACCTGGAAGGACTCGCGGGCCGGATCATCCCCTTCCCGGTGGAGGCCGCCCGCTACTCGACCCTGCGCGCCGCCAAGGACGGTGTGCTGTGGCTGCGCCACCCGGTCCGCGGTGTGCTCGGCACGACGCGCGCGACCCCCGACGACCCGGGGCCCACCACCGGTCTTGAGCGCTACGACCTGGTCCAGCTGCGGATCGAGGAACTGGCCGACGACGTCGACCACTTCGCGGTGAGCGGCGACGGCAAGCGGGTGCTGCTGCGCGGCGACGGCAAGCTCAGGCTCGTACCGTCCGACCGCCGTGCCTCCAAGGACGACGACAGCGACAGCAACATCACCGTCGATGTGTCCCGGGTGCGGCACACCATCGACCCGGCCGCCGAATGGCGCCAGATGTACGACGAGGCCGGCCGCATCATGCGGGACAACTTCTGGCGCCCCGACATGGGCGGCGTCGACTGGGCCGGGGTCCTCGACCGCTACCGTCCTGTTCTCGCCCGCGTCGCCACCCACAACGACCTCACCGACCTCCTCTGGGAGGTGCACGGCGAACTGGGCACCTCGCACGCCTATGTCACCCCGAGGGGCGGCTGGGGCTCGGAGGTCACCCGGCAGGGGCTGCTGGGGGCCGACATCTCCCGTTCCGAGGACGGCAGTTGGCGCATCGACCGGATCCTCCCCACCGAGACGTCCGACCCGCACGCCCACTCCCCGCTCACCGCGCCGGGCGTCGCGGTCCGCCCCGGCGATGTGATCCTGGCCGTGGACAGCCGCCCGGTGGACACGGTGACCGGCCCTGGTCCGCTCCTCACCGGCTCCGCGGGCAAGCCCGTCGAGCTCACCATCGCCCCCGCGGGCGGTGGCGAGGTGCGCCACGTGGTCGTCGTACCGACGGCGGACGAGGAGGCGCTGCGCTACCACGACTGGGTCGCGGACCGGCGCGCGTACGTCCATGAACACTCCGGCGGCCGCCTCGGCTATCTCCACGTCCCCGACATGGTCGGCTCCGGCTGGGCCCAGCTCCACCGCGACCTGCGGGTCGAAGTGGCCCGCGACGGCCTGGTGGTGGACGTACGGGAGAACCGCGGCGGCCACACCTCCCAGCTCGTCGTGGAGAAGCTCGCCCGCCGCATCGTCGGCTGGGACCTGCCGCGCGGGATGCAGCCCTTCAGCTATCCGGCGGACGCGCCGCGCGGTCCGGTGGTCGCCGTCGCCAACGAGTTCTCCGGCTCGGACGGGGACATCGTGAACGCCGCGATCAAGGCATTGAAGATCGGCCCGGTGGTCGGCACCCGCACCTGGGGCGGCGTCATCGGCATCGACAGCCGCTACCGGCTCGTCGACGGGACGCTGGTCACCCAGCCCAAGTACTCCTTCTGGCTGGAAGGACAGGGCTGGGGCGTCGAGAACTACGGCGTCGACCCGGACGTCGAGGTGGTCATGACCCCGCAGGACCATGCGGCGGGCCGCGACCCCCAGCTCGACGAGGCGATCAGGATCGCGCTGGCGGAGCTGGAGACGAACCCGGCGAAGAAGGCGCCGGAGCTGCCGGGGCTGTGACGGGCCGTGAGGCGGGGGTGGCAAGGAACCGCGCCCCCGCCCCCGCCCCCGTATCCGCCCGATAGGCTTCCGGCACAACCGATCACCAGCGACCGAGGAGGGCGGGTCATGGCGGGAGAGCCGCAGACCGACTGCCTGTTCTGCAAGATTGTCTCGGGGGACATCCCGGCGACCTTCGTGCGGGAGAGCGAGACCACCGTCGCCTTTCGCGACATCAACCCGCAGGCGCCGACGCACATCCTGGTGATTCCCCGGGTCCACTACCCGGACGCCGCTTCGCTCGCCGCCGCCGAACCGCAGATCGCCGCGGACGTGCTGCGGGAGGCCGGACAGGTCGCCGCCGACGAGAAGATCGAGGCGAACGGCTACCGGGTCGTCTTCAACACCGGCGCAGGCGCCGGACAGACCGTTTTCCACGCGCACGCCCATGTGCTCGGCGGGCGCGGTCTCAACTGGCCGCCCGGATAAGCGCGTTGTCCGTACGAGAGCTGGTCGTGCTCGGGACCGCCAGCCAGGTCCCGACCCGGCACCGCAACCACAACGGCTACTTCCTGCGCTGGGACAGCCAGGGGATCCTGTTCGATCCCGGTGAGGGCACGCAGCGGCAGATGCTGCACGCGGGCGTCGCCGCGCACGACATCGACCGGATGTGCGTCACGCACTTCCACGGCGATCACTCGCTGGGGCTCGCCGGTGTCATCCAGCGGATCAACCTGGATCAGGTTCCGCATCCCGTCACGGCGCACTATCCGGCGAGCGGGCGGCACTTCTTCGAGCGGCTGCGGTACTCCACCGCCTACCGCGAGTCCGTGCAGCTCGTGCAGGCTCCCGTGGACGGCGAAGGCGGGGTGCTGGCCGAGACCCCCTCGTACCGCCTTGAAGCGCGGCGGCTCTCGCATCCCGTCGAGTCGTACGGCTACCGGCTCGTCGAGCCCGACGGGCGGCGGATGCTGCCCGAGAAGCTCGCAGAGGCCGGGATCAGGGGACCCGACGTCGGGCTGCTGCAGCGCGAGGGCGCCGTCGGCGACATCACGCTGGAGCAGGTCAGCGAGGTGCGGCGCGGGCAGCGGTTCGCGTTCGTGATGGATACGCGGCTCTGCGACGGGGTCTTCGCGCTGGCCGAGGGGTGCGATCTGCTCGTCATCGAGTCGACGTTCCTGGACGAGGATGTGCGGCTGGCCAAGGATCATGGGCATCTGACCGCGGGGCAGGCTGCGCGGGTCGCCCGGGACGCGGGTGTGCGTCATCTCGTACTGACCCATTTCTCGCAGCGCTACTCCGACCCGGAGGAGTTCGAGCGGCAGGCGCGGGCCGCGGGGTACGAGGGCGAGCTCACCGTCGCCCGCGACCTCGACCGGATTCCGCTTCCCAAGCGTCTCTGACCTACGCTTTTGGGATGTCACATCCCGCACCCCTCCCCAAGGCCGAGCTGCACCTGCACATCGAGGGCACCCTGGAGCCCGAGCTCGCCTTCGCGCTCGCCGCACGCAACGGCGTCGAGCTGCCGTACGCCACCGCCGAAGAGCTGCGGAGCGCGTACGCCTTCGACGACCTGCAGTCCTTCCTGGATCTGTACTACGCGCTGATGGCCGTGCTCAGGACCGAGCAGGACTTCGAGGAGCTCGCCGACGCCTATCTCGCGCGGGCCGCCGAGCAGGGTGTGCGGCACGCGGAGATCTTCTTCGACCCGCAGGCCCACACCGCGCGCGGTGTGGAGATCGGCACCGTCATCGACGGGCTCTCGCGGGCGCTGGACAGGAGCCAGGAGCGGCACGGGGTCTCCACCCGGCTGATCCTCTGCTTCCTGCGCGACCAGCCCGTCGAGTCCGCGATGGAGACCCTCCACTCGGCCGTTCCGTACCTGGACAAGTTCGTCGCGGTCGGGCTCGACTCGGCGGAGGTCGGCAACCCGGCGTCGAAGTTCGCCGACGTGTACGAGGAGGCCTCCGCGCTCGGGCTGCGCCGCGTCGCGCACGCCGGTGAGGAGGGCGACCCCTCGTACATCTGGGAGGCCCTGGACGTGCTGGGCGTGGAGCGCATCGACCACGGGCTGCGCTGTGTGGAGGACCCGGAGCTCGTGAAGCGGCTGGTGTTCTCGCGCATCCCGCTGACGCTCTGCCCGCTCTCCAACGTACGGCTGCGGACCATCGACACCCTCGCCGACCACCCGCTGCCCAAGATGCTCGCCGTCGGCCTGATGTGCACCCTCAACTCCGACGACCCGGCCTACTTCGGCGGGTACGCGGGCGACACCTTCGACGCGGTCCGCGCCGAACTCGGGATCAAGGACGAGCAGCTGCGCGAGCTGGCCAGGAACTCCTTCCTGGCCAGCTTCCTGGACGACGACGAGGAGCTGCGGGCGCGCTACCTGGCCGAGGTCGAGGCGTACGTCTTCGCCTGATCCCTTTCGCCGGCGCGCCGGGTACGGATCTTGAGCGGCCGGGGCGGCAGTGCGGTGACCTCGATCTCGGTCACCTGCTGCTCGGGGGCGCCCAGCTGCGGGACCGTACCGGGCGTCGCACCCGTGGTCGCCGACAGCAGCGCCGCTGCTGCGCCGCCCCTGCGGCGTACCGCTCCGGGGACCAGCGGGCGGCCCGCGGTGTGCAGGGCGACCGCCGTCATCGGGACGGCGAGCAGGAGGAGGGTCACGCAGAGGATCTGGCCCATCGCGGGGAAGCCCGCGTGCGCGGCGAGCGTGGACCCGGCGACAGGACCGCAGGCCGTGCCGAGCGAGGACGCGGAGCCGACCAGGACCGCCCAGCGGCCGCGCGGGTCCAGCGAAGCGGCCAGGCCGATGAGGTACGAGAGGACCACCGGGTAGATCGCGTTCCAGGCGATCTCGCCCGTCGCGAAGGACGCCAGGTCGTGGGCGGACGCGGCCAGCGCGATGCAGCCGGCGATGACCGCTGTGCCCGCGCCGATCGGCAGCGCCCGGCCCAGACGTGCGCCGAGCGCGCTCGCCGCCGTCACGCCGAGGAGGCCCGCGCCGAGCCCGGCCGCGAAGACCGCGCCGACGGTGACCTCGCCGAGGCCGGCCTGGTCGAGCCCGATCCGGCTGCTGACACCCCAGAGGGAGTTCTGGGCGAGCGACCAGAGCGCGATGGTGCCCGCCAGGACGAGTCCGCCGCGGAGGTACGGGAGCGGGGTGCGGGGACCCGGGCCCGGTCCCGACTGGTGGTGCGCGGTAGGGAGCCGGCCCGCCGCGGGCCAGGCGCACGCCGCCATTGCGGCCAGCGCCAGGAACGGGATGCGGTGGCCGCCGCCGAGGTGGGGGATCGTCAGATACAGCGCCCCCGCGGTGGCCGAGA
>NZ_JAFLRJ010000352.1 GCF_017315755.1 Streptomyces beijiangensis
ACCGCCGCCCCCGCCACCCCCGCCGGCAGCCCCGCGATCACCAGCGCCGTGGTGAGCGCCGTCTCCACCGCGCCCACGCCACCCGGCGTCGGGATCGCCGACCCGACCGCGTTGGCCGTCAGGAAGACCACCGCGATCGAGGCGTAACTCAGGTTGTTGCCCTCGCCGAACGCACGGATCGAGGAGTCCAGGCACATCACGAACGTCGCCGTCAGCAGCAGCATCCCGCCGATGCCCGTCAGCAGCTTCCGCGGTCGCTGCAGTACGTCCAGCATGCGCGGAATGACCCCCGCGAACAGCGAACGCACCCGCGTGACCACGAACTTGCGCAGGAACGGGACCGCCGTCACCACCAGCGCCAGGACCGCCGCCGTGAGGAGACCGGCGATCACCGTCCGCGAGGGGGAGAGGTCCGCCGTGGACTCCGTACCGGTGATGTAGCCGAAGACCATCAGCAGCGTGATGTGGCTGGCCAGGCCGAAGAGCTGGGACGCGCCGACGCTCGCCACCGCCAGCCCTGGCCGGATCCCCGAGCGCTGCAGGAAGCGCGTGTTGAGCGCGACGCCACCGACCGCCGCCGGGGCGACCAGCTTCACGAACGAGCCGGAGATCTGCGCCAGGATCGTACGGAAGAAGGACACGTTCTCCGGGACGAAGCCGAGCAGGCTCATCGCCGCCGCGACGTAGCTGAACGCGGAGAAGAAGACAGCGGCGATGACCCAGCCCCACTGCGTCTGCTGCAGCAGATCGTGGAAGGGGATGTTCGCCATCTGCGTGAAGAGGAAGTACGCGGCGACCGACCCGGCGATCAGGCTGATCAGGGTCCGTGGCTTGATGCGCTCCAGACGGACCGGTTCGACCGGCGCCTGCGGACGGATCAGCAGGACCTGGTGGCGGATCTGGGTGAGCAGATCCTCCTCGCGGGCGTTCTCCAGCGCGTCGTCGATGGCCTCCTTCTCGGCCTTCTTCTCCGCGCGTACGTCCTTGCGCGAATCGGCCGGGGCCACCTCGTTGGTGTTGCTGCGGGCCCGTGTCTGGCGGGCCGCGTCCGAGGCCTCTATCACTGCCTCGCGCTCGCGCTGGGCGCGCTCGCGGGCGAGCTGGCGCAGGGTCGAGCGGGTGGTGCGGGAGAGCGCGATCGGCTGGAGGAGGGGGAGACTGTCGGCGACCGCGTCGGGGCCGAGCACCGCGACGGCGGCCGCCACCGCGCGCTCGGCACCGGCACGCAGGCCGAGCGTGGTGAGCAGCTGGGCGATGTCCATCCGGAGCACGATGTCGCCGGCCGCGATCTCGCCGCCCCGCAGATCGGTGACGATGACCGCGCCGTAACGATCCACCAAGATCGCGTCGCCGACCAGCCGGCGGTGCGCGATCCGCCGCGACTGGAGCGATTTCGCCTGGTGCCAGGCGCTGCGCAGCAGCTCGTCGGTGATCTCGTCGTCGGCGAGGGAGTCCAGGGAACGGCCGCCCAGGTGCTCGTAGACGAGCATCACGGCGTCCGGGCCGAGCTCGGAGGTGGCGATCAGCTTGGGGGCGTTGGCGCCGGCGGCGATGGCCGCGTACGCGAGGAGCGCCTCCTGCTCCAGCGCCTGTCGCAGCGACTGGATGGAGCGGCCGGTGGAGATGGAGCGCAGGGTGAGGCGGCGCCAGACCCGGTAGAAGAAGCCCTGGGCCTGCTGCTCGCGGTCGACGACGGTGACGTCGAGGGGCGGGCCGTCCTCCAGGGTGACCAGATAGCGGCGGCCGCGATCGCCCTGCTCGGAGGAGTCGGGGACGTCCTCGGCGCGCATCGCGGTGACCGGTTTGAAGCCGACGTGGCGCAGGCCCGCCAGGAGCTGGCGGCCGGTGGGGCGGACGTTGGGGGAGCCGACCGCGTACAGCGTGCCGTACGCGACGGTCCAGCCGATCAGGATCGTGAGGGCGATCGAGAAGGGCGTGGTCTGGCTGCCGAGGAGTACGGCGAGGGAGTTGACGAGGAGGACCACCCAGAGCGCGACCCGCCAGCGCGGGCGTCTGGCCATGCCGACAGCCGTCATATAGGCGATGACGGGCGCGAGATAGCCGTGCACGGGGTCGGTGAGGCCGCCGCCGGTGATGGGCTGGGTGAGGGCGTCGGTGATCGACTGGGGGGCTGCGCGGGAGACCCAGAGGTCGGTGGCGAGCGAGACGCCGTGCGCGAGGACGGCGGCCAGGACCCCGTCGGCGATCCGCAGCCCGTCACGCTTGACCAGGCGCTCGATCGCGAAGGCGACGGGGAGGATCAGTATCGCGATGGAGGACGTCAGGCCCGCGAGCTTGATCAGCAGGGGAGGCGTACCGCCGGTGCTCTTGCTGATGTCCGCTTCGAGGCCGGTGGTGGTGCCGTGGGCGAAGGCGGCGATGGCGAGCAGCACCGCGATGGCCAGGATGCCGGTGAGCAGGCGCAGCAGGTCGGAGGGGCGGTGCACCCGGGCGGCGAGGAGGGGCTCGTCTCCGGAGACACGGTCGATGTGACCGGACGCGGCGTCGTCGCAGTCGGCGGGAGGCTCGGTCGCCGAGTGCGTGCCGGGGTCTGTTTCCGGGCGCGGCTCGGCGCCGGGAGTGCTCGCCGACGCGGTCGTTGGCTGCACGCCCTGCTCCTCCGTCGTGTCCTTCTGATCCCGGATCAATGCGCTCCACCTTGGTTACTGCCGGGAAGATGGTGGCACGGCGCACTGACACAAGGGGGCATCAGGGCCCCTTTGCGGGAGGAATCACGCTCCGTGTCCGGCCTGGACAGCTGTTCCGGGCGCTGTCGGTGGTGTGGTGCAGGATAGGTCGGATGAGCGACGAGCTGGAGGAGTTGCCGGAGCTGCCGGCGTACGCGGAGAAGGTCCTCGAAGTGGCGGACATGATTCCGCCGGGGCGCGTCATGACGTACGGCGACATCGCCGAATGGCTGGCCGAGGGAGGCCCGCGCCAGGTGGGCCGGGTCATGGCGCTCTACGGCGGCGGCGCCCCGTGGTGGCGCGTGGTCCGCGCCGACGGCACCCTGCTGCCCGGCAACGAGCTCCGCGCCCTGGACCACTACCGCGCCGAGTCCACCCCGCTCAAGGAGGCCTCCCGGGCCGCCGCGGGCCATCTGCCGCGCCTGGACATGCGGCGGGCGCGCTGGGACGGCGGCAACGGGGCTCATGTCTGACAGCTTCCGCCATGCGCGCGTCACGCGGGCGCTCTGAGGACCGTACGGAGTACCGGACCGATCCTCTGCGGCCCCCGCACCACCTGGCGTAGCGTCGTCCGCAGGCGCCCCGCGCAGCCCTCTCACCACCAGCACACTCCCCAGGACCGGCGACACGTGAGCTCCTCCTCCACCAACCGGGTACGGCAACGGACCCAGGGCGCGTACCGACTGGTGCGTACCCCGCCGGTCCCGGTGGATCCTCCTCTTCTGGACGCAGAGCAGCGTGCGGTGGTTGACCATGCGGGCGAGGGGTCGGGACCCCTGCTGGTTCTCGCCGGTCCTGGCACCGGCAAAACCACCACGCTGGTGGAAGCGGTGGCACGCCGCGTCGCCGAAGGGGGCGACCCCGAGCGGATCCTCGTCCTCACCTTCAGCCGCAAGGCGGCCGCCGAACTGCGCGACCGCATGGCGGCACGCCTCGGCGGCGCACGCGGGCCGCAGGCCACGACCTTCCACTCCTTCTGCTACGCGGTCGTACGGGCGCACCAGGATGCCGATCTGTACGCCGAGCCGCTGCGGCTCCTCTCCGGACCCGAGCAGGACCTCGCCGTACGGGAACTGCTCGCCGGACAGCTCGACCTCGGTCACATCCGCTGGCCCGACGAGCTCCGCGCCTGTCTGACCACGCGCGGTTTCGCCGACGAGGTACGGGCCGTGCTCGCCCGCAGCCGCGAACTGGGACTGCGCCCCGAGACCCTGGCCGACTTCGCCAGACGCATCGGCAGGCCCGACTGGGATGCGGCCGCCTCCTTCCTGGCGGAGTACCTGGACGTCCTGGAGATGCAGGGCGTCCTGGACTACGCGGAACTGGTGCACCGGGCGATCCCGGTCGTCGAGGAGGCGGACCTCGGGCGTTCGTACGACACGGTCTTCGTCGACGAGTTCCAGGACACCGACCCCGCCCAGGTCCGCCTGGTGCAGGCGCTGGCCGGCGGCGGCCGGACCCTGATCGCCTTCGGCGACCCCGACCAGTCGATCTACACCTTCCGGGGCGCGGACGTCGGCGGGATCCTCCGGTTCCCCGACGACTTCCGCCGCACCGACGGATCCCCGGCCCCGGTCGCCGTCCTGCGGACCTCCCGGCGCTCCGGCTCCGCGCTCCTCGCGGCCACGAGGCTGCTGACCCAGCGGATGCCGCTGACCCGGCTGCCGTCCAAGAAGGTACGGGCACACCGGGATCTGGGTGCGGTACGGGCGGGGGGCCGGGTGGAGGCGTACACCTACCCCACGGCGGGCACCGAGCTCGACAACATCGCGGACATCCTGCGCAGGGCCCATCTGGAGGAGGGCGTGCCCTGGGGCGAGATGGCCGTCCTGGTGAGGGCGGGCGGACGCTCCATCCCGGCCGTGCGCAGGGCGCTGACCTCGGCGGGCGTACCCCTGGACATCGACGGCGACGACCTGGCGCTGCGCCACGAACCGGCGGTCGCCCCGCTGCTGCTCGCGCTGCGGACGGTGGCCGATGCCGTGCAGGAACCGGACAGCCGGCTGCGGACCGAAGTGGCCCTGGAGCTGCTGGCCTCGCCGCTCGGCGGGATGGACGCCGCCGATCTGCGCAAGCTCGGGCGGGCGCTGCGCGACGAGGAGAGGGCCGGTGGCAATCGCGTACCGCCGCCGTCCGACGAACTCCTCGCCCGCGCGGTCGCCGAGCCCGAGCGGCTCGTCGTGCACGACGCCTCGTACGCGCGCGGTGCCCAGCGGCTCGGCAAGCTCCTCGCAGGCGCCCGGCAGGTCCTCACGGAGGGCGGGACCGCCGAGCGGGCCCTGTGGGAGCTGTGGAACGGGACGTCCTGGCCGCAGCGGCTCCAGCGGTCCGCGTTGCGCGGCGGAGCGGGCGGCCGCAACGCGGACCGCGACCTCGACGCGGTGTGCGCGCTGTTCGACACCGCCGCGCGCGCCGAGGAGCGCACCGGCGGGCGGGGCGCGCTCAACTTCCTTGAGGAGCTGGACGCCCAGGACATCGCCGCCGACACCCTCACCCGGCGGGCCCTGCGGCCCGATGCCGTACGGCTGATGACCGCGCACCGCTCCAAGGGCCTGGAGTGGAGCCTGGTGGTCGTCGCCGGAGTGCAGGAAGGACTCTGGCCTGACCTGCGCCGCCGTGGCTCCCTCCTGGAGGCGGACCGGATCGGGCGCGACGGCCTCGCGGAACCCCTCACTCCGGGAGCGCTCCTCTCCGAGGAGCGCCGCCTCTTCTACGTGGCCGCCACCCGCGCCCGCGAGCGTCTGGTCGTCACCGCGGTCAAGGCCCCGGCCGACGACGGCGACCAGCCGTCCCGCTTCCTGGCCGAACTGGGCGTCGAGCCGAAGGACGTGACGGGCCGCCCGCGCCGCCCCCTCGCCGTCGCCGCCCTCGTCGCCGAGCTGCGCGCCACCACCGTCGACCCGCACGCGTCGCAGACGCTCCGGGAGGCGGCGGCCCACCGCCTGGCACGCCTGGCCGCGCTCGCCGACGAGGAGGGCCAGCCGCTCGTACCCTCCGCGCACCCCTACCGCTGGTGGGGCCTGTACGAACCGACGCGCTCCGCCGTCCCGCTCCGCGACCGCGACGAACCTGTCGCACTCTCCGGCAGTGCGCTCGACCAGCTGGCCAACACCTGCTCCCTGCAGTGGTTCCTGGGCAGGGAGGTCAAGGCGGACGAGCCCGCCACAGCGGCTCAGGGGTTCGGGAACGTGGTGCACGTCCTGGCCGACGAGGTCGCCTCGGGGCGTACGCCGGCCGACCTCGCCGTCCTGATGGAGCGGCTCGACTCCGTGTGGGACGGGCTCGCCTTCGACGCCCCCTGGAAGTCCGTGCAGGAGAAGGAGAACGCGCGCAACGCCCTGGAGCGCTTCCTGCGCTGGCATGTGATGGACCGGGCGGCCCGCACCCCCGTGGCCACCGAGCACGGCTTCGACGTGACGCTGGAGGCGGGCGCGTACGAGGTCCGTATCCGCGGCTCCATGGACCGCGTCGAGACGGACGCGGAGGGGCGTGCGTACGTCGTCGACTTCAAGACCGGCAAGTCCACGGTGACGAAGGACGAGGTCGCGCACCATCCGCAGCTCGCGGTCTATCAGCTGGCGGTACGGGAAGGAGCCGTCGACGAGATCTTCGGCGGGCAGCGCCCCGCTGCGGGCGGCGCCGAACTCGTACAGCTGCGGCAGGCGGCGGCCAAGAAGGACGGCGGCGACGACCTCCCGAAGGTGCAGGGGCAGGAACCGCTGGTGGGGGAGTGGGTCGGGGACCTGCTCGCCACGGCGGCGGGGAAGGTGCTCGACGAGCGGTTCACGCCGTCGACCGGGACGCACTGCGCGCACTGCACCTTCCGGGGGTCGTGCAGTGCGCAGCCCGAGGGGCGCCAGATCGTGGAGTGAGGGCGGTTGTCAGTGGGGGCCGCTAGCGTTGCCCGAGTGACCGCACGTATCACCGACCCCGAGCAGCTCAACGAACTCCTCGGCATCCCGTTCACCCCGGAGCAGACGGCCTGCATCACGGCACCGCCCGCGCCGCAGGTCATCGTGGCCGGGGCCGGTTCGGGGAAGACGACGGTGATGGCCGCGCGGGTGGTGTGGCTCGTGGGGACCGGGCAGGTGGCGCCCGAGCAGGTCCTCGGACTGACCTTCACCAACAAGGCCGCGGGGGAGCTGGCCGAGCGCGTACGGAAAGCGCTGGTGCGGGCAGGGGTGACCGACCCGGACGCGATCGACCCGGACAACCCTCCGGGCGAGCCCCGGATCTCGACGTACCACGCCTTCGCCGGACAGCTCCTGACCGACCACGGGCTGCGGATAGGCCTTGAACCCAGCGCCCGCCTGCTCGCGGACGCGACGCGCTATCAGCTGGCGGCACGGGTGCTGCGGGAGGCGCCGGGACCGTATCCCGCGCTGACCAGGTCGTTCGTATCGCTGGTGAGTGATCTGCTGGCGCTCGACGGCGAGCTGTCCGAACATCTGGCGGAGCCGGAGCGGCTTCGGGCGTACGACACCGAACTGCTGGAGCTCCTTCAGGGAGTCAGGCTCTCCAACGCGGACCTGCGCAAGGTGCCGGAGGCGGCCGAGGCCCGGCGTGAGCTCCTCGACCTGGTGGAGCGCTACCGGAAGGCCAAGCAGGGCCGCGACCTCCTCGACTTCGGCGACCAGATCGCACTCTCGGCCGAGCTCGCACGGACCCGGCCCGAGGTGGGCTCGATCCTGCGGGACGAGTTCCGGGTGGTGCTTCTCGACGAGTACCAGGACACGTCGGTGGCCCAGCGGCTGCTGCTGTCGGGCCTGTTCGGCGGCGGCAGCGGGCACGCGGTGACGGCGGTCGGCGACCCCTGCCAGGCGATCTATGGATGGCGGGGCGCCTCCGTCGCCAACCTGGACGACTTCCCCGAACACTTCCCGTACGCCGACGGGCGCCCCGCCGAACGCTTCTCGCTCAGCGAGAACCGCCGCAGCGGCGGCCGCCTCCTCGACCTCGCCAACGGCCTCGCCGCACCGCTGCGCGCGATGCACGCCGGGGTGGAGGCACTGCGGGCCGCGCCCGGCGCCGAGCGCGAGGGGATGGTGCGGTGCGCCCTGCTGCGTACGCACGAAGAAGAGATCGACTGGGCCGCCGACTCCATCGCCCATCTGGTGCGCACGGGCAAGGAGCCGGGCGAGATCGCGGTGCTGTGCCGCACGGCGGGCGACTTCGCCGTGATCCAGGGGGCGCTGGTCGCCCGGGACGTCCCCGTCGAGGTCGTCGGCCTGTCCGGGCTGCTCCATCTCCCCGAGATCGCGGACCTGGTGGCGTACTGCGAGGTTCTGCAGGACCCGGGCGCGAACGCCTCGCTGGTACGGCTGCTGACCGGACCGCGCTGGCGGATCGGCCCGCGCGACCTGGCGTTGCTCGGCCGCCGGGCGAGGCTGCTCGTGCGGTACGACACGGGGGCCGCCGACGACGATGCGGACCAGCGGCTCGCGGACGCTGTCGAGGGGGTGGACCCGTCCGAGGTGATCTCGCTGGCGGACGCGCTGGACACCTTCCTGGACGTGGGGGGCTCGGGCGGATCCGGTGGCTCGGGTGGCTCGGGTGGCTCGGGCGGCGAGGACGACAGACTTCCCTTCTCCACCGAGGCCAGGGTGCGCTTCGCGCGGCTCGCGGCCGAACTGCGCGACCTGCGGCGGTCCCTGGCGGACCCGCTCATGGACGTACTGCACCGGGTCCTCGCGACGACGGGCCTGGAGGTGGAACTGTCGGCCTCGCCGCACGCACTGGCGGCCCGCCGCCGCGAGACCCTCTCCAACTTCCTGGACACGGCGGCGGGCTTCGCGTCGCTGGACGGCGAGGCGTCCCTGCTGGCCTTCCTCGGCTTCCTGCACACGGCGGCGCAGTACGAGAAGGGCCTGGACAACGCCCTGCCCGGCGGCGAGAACACGGTGAAGGTCCTCACGGCACACAAGGCCAAGGGCCTGGAGTGGGATGTGGTGGTCGTCCCCGGCCTGGTCGCGAAGCAGTTCCCGAGCGAGCAGGGACGGGAGTCCTGGACGGCCCAGCCACAGGTGCTGCCGCACGCGCTGCGCGGGGACGCGGGGACGCTCCCCGACGTCGGGGCGTGGGACGCGAGGGGGATCGCGGGGTTCAAGGTGGCGATGAAGCGCCACCAGCACACGGAGGAACTGCGTCTGGGTTACGTGACCTTCACGCGCCCGCGTTCCCTGCTGCTCGGCTCCGCGCACTGGTGGGGCCCGACACAGAAGAAGCCGCGCGGCCCCTCGGACTTCCTGTACGCGCTGTACGAGCACTGCGAGGCCGGCCTCGGCGAGATCGAGGTCTGGACGGATGCGCCGGAGGAGAACGAGGAGAACCCGGCCCTGCTGGAGGCGGCAAAGGACCATGCCTGGCCCCTGCCCCTGGACGAGGCGGCAACGGCACGAAGGAGGGCGGCAGCGGACCTGGTGCTGGCACACCTGGAACGCCCGGAGGAGCTGGAACATGTCCGTGCGGAGGAGCAAAGCTGGGATTCGGACCGGGACCTGGCCACGACCCAGGACCTGGGCTGGGGCCGGGATGGGGACCTGGCCCCTGAGATGGAGCAGGAGCAGGATTCGGATCTGGCGGACTGGGACAACTGGCCGACGGCCCAGCCAAACCCATCCACCGCCAGCTCAAATGCACCTGTCACCAGCTCAAATCGCCCTGCCACCAGCCCAAATTCGCCTGTCACCAGCTCCAATCGCCCTGCCACCAGCCCAAATCCATCCGCCACCAGCCCAAATCCCCCTGCCACCAACCCAAATCGACCCGCCACCAGCTCAAATCCATCCCACACCAGCCCAAATCAAGCCCCTCC
>NZ_JAFLRJ010000353.1 GCF_017315755.1 Streptomyces beijiangensis
CGGCCACGCGGCGGAGGCGGATGCTGGTGCTCATGGTGTGCTCCTTGCGGGGGTGAGCGGTCTCGAGTGCCGTTCTTCCTGCGCTCGCACCGTTGATTCGGAGCCACGGCCCTGACGGCTTGGTCGATCACCCGATGGGATGAATATCGACGCCGAGTCCGCAGGTCAGCACCTGGCCCGTACGATCGCCCGGACCCTTTCGAACGAACTGGAGCCTCTCTATGACGCCGTCGACCGCGCTGGGCCGGCCCGTACCCGAATTCAGCCTTCCCGGCGGACGTCTCAAGGACGGTGAGTTCGTACGGGGTGATTACGAACTCTCCTCGCAGCGGGGGCGCCCGCTGGTGCTGGCCTTCTATCCGGGCGACAACACGACTGTCTGCACGAAGCAGCTGTGCTCCTACTCCAGCGGGTTCGAGGCATTCGAGGCGCTGGGGGCCGACGTCTGGGGGATCAGCCCCCAGGACGTGGACAGTCATGAGTCGTTCGCGCAGGCACACGGTCTGCGGATGCCGCTGCTCGCCGACACGGACCGCGCCGTGGCCCGAATGTTCGGCATCGCCGCGCCGGGTATCGGCGTACGCCGGTCGGTCTTCCTGATCGCCCCGGACGGCACGCTCCACTGGAAGCACGTCGCCCTCCTCGGAGCGACGTACCAGTCGCTCGACAAGCTCACCGAGCGGCTGGCGGCTCTCTGACGAGTGCGGTCATGACAACCTCCCTACCGGCTAGTAGGGTCATGGGCCGAGGATCGGAGTGGTCATGACCCGTACGTTCACCGTCTCCCGCAGCATCGTGGTCGAGGCGTCACCTTCCGCGGTGTACGAACAGATCAGCCGGCCCGCGCAGATGGGGCGCTGGAGCCCGGAGAATCTCGGGGCGACCCTGCCCGAACCCGACGCCCCTGCCCGCGTCGGCACGGCCTTCGACGGGCACAACAAGCGCGGTGCGTTCCGCTGGACCACCCGCTGCACGGTCACCGAGGCCGACCCGGGCAGGGCCTTCGCCTTCCGCGTCCACGCGATCGGGCTCAAGCGTCCGCGGCTCCGCGCCAGGATCGCCACCTGGGAGTACCGGTTCGAGGAAGCCGGATCGGCGACGCGGGTCACGGAGACCTGGACCGACGACCGCCGGTCCTGGCCTACGGTAGTGGCCAATGTGTTCGACCGGATCGCCACCGGGGGGCAGACCTTCGCCTCGTTCCAGGTCGGCAATATCGACAGGACCCTGGGCAGGATCAAGCGGGAGCTGGACGCCGCTCCCCGGCCCTGACACGGGGGCCTGCAGGCAGCACCACAGGGAGAGACCGAGCATGACATCCCCGCACTACCTCGCCGCCGACGACCGCTACACGAGTGGAATGCAGTACACGCGCTGCGGCCGCAGCGGTGTGCTGCTGCCCAAGGTCTCCCTCGGACTGTGGCACCGGTTCGGCGACACCTCCCCGCTGGAGTCGCAGCGCGCCGTACTGCGCCGCGCTTTCGACCGTGGCGTAGTCCACTTCGACCTCGCCAACAACTACGGTCCGCCGTACGGCAGTGCCGAGGCCAACTTCGGCACCGTGTACGCACAGGACTTCCGCCCCTACCGCGACGAGCTGTTCATCGCGACCAAGGCGGGATACGACATGTGGGCGGGACCGTACGGCGAATTCGGCTCCCGCAAGTACGTGCTGGCCAGCCTCGACCAGTCGCTGGCCCGGATGGGCCTCGACTACGTCGACGTCTTCTACTCGCACCGCTACGACCCGGACACCCCGCTGGAAGAGACGATGGGTGCGCTGCACTCGGCGGTGCGGCAGGGCAAGGCTCTGTACGCCGGACTCTCCAACTACCCGCCCGAGAAGATGAGGGAAGCAGCCGGGATCCTCAAGGGCCTCGGCACCCCGCTGCTGATCAACCAGCATGCGTACAACATGCTGGACCGCACCGTCGAGAAGAACGGACTGATCGCCGCGTCCGCCGAGGAGGGCGCCGGAGTCATCGCCTTCTCCCCGCTGGCGCAGGGGCAGTTGACGGACCGTTACCTGGCCGGTATTCCCGCCGACTCCAGGGCGGCCGTCGGGCACTTCCTCAAGCCCGAGGCGCTGTCCGAGCAGAAGATGGCTCTGCTGCACGCCCTGAACAAGCACGCCGTCGCCCACGGCAGGACGCTGGCCCAGCTGGCACTCGCCTGGGTGCTGCGTGATGCGCGCGTCACGTCCGTGCTCATCGGCGCGAGCAGCGTGGCCCAGCTGGACCAGAACCTCGGAATCCTGGACGCGGAGCCCTTCGACGAGGACGAACTGGCCGATCTGGAGCGGCTGCTGAGCTGACCGGGCGGTCCTGGTCGGATCGGAGTCGGATCAGGGGTAGGAGACCACCGTGGACGGCACGGTCGACGTCCCCGAGGTGGCGGAGCCGGTGCTGTTGACGACGTGCGCGTACTGGCCCATCCCGCCGAGCGAGACGACCAGCAGGCCGTGGAACTTCACTCCCGGTGTGTTCGGTGCGGCGAAGCCGTGCTCCTGGACGATGGTCGAGTCGGCGGTGAAGTTGCAGTAGCTCCCGAGTCCCCAGCCCTCGTGGTCGGTCACGGAGTCGTCGACCCTGTAGGCGGCGAATCCCCTGACGTCGCCGTCCTGGACCGAGGCCTGGTTCGGGGCGTCGTACGCCTTCTCGTTCTGGAAGAAGATCGTGCGCCCGCGCTGTCCGGACCACTGGACGTCGTACTTGTTGAAGTGCTCGACGAACAGGCCGGTGGCCAGGACGTCGTCCCCGTTGACCCGGAGTCCGTAGTCGGCGCGGTTGGTCTCCCAGCCGACTCCTGCTCCATGGTCGGCGCGCCAGATCCAGGTGTGGTCGACGATGGTGTGGCGGCTGTTGACGACGATGCTGGTGGTGGCCTTGCCCGCACCCGCGCCGCCGATGCGGACGAAGACGTCCTGGACGGTGATCGGATCGGCCGAGTGGTCCGCGCCGGCGCCCTGCGGGCCGATCTCCAGGAGGGTGGGGGAGTTGACGGGTCCTGCGTCGATGAGGAGACCGGCGAGCCGTACGCCGTCCACGTCGGCCACCTTCAGCGCGGTGACACCGTTGTCAGGGATCAGGGTGGCGTAGCCGAGCCCGAGGACGACGGCGCCCGCGCGGTCGACCTGGACCGTGGCGTCGAGGTGGTAGATGCCGGGCGTCAGGAGGAGGTTGAGGCCCTGGGCCAGGGCGGCGTTGAGGGTGGCGGCGCTGACGCCGGGCTGGGCCACGTAGAACTGGCTCAGTGGCAGCGAGGTGCCGCGCGGTGTGCCTGCGCCCCAGGTGGTGCCGCGCGCGTTGGTCCGCTTCTCCGGCAGGAACACTTTGTAGTCGGCGCCGTCGAGATACAGGAACGGCTTCTCGCGCGAGACGGGTGTGGTGTCGAGCGTGGTGTACGGCGGGTCGGGGAAGCTCTGCCCGGGTGCGCCCTCGACGCCCGAGAACACCATGTTCCACACGGCGTTGCCCCAGCCGCCCACGGTGCTGTCGCGGGTGTACCACTGCTGCTGGGAGTACGGGTTCACCTGCCCGTCGATACGAGAGTCGGCGATGTAGCCGCCGCTGGCCCAGCCGTAGCCCGCGGGGGCGAGGTTGAGGTCGCCCTTGATGTGCATACGGCGGAACGGGGCGGCCTGCGCGACGGCCCACCGGTTGGTCCCGCTGACCGGCTTGAGCGCGAGGTTCTCCGCCGAGCGCCAGAAGTTCTGGGTGGCGTTGCCGTTGAACCAGCCGGCGTCGACGGTCACATCACCGTTGATCAGCGTGTCGTCGGGGGAGAGGCCCAGGCCCGCGATCGAGGTGTAGAAGCCGAGCTGGGCGTTGAGTCCGTTGTACGTGCCCGGCTTGAACAGCAGCGCGTAGCGACCCGTGCCGAACTGCGCGGACTCCTGCTGCTTGAAGATCTCGTCGAGTCTGGTCTGGATGTCGGCGGTGGAGGGGTCGAAGACGATGACGTTCGGCCCGAGGTCGCCGCCGCCGGGCAGGACGTCGGCCGGGGTCCGTACGGAGGAATCCGCCGCTGCGGGGGTGGCGAGGGACATGAGGGCCGGCGCGGCGGCCGACACGGCGATCGCGCCGAGGACCGCCCTGCGTCCTGGGGCCGGCGCGGTGCGGGGGGTCGAACTGTCCGTGGGGGGAGTGGACATGGTGGCTCTCCTGGTTCAGAACTTGAACGAATGACTGTTGAGGGAGCGCTCTCTTGCGGTCGAATGGTTCATCCGTGTGAACGAGGCGTCAAGAGTTGAGTCCAGAGTGGCCGAAGTTTTACGGGAGTTGGCGATGGCGGCCGACGCGGCGACGGCGCTCGCCCGGCGGATCCCGCGGTGGTGCGGGAGGGGTGCGCGGTCTCGTACGGCACGGAATTCCTTGGCACGCCCTGCGCAGCTCACGGCCGTCCCAGCCCCGTACCGCTCTTAACGAGACGTTCATCGACTCTTGACACGGTCGCGTCATCGCCGGAACACTCCGAGCGGGGAGAGCGCTCTCCCATACGCCTCGCTGCATGAGAGCGCACAACCCAAGGGCGGTCCCCGGGTGTGTACTCGGCCCCCAGGGACCGCCTCCAACCCCCCTCGAGGTTCCGTACTGACATGGCAGGAGGTCTCCATGGCACGGAGATCGAAGATCGTCTCAGGGTTCCTGATATCCGGCGCGCTCTTGCTGACCTCGCTCGGCGTGGGCGGCATGGCGATGAACGCCAACGCGGCTCAGGGATCGAAGAGTTCGGCCGAGCAGTCGGCGGCGTCGCACGCAGGTCATGTGATGGCGGCGTCCACGGTCGCCTCCGGCGACGACCCGGACGGCGACGGCTACATCCCCGCGAACCCGCCGGTGACCGGCGTAGACCCGTCCACGAAGGAGCCGCCCCCCGCCTACTTCCACGAGTTCCAGGCCCACTGCACGGTGACGCACACCAAGCCGGACGACCCGATCGTCTATCCGGGCCAGCCCGGCAAGTCCCACGACCACACCTTCATGGGGAACACGACCACCGACGCCAACAGCACCACGGCCTCCCTGGGCGCGGGCTCCACCAGCTGTCTGGCACCCGGGGACAAGTCCGGGTACTGGATGCCCACCCTGCTCAACGGCAACACGCCTGTGCTCCCCGTCGGCGAGCAGACCATCTACTACAAGGCGGGCGTCACCGACTACAGGAGCGTCAGGCCCTTCCCCAAGGGGCTGCGGTTCGTGGTCGGCAGCCCGATGCAGACGGCGGACGAGTTCCGCCACCACCCCGGTTTCGTCGAGGGATGGGAGTGCGGGAACAGTTTCTTCAACGTCGAGTTCCCGCAGAACTGCCCCACGACGCAGGACGTCAAGCTCAACATCCGGTTCCAGGCACCCAGTTGCTGGGACGGCAAGTACCTGGACACGCCGGACCACAAGAGCCACATGGCGTACACGATCGTCGTGCCCGGCACGAACAACAACGCGTGCCCGGCGGACCACCCGGTGGCCCTGCCGATGATCGAGTTCAAGATGGCTTTCCCCATCAACGGGGACCTCTCGCAGGTCAGACTGGCGAGCGGCACCGGCCACTCCTTCCACTACGACTTCTTCAACGCGTGGGACGACCGCACGCTGAAGGCGATGGTGGACCACTGCGTCGTCGGAGGACTGCAGTGCGACACGCGCGGCTACGACCAGAACCACCCCGCGGCCGGCGCGGTGCTCAACGACAAGTACGAACTCCCCTGACCGGGAGCAGCGCCTGACAGGGCGTCTTCCCGTGACGGTCCCGCGCTCTGCCGGAGCCGTCACGGGGAGCGCTCTCCCCACTCGGGCGCGCATCACCTCGTTTGACCTCCCCCTCATGACCTCCGCCCCACAAGGAGACCAGGTATGTACAAACCCCACGCATCCCGTCGTCGCATCGCGGCCCCCCTCACCGCGGGCCTGCTCGCAGCCGGTGCGCTCGCCCTGCCCGCCCAGCACGCGCACGCCGCGGGCACCGTGGTCAAGGTGACGGGATCCCAGGGCAACTGGGAGCTGAGCGTCAACGGTTCCCCGTACCAGATCAAGGGCCTGACCTGGGGCCCGTCGGTCGCGGACGCCGAGAAGTACATGCCCGACCTGCAGTCCATGGGCGTGAACACGATCCGCACCTGGGGCACCGATGCCTCCAGCAAACCGCTCTTCGACTCGGCCGCGAGCCATGGTGTGAAGGTCATCGCGGGCTTCTGGCTACAGCCGGGCGGCGGTCCGGGCAGCGGCGGATGCGTCAACTACCTGACGGACACCGACTACAAGAACCAGATGCTCGCCGAGTTCCCGAAGTGGGTGGACACCTACAAGGACAACCCGGGCGTGCTGATGTGGAACGTCGGCAACGAGTCGGTGCTCGGTCTGCAGAACTGTTACAGCGGCGACGAGCTGGAGAAGCAGCGTGACGCCTACACGACCCTCGTCAACGACATCACCAAGAAGATCCACGCGGTCGACCCCGACCACCCGGTCACCTCGACCGACGCCTGGGTCGGCGCCTGGCCCTACTACAAGAAGAACGCCCCCGACCTCGACCTGTACGCGGTCAACGCATACAACGCGGTCTGCGATGTGAAGTCCGCCTGGGAGCAAGGCGGTTACACCAAGCCGTACATCGTCACCGAGACCGGGCCCGCAGGGGAGTGGGAGGTGCCCGACGACGCCAACGGCGTCCCCGAGGAGCCCACCGACCAGGCCAAGGCCGCCGGCTACACCAAGGCCTGGAACTGCGTCACCGGGCACAAGGGCGTCGCGCTCGGCGCCACGATGTTCCACTACGGCACCGAGTACGACTTCGGCGGCATCTGGTTCAACCTCATCCCCGCGGGCCAGAAGCGGCTCTCGTACTACGCGGTCAAGAAGGCGTACGGAGCGGACACCAGCCACGACAACACCCCGCCCGTCATCGCGTCGATGAGCGTCGACGGCGATGCCGCCAAGGTCCCCGCGGGCGGCGACCTCACGCTCAACACGCAGGTCACCGACCCCGACGGCGACCAGATCTCCTACGAGGTCCTGGTCAACAGCATGTACATCGACCAGGGCAAGGCCCTCACCCCCCTGCCGGTGACCGACCTCGGCGGCGGCAGGCTCAAAGTGACGGCTCCCGACCGGCCCGGCGTGTGGAAGGTCTACGTCAAGGCCACCGACGGCAAGGGCAACGTCGGCGTCGAGACGCGCTCGGTACGGGTCGTCCCGCCGCCCGTGAACGGCACGAACATCGCGGTCGGCAAGACGGCGACGGCCTCCACGTACCAGCCGGGGAGCGGCGACTGCCCGTGCCCCGCGGCCAATGCCGTCGACGGCAAGAACGACACCCGCTGGGCCAGTGACTGGAGCGACCCGCAGTGGCTCCAGGTCGACCTCGGTACGAGCCAGGCCTTCAAGCACGTGCAGCTCAACTGGGAGGCTTCGTACGCGAAGGCGTACACGATCCAGACCTCGGACGACGGCCAGAACTGGCGGACCGTCCACGAGGAGACGAACGGCAACGGCGGTGTCGACGACTTCGACGTCAGCGGCGCGGGTCGCTACGTCCGGGTGAACGGCACGGCGCGCGGCACCGGATACGGCTATTCGCTCTATGAGTTCGGCATCTACAGCTGATCCTTCGCAGCGCGGGGAGCAGGAGGCCGCGGTGGCCTCCTGCTCCCCGCGCGCAGACGGCGTCCCCGCGGTGATCGACGGGATCCGGCCCACGCATTGACACGGATCACTGCCGTTCCCGATCCTGTGGAGAGCGCTCTCCAAGAGAGCGGCAGGGGAGGGAGCGAAGATGACCGACGAAGAGATCGCGCGCCTGGCGGAGAAGCTGAGTCTGGCGCAGAAGGTACGGCTGCTGACCGGGGCCACCACCTGGCGCACAGCGGCAGAACCAGCCGTGGGCCTGGGGGAGCTCGTGACCTCGGACGGCCCGGCGGGCGTACGGGGACAGGCGTGGGACGAGCGCAGGACATCGGCACTGCTGCCGTCCGCATCGGCGCTCGGCGCGATGTGGGACGAGACGGTGATCGAGCGGCTCGGGGGCGTGCTAGCCCAGGAGGCACGGGACAAGGGAGTGCACGTCGTACTCGCACCGACCCTGAACCTCCACCGCTCGCCCCTGGGCGGCCGGCACTTCGAGTGCCTGGCCGAGGATCCGGAACTGGCCGGCCGCGCGGGCGCCGCGCTCATCCGCGGGATACAGGCGCACGGTGTGGCCGCCACCGCCAAGCACTACGTCGCCAACGACTCCGAGACCGACCGTCTGACGGTCGACGTCCGCGTGGGCGAGCGCGCCCTGCGCGAGCTCTACCTGGCGCCGTTCGAGGCGGCGGTCGACGCCGGGGTATGGGCCGTGATGTCCGGCTACAACAGCGTCAACGGCTCGACGATGACCGCGAGCGCACTGCTCGCCGAACCGCTCAAGGGGGAGTGGGGCTTCGACGGTCTCGTGGTGTCGGACTGGGGCGCCGTACGCACCACCGTCGAGACCGCGCTCGCCGCCCAGGACCTGGCGATGCCGGGACCGGACGGCGTATGGGGCGAGCGGCTGCTCCGGGCGGTGGAGTCCGGCGAGGTGCCCGGGGAGGCCGTCGACGACAAGGTCCGCAGGCTGCTGCGCCTGGCGGAACGGGTCGGCGCGCTGGGCGAGGCCGACCCGGCGCCCCGGCCGCCGCGCACTCCCACGAGCCCGCGCGGACTCCTGCGCGAGGCCGTGGCCGCGGGCTCTGTCCTGCTGAGCAACAACGGCGTACTGCCGCTGGACGCGGGCGAGTTGAGCAGCGTCGCCGTGATCGGCGTGCACGCCGCGCAGCCCAGGTCCCAGGGCGGGGGCAGTGCCGGCGTCTTCCCCACGCACGTCGTCACCCCCCTGGACGGGATACGGACGGAACTGCGCGGCCGAGCCCGCGTCGTGTACGCCCCAGGACCCTCGGCCGGAACCGAACCGCTGCCGCTGGGCACGGACCGGTGCGTCGACCCGCGGACCGGGGACCGCGGCGTACTCCTGCGGATGCTCGACGAGGCCGGACACGAGCTGTACGCCGAACACCGGGGATCCGGGCGCCTGTTGGAGCCCACCCTCGTACCCGGCGCCCACACCGTGGAGATCAGCGCGCTGCTGCGCCCCGGCACCGGGGGCGAGTGGACGTTCGGCATCGGCGGATTCGGCAAGCTGCGGCTCACCGTCGACGGGCAGAACCTGGTCGACGGTGAGTTCCCGCGGCTGACCGACGACCCGGCCGTCGTCCATGTCGGTCCCCCGTGCCAGTACGGGCGGGCGCGGCTGACCCGCGGGCGCGCGGTGCGCGTGGTGGCACGGCGCGAGCTGGCCCCCGACACCGGACGCGCCACGGTCGTGACCGCCGCGCCGCCGGCCCCCGACCCGGAAACCGCGCTGGCCGAGGCCGTGGCGGCCGCCAGGGACGCGGACGCGGTCGTCGTCGTGGTCGGGACCACCGAGGGCAGCGAGTCCGAGGGGTACGACCGGGCATCGCTCGCCCTCCCGGGCCACCAGGACGCCCTCGTCGCCGCGGTGGCCGCCGCGAACCCGCGCACGGTGGCCGTGGTGAACGCCGGCGGCCCGGTGGAACTCCCGTGGCGCGAGGCGGCGGGCGCCGTGCTCCTGAGCTGGTTCCCGGGACAGGAGGCGGGCGCGGGTCTCGCCGATGTGCTGTTCGGGCACGCGGAACCCGGCGGCCGGCTGCCGACCACCTGGGGCGCGCGCCTCGACGACGTGCCCGTCAGCCGGACGCGTCCCGAGGGAGGGATCCTTCCGTACGAGGAAGGACTGCACATCGGCTACCGGGCGTGGCTGCGCTCCGGCAGGCAGCCGGCCGCCGGGTTCC
>NZ_JAFLRJ010000354.1 GCF_017315755.1 Streptomyces beijiangensis
GCCTGGCTACGCTGCGCGCAAGCGGTCGGCGACCGTTGCGCGCAGCGTAGCCAGGCCCGAGGCGTCAACCCCGACGTGTGGGTACACGGGACTCCCAGAGGCAGAGCTTCCATCACGTGCAGTGCTGGACCGTTCACCCGTGGTGCCTGTAGGTGGGGTCCGGTATGCGTCTGAGGAGAATAACGCTTCGTACAGGCAGTGCTACACCCAGTTGCTCAAATCATCGATTCCGTCGCTTCTGTTACGTGTTGGCGGCGGATCCAGTAGCACTTCGTGACCAGTTGTTGATCAGATTGCGTCACGATCTGGCTGGGTGCAGAAACACTTGTGGCCGAGTGAGAGCAACGGGACTGGCGGGGGCCCGGTGGGGGTACGACGTTCGGTTCAACTGCGGTGCGCAGTCGGGCGCGGCGGGCCGGTGACGGCGGTGGCGGCCAGTGGCGGCGACGGTCAGCGGCGGCGGCGGTGCAGGGCGACCGCGGCGGCCGTACCGCCCGCGATGGCGCCGACGCCGGCGGCGGCCGGGATGCCGACCTTGGCCGCCTTGCGGCCCGTGCGGTAGTCGCGCAGCCGCCATTCGCGCTCGCGGGCGTGGCGGCGGAGCTTGGCGTCCGGGTTGATCGCGTACGGGTGTCCGACGAGCGAGAGCATCGGGATGTCGTTGTGCGAGTCGCTGTACGCGGCGCAGCGGGCGAGGTCGAGGCCCTCGGCGGCGGCGAGGGCGCGGACGGCCTCGGCCTTCGCGGGGCCGTGCAGGGGCTCGCCCACCAGGCGGCCGGTGTATACGCCGTCGACCGACTCGGCGACCGTACCGAGCGCGCCGGTCAGGCCGAGGCGGCGCGCGATGATCGTGGCGGTCTCGACGGGGGCGGCCGTGACGAGCCACACCTTCTGGCCCGCGTCGAGGTGGGCCTGGGCGAGGGCGCGGGTGCCGGGCCAGATGCGGTCGGCCATGTACTCGTCGTAGATCTCCTCGCCGATGGACATCAGCTCGGAGACTCGGTGGCCCTTGACGATGGACAGGGCGCTGTCGCGGGCGTCCTGCATGTGCTCGGGGTCCTCGATGCCGGCGAGGCGGAACCAGGTCTGCTGCCAGGCGAACCTGGCCAGCTCGCGGCGCTGGAAGAACTTGCGCTTGTAGAGGCCCCGGCCGAAGTGGAAGAGGGCCGCGCCCTGCATCACGGTGTTGTCGAGGTCGAAGAAGGCGGCGGCGAGGTCGTCGCCGACGACGGGGAACTCGGGCTCTCTCGGGGTGTCCGCAGCGTCCGTCGTGTCCGTCGCTGTCTGCTCCTGCTGGGCGTGTGCCAGCTCGGCGGAGGACTTGCGGGCTGCCTCGGCTGCGGCCTCGCCTGCCAGCACGCTGCGTGCCGTGGCGGAGCGCCTACGAGGGGTGAGCCATCCCAGTGCGGCCATGTCGTGAGCATAGCCAGTCTGTTCGGTACTTCCCGACCCGTGGGGATGCGGTGGCGTGAACTCTCCGGGGCAGGGCTGTTAACCAGTGGACCTTGGGCTGTGGTGAGGGGGCGGCCCGCGTCGCCCCGGGGGCTCCGCCCCCGGCCCCCCGCTCCTCAATCGCCGGAGGGGCTTGATTTCGGCGGAGAATGGGCCCCATGAGTCCCCTGTTGCGGCGTGCGAAGAAGGATCCCGGTGAGCGCGTGGTCACCCTGATCGGGAAGAGCGGGTGTCATCTCTGCGAGGAGGCGCGCGAGGTCGTCTCGCGGGTCTGCGGTGAGGTGGGGGCCGCGTGGGAGGAGAAGAGCATCGAGGAGGACGCGGAGCTGCACCGGGAGTACTGGGAGCAGATCCCTGTCGTACTCATTGACGGGGAGCAGCACACCTTCTGGCGGGTGGATGCCGATCGGCTTCGACGCGCACTGGGCTCTTAATCGCGAAAGACGGTTACCATCGTGGGCGATTTGAGCGGTCTCGGGGGCGTAGTCGTGAGGAGTGTGTGCGGTTTTGCCCCCTTCGGTTTCTCAACGGATCGGAATGGCCTGTGGTTCCAAGATCGCACGGCCGAAGCGCGTGACCCCGGTCACTTTGGTCGGACAAAGCGGACACCATCTTTGTGCACGCGTTCACAAAGACATAGCCTGCATTCGACGGGGCGGTCCTGGGACAAGTGGCCGCCTGCAGCCTCGCTCATCCCGCAGGAGCACCGTGGCAACTGGCCGAACTCACCGACCGGCGACCCGTAGCCGAGGAATCCCCGAGGCCACCGTCGCCCGACTTCCGTTGTACCTCCGTGCCCTCACCGGGCTCTCGGAGCGTTCCGTACCCACCGTTTCATCGGAGGAACTGGCCGCTGCGGCCGGGGTCAACTCCGCGAAGCTGCGGAAGGACTTCTCGTATCTCGGGTCCTATGGGACGCGTGGGGTGGGATACGACGTCGAGTACCTCGTCTATCAGATCTCGCGCGAGCTGGGGCTCACCCAGGACTGGCCGGTCGTCATTGTCGGTATCGGTAATCTCGGTGCCGCGCTGGCCAATTACGGCGGCTTCGCCTCCCGTGGATTCCGGGTCGCCGCGCTGATCGACGCCGATCCCGCGATGGCGGGGAAGCCGGTCGCCGGAATCCCCGTGCAGCACAGCGACGAGCTCGAAAAGATCATTGCGGACAACGGTGTCTCCATCGGGGTCATCGCGACCCCCGCCGGAGCCGCGCAGCCCGTCTGTGACCGCCTGGTCGCCGCGGGTGTCACCTCGATCCTGAACTTCGCGCCCACCGTGCTGACCGTTCCGGACGGTGTGGACGTGCGCAAGGTCGACCTCTCGATCGAGCTGCAGATCCTCGCCTTCCACGAGCAGCGCAAGGCCGGCGAGCACGCCGCCGCCGCTGCCGACGAGCGGAAGGGACCCGACGGGGAGCTGCCCGCCGTGATGCCGGCATGAGTCTCCTGGTCGTCGGGCTGAGCCATCGCAGTGCGCCGGTCAGCGTGCTGGAGCGGGCATCGCTCTCCGCTGATGCGCAGGCCAAGCTGTTGCAGGACACGCTCGCTTCGGAGCCCGCGGTCGAGGCCGCGGTCCTCGCGACGTGCAACCGCATCGAGCTCTACGCCGACGTGGACAAGTTCCACGCGGGCGTCGCCGAACTTTCCACGCTGCTCGGCCAGCACAGCGGGGTGGGGCTCGACGAGCTCACTCCGTATCTCTATGTGCACTACGAGGACAGGGCTGTTCACCACCTCTTCTCGGTGGCGTGCGGGCTCGACTCCATGGTCGTCGGCGAGGGGCAGATCCTCGGGCAGATCAAGGACGGCCTCGCGCGCGGACAGGAACTGCACACCGCGGGGCGGCTGTTGAACGACCTGTTCCAGCAGGCGCTGCGCGTCGGCAAGCGTGCGCACTCCGAGACCGGCATCGACCGGGCAGGCCAGTCGCTCGTCACCTTCGGGCTTCAGCAGCTCTCCGATGGTGCGCAAGTGGCGGACTGGGCCAAGGGGAAGCGCGCGCTGGTGATAGGCGCGGGCTCGATGTCCTCGCTGGCCGCCGCGACGATCGCCCGTGCGGGAGTCGCCGAAATCGCCGTCGCCAACCGGACGTTGTCCCGGGCCGAGCGGCTCGCGGAGATCCTCGGCTCCGCCGGTACGGGAGTTGTGGCGCGCGCCGTTCCCATGGAGGAGGTGCGAGGCGAGCTGAACGACGCGGACCTGGTCATCTCCTGTACGGGCGCGACCGGTCTCGTACTGACGGCGGAGGATGTCGCCGAGGCGGCCGAGGGGCGGCGCGTGGCGCTGCTCGACCTCGCCATGCCGCGCGACATCGACGCCGCCGTGCACCGCATTCCGGGCGTACGCATCGTCGACATCGAGTCGCTCGCCGACGCGTCGGCAGACGCCCCGATGGCCGCCGACGTGGACGCCGTGCGCGCCATCGTCTCCGACGAGGTCGCCGCCTTCGGTGCCGCACAGCGCGCCGCGCACATCACCCCGACCGTCGTCGCCCTGCGCACCATGGCCGCCGGCGTGGTCGCCGGTGAGATCGCGCGGCTCGACGGACGCCTCCCCGACCTGGACGACAAGCAGCGCGCCGAGATCACCCAGACCGTGCGCCGTGTCGTCGACAAGCTCCTGCATGCGCCCACCGTGCGGGTGAAGCAGCTCGCGAGCGAGCCCGGCGGCGCCGGGTACGCGGACGCGCTGCGGGAACTCTTCGACCTCGACCCGCAGACGGTCGCCGCCGTCAGCCGGGCGGATCTGACAGAGCTGACCGACCTGAAGACCGCTGATTTGATGATCACAGACGTAGACGTCAA
Source organism: Streptomyces beijiangensis (assembly GCF_017315755.1). Taxonomy (GTDB): domain Bacteria; phylum Actinomycetota; class Actinomycetes; order Streptomycetales; family Streptomycetaceae; genus Streptomyces; species Streptomyces beijiangensis. The sequence goes on from NZ_JAFLRJ010000354.1 coordinate 4,256, forward strand.
GAACCGAGGGCAGGCATGACCAGTGCCTTGAGGCTCGGGACCAGGCGCAGCAAGCTCGCCATGGCCCAGTCAGGACACATCGCCGAGGCGGTGCAGCAGATCACCGGCCGCTCCGTGGAGCTCGTCGAGATCACTACGTACGGGGACACCTCACGCGAGCTCCTCGCGCAGATCGGCGGCACCGGAGTCTTCGTCACCGCGCTGCGCGAGGCGCTGCTCAGCGGTGAAGTCGACTTCGCCGTGCACTCGTTGAAGGACCTGCCGACCGCGCAGCCGGACGGCCTGGTGCTGGCAGCGATCCCGGTGCGGGAGGACCCGCGTGACGCGCTCGTGGCGCGGGACGGACTGACTTTCGAGCAGCTGCCCGACGGCGCCAGGATCGGTACCGGTTCGACGCGGCGGATGGCGCAGCTCAATGCGTACGCGCGCAGCCACGAGCTCAGGATCGAGACCGTTCCGATCCGCGGGAACATCGACACGCGTGTCGGTTTCGTACGCAGCGGTGAGCTGGACGCGGTGGTCCTTGCCGCCGCCGGGCTCAGCCGCATCGGCCGCAGCGGGGAAGTCACCGACTTCTTCCCGGCCGACATCATTTTGCCCGCCCCCGGCCAGGGGGCACTGGCAGTCGAGTGCACGGCAGTCAATGCCGACCTCATTGCCCAGCTCGCCGAGCTCGACGACCCGTACACACGGGCCGCCGTGACCGCCGAGCGATCTCTGCTCGCCGCCCTGGAGGCCGGTTGCAGTGCGCCTGTTGGTGCACTGGCCGACGTCCTGGCCGACGGGCAGAACCACACTGAAATGCGTCTGCGCGGCGTCGTCGGCTCGATCGACGGCTCCGAGCTGGTGCAGCTGTCCACCACCGGTCCCGTACCTACGTCGCACGAAGGCATTGTGGCTCTGGGGCGCGAACTCGCGTCCGAGATGCTCGCCAAGGGTGCGGCCGGTCTTATGGGGGAGCGAGCACGATGAACCCCACCGCCCCGATCCTTCCCGCCATTCCCGGACACGGGCACGTCACCTTCCTGGGTGCCGGACCCGGAGATCCGGGGCTGCTCACACTGCGCGCCGTCGAGGCGCTCGCACGTGCGGACGTACTGGTCGCCGAGGAGCATGTGCTCGACGTCGTACGCGGCCATGCCCGGGCGAACGTAAGCACGCCTCAGCTGACGGTTATTGACGAAGCGTCAACAGCCGCCGGTATCCCGGCGATCCGAGATGCCGCCAATCTTGTCATGGAGGCCGCGAGGTCCGGCAGGCGGGTCGTCCGTGCTGTCGCCGGTGACCCCGGGCTCGACGGCTGGGCGGGCGACGAGATGATCGCCTGCTCCGCGGAGGGGATTCCCTTCGAGGTCGTGCCCGGTGTGGCGACCGCCGTGGGCGTTCCCGCGTACGCCGGGGTCCCGCTGCGTGACGCGCAGGGCACCGATGTGCGCTTCGTGGACGCGCGGACCGCCTCCGACCGTTGCTGGAGCGAGGTCGGCGCGAGCGATGCGACGGCCGTCGTCACGACCACGCTCGACAGCGTGGCCGCGGCCGCCGGCGAGATGGTCTCCGCCGGGCGCAAGCCCGACACCCCCATGACGGTGACCGTCGCAGGGACGACCACCCGGCAGCGGACCTGGTCCGCGACGCTGGGGACCATCGCCCAGGTGCTGAAGCAGGCCAAGGTGCTCCCTTCGCCTGACGGGCACCAGCCGGTCATAGCCGTGGTCGGTGAGCGCAGCTCCGCTGCCCAGCGCGACCAGCTCTCGTGGTTCGAGTCGAAGCCGCTCTTCGGGTGGCGGGTGCTGGTTCCGCGGACGAAGGAGCAGTCGGCTTCGCTCTCCGACCAGTTGCGGAGTTATGGGGCTGTGCCCCACGAGGTCCCCACGATCGCTGTTGAGCCGCCGCGTACCCCGCAGCAGATGGAGCGGGCGGTCAAGGGGCTCGTCACGGGCCGCTATGAGTGGATCGCTTTCACGAGCGTCAACGCGGTGAAGGCGGTGCGCGAGAAGTTCGAGGAGTACGGGCTCGACGCGCGTGCCTTCGCCGGGATCAAGGTCGCTGCGGTGGGCGAGCAGACCGCAGCCTCGCTGGTGGAGTTCGGCGTCAAGCCGGATCTGGTGCCGAGCGGTGAGCAGTCGGCCGCGGGTCTCCTGGAGGACTGGCCGCCGTACGACCCGGTCTTCGACCCGATCGACCGCGTCTTCCTGCCGCGTGCGGACATCGCGACCGAGACGCTGGTCGCGGGTCTGATCGAGCTCGGCTGGGAGGTCGACGACGTCACGGCCTACCGGACCGTGCGGGCCTCGCCGCCGCCGGCCGATACGCGGGAGGCGATCAAGGGGGGCGGGTTCGACGCCGTTCTCTTCACGTCGTCCTCGACTGTGCGGAATCTGGTCGGGATCGCGGGCAAGCCGCACAACGTGACCGTCATCGCGTGCATCGGTCCTGCCACGGCGAAGACCGCCGAGGAGCACGGGCTGCGGGTGGACGTGCTGTCGCCCGAGCCTTCGGTGACCAAGCTGGCCGCGGCGCTGGCCGAGTTCGGCGCGGCGCGCCGGGACGCGGCGAAGGAGGCGGGCGAGACGCCCTGCCGGCCGAGCGAGCGGCGGCCCGGGGGCCGTCGGCGGCGTACCACCTGAGGCGTAGTGTTCGAGGGGCCCGGTTTGTCCGGGCCCCTCAGCCTTTTTTACGACGCCTGACAAGACGCTGAACAAGACGCTGAAGCTGCTCAACACCCTGAAGACGCTGGAGACGTACGTGAGTTCTTCGTTCCCGGGGGCAAGGCCCCGCCGTCTGCGCACCACCCCCGCGATGCGGCGGATGGTCGCGGAGACGCGGCTGCACCCGTCCGATCTGATTCTGCCCGCCTTCGTACGGGAGGGCATTGCCGCGCCGGTGCCGATCTCGGCCATGCCGGGGGTCGTCCAGCACACGCGGGACTCCTTGCGGAAGGCGGCAGTTGAGGCCGTTTCCGCCGGGGTCGCGGGAATCATGCTCTTCGGGGTGCCCGAGGACGCGAAGAAGGACGCCGTGGGGTCGGCCGGGACCGATCCGGACGGGATCCTGCAGGTCGCGCTCCGGGATGTGCGCGCCGAGGTCGGCGACGACCTCGTGATCATGTCGGACCTCTGCCTCGACGAGTACACCGATCACGGTCACTGCGGTGTGCTGACGGAGGACGGGCGCGTCGACAACGACGCGACGCTGGAGCGGTACGCCGAGATGGCGCAGGTCCAGGCCGACGCGGGCGCCCATGTGGTGGGCCCGAGCGGGATGATGGACGGCCAGGTCGGCGTCGTCCGCGACGCGCTGGACCAGATCGGGAAGGAGGACGTCTCGATCCTGGCGTACACGGTCAAGTACTCGTCCGCCTTCTACGGTCCCTTCCGGGAGGCGGTGGGCTCGTCGCTGGTCGGCGACCGGAAGACGTACCAGCAGGACCCGGCCAACGTGCGCGAGTCGCTGCGGGAGCTGGCGCTCGACCTCGACGAGGGCGCGGACATGGTCATGGTGAAGCCGGCCGGTCCTTACCTCGACGTTCTGGCGCGGGTCGCGGACGCGGTGGACGTGCCGGTGGCCGCGTACCAGATCAGTGGTGAGTACTCCATGATCGAGGCGGCGGCGGAGCGTGGGTGGATCGACCGGGACAAGGCGATCCTGGAGTCGCTGACGGGGATCAAGCGCGCGGGCGCGGACATGATCCTCACGTACTGGGCGACGGAAGTGGCGCAGCAGTTCTGAGTGTGGGTACGAGGAGCCCCGCTGTCCGGGAACGGACGGCGGGGCTCCCTGCTGTTCAGGCGAAGGCTTGGAGCTGGTCGTCGACCGGGGCGCCGGTGAGGCGGTTGGCGAGGGTGGAGATCGTGTACGTACCGATGCCGAGGACGACCTCCAGGGCGTTCTGCTGGGTGTAGCCGTGGCCGAGGAAGGCGTCGAGCGCGTCGGGGGAGACGTCGCCTGCGGTGGCCAGGACTTCGAGGGTGAAGAGGCGTACGGCCTCCAACTCGGGCGCCGGGAGCGGCTTCTGGGTGCGGAGAGCTTCGATGAGCGCCGGGTCCGCGTCGAGGGTGGTGAGCGTGCGGGTGTGCATGGCGATGCAGATGTGACAGTCGTTGCGGGTGGCCATGGTGAGGATCACGGTCTCGCGGGCGAGCGGGGCGAGGGTGGTCGTCTCGAAGAGGGCGCTGAGCTTGAGGAATCCGTCGAGGGTCTGGGGTGAGGTGGCCAGGCGGGCGACCGGGGTGGGGAGATAGCCGAGGTGGCTGATGGTGGCCTGCAT
>NZ_JAFLRJ010000355.1 GCF_017315755.1 Streptomyces beijiangensis
GGGCGCTGCGCGCAGCGCCCGTGAGAACTCGGCGAAAGAGGTCTGCATGCGTTGCCCGGTGCGGGCCGAGTGCGCCGCGCACGCGCTTCAGGTGCGCGAGCCGTACGGCGTCTGGGGCGGCCTCACCGAGGATGAGCGCGAGGAGCTCATGGGCCGGGCGCGGAACCGGCTGATCTCGGCCTCGGGCATCACAGGACCCGGCCAGGCCTGAGCCTCGCAGCGCCCGAAACTGCGCAGAAACGTTCATGCGGACCTCGGTGCCTCAGTGGACCTCGGTGCCTCAGTGGACCTCAGTGCCTCAGTGGACCTCAGCGGGCGGCGGCCCTGGCAAGTTGGTCGAGCGTCGCCGCCACTGCGGGCACCTGCGCCAGATCGGGCAGGGTGAGCGCCACGATCTCGCGCCGCACCGCGGGCTCGACGGTCACTGTGCGTGCACCTTTGGGGCGTACGGACTCGATCGCGAGCTCCGGCAGGACCGCGACCCCCAGGCCCGCGCCGACCAGTCCGACGACGGCCGGATAGTCGTCGGTGGCGAAGTCGATGCGGGGCTGGAAGCCCGCGCTCTCGCAGACCTCGACCAGCTGCCTGCGGCAGCGCGGGCAGCCCGCGATCCACGGCTCGTCCGCCAGGTCGGAGATGGTGACCGTGCCCGCCTCGGCGAGCCTGTGCCCCTCCGGGACCAGGCCGACCAACCGGTCGGTGAGCAGGGGCCGTACGACCAGGTCGTCCCATTCGGCGGTCGGCGTCCCGTAACGGAAGGCCAGCGCCACGTCGCAGTCGCCCTCGCGGAGCATCTCCACCGAGCGCGGCGGCTCCGCGTCGACCAGGGAGACCCTGGTGCCTGGGTGGGCGGCGCGCAGGGCGGCGAGGGCGGTGGGGACCAGCGTGGAGCTGCCGCTGGGGAACGAGACCAGCCGGACCCGGCCCGCGCGCAGCCCCGCGATCGCGGCGACCTCTTCCTCCGCCGCGGTGAGGCCCGCGAGGATTCCGGCGGCGTGGCGCACCAGGGCCTCGCCGGCCTGGGTGAGGCGCATCTCGCGGCTCGTACGGATGAGCAGGGGCGTGCCCGTGGAGGCTTCGAGTGCCTTCATCTGCTGGCTGACGGCCGGCTGGGTGCAGCCCAGCTCGCGCGCGGCGGCGGAGAAGGAGCCGGTCGCGGCGACGGCGCGCAGGACACGGAGATGACGGGCCTCGATCATGGTTCGAGCATAAGGGGTGCTTGGGTCTGACGCTCAATTTTGCGTGACACCTTTGAGAGGTGGGCGTTTAGCCTGCGTACATGAAGCTTCTGTCTGTGAATGCGGGACGGGCCACGGCCGTCGACTACACCGATGCCGCGGGCGGGAAGAGCGGCGTCGACAAGCGGCCGGTGGAGGGTCCTGTGCGGGTGTTCGCCCCGGGGCCCACGGGTGTGGGTGCGAGCGGGGTCGAGGGCGACGACGTCTGCGATCTGCGGTTCCACGGGGGCGAGGACCGCGCCGCGTACGCCTTCGCGCGCGAGGACCTCGACGGCTGGGAGCGCGAGCTGGGGCGCGCGCTGCCCAACGGTTCCTTCGCCGAGAACCTCACGACGGCGGGCCTGGATGTGAGCGGTGCTCTGATCGGTGAGCGGTGGCGCGTCGGATCCGGCGTGGTGCTGGAGGTGACGGGCGGGCGGATCCCGTGCCGGACGTTCCAGGGGCACCTCGGGGAGAAGGCGTGGGCCCGCAGGTTCACTCAGGAAGGGGCGCCGGGGGCGCTGCTGCGGGTGATCGAGCCGGGTGAGATCAGGGCGGGGGACACGATCGAGGTCGTACGGCGGCCGGACCACGACATCACGGTGTCGCTGCTGTTCCGGGCCGCGACCCTGGAGCGCTCGCTGCTGCCGCGCACGATGGTGGCCGCGGAGTGGATGGAGTCGGGGTATCTGGAGACCGCGCGGGAGTACATCGCCAAGTACGGGTCCTAGCGCGCGGCCAGGGCCACCGGGCGGGGACACCGAGTACGTATGCGGGGCACTAACGTTCCGCGTATGACGACTGCACTGATCACGGGCGCGACCGCGGGCATCGGTGCCGCCTTCGCGCGGCGGCTGGCGAAGGACGGGCACGACCTGGTGCTGGTGGCCCGCGACACCGGGCGGCTGCAGGCCGCGGCCACCGAACTGCACGACCGGCACGGGGTCGAGGTGGAGGTACTGGCCGCCGACCTCTCCGAGGAGGACGGGATCTCCTCCGTCGAGCGGCGGCTGACGGACGGTCGGACCCCGGTCGACCTGCTGGTCAACAATGCCGGGTTCGGCAACAAGGGCCGTTTCCTGGAGGTGTCGATGGCCGATGAGCTGACGATGCTGAAGGTGCACTGCGAGGCGGTGCTCCGGCTCACCTCGGCGGCCGTCGGCGGGATGAAGGAGCGCGGGCGCGGAGGCGTGGTGAATGTGGCGTCCGTCGCCGCGTTCGTTCCGCGCGGCACCTACGGCGCGTCCAAGGCGTGGGTCGTGCAGTTCACCCAGGGCGTGGCCAGGGACCTCACGGGGACCGGCGTACGGCTGATGGCGCTCTGCCCCGGCTTCGTCCGTACGGAATTCCACGAGCGTGCCGGGATGGGAACGGACAACATCCCGGGCTGGATGTGGCTGGACGCCGACAAGCTCGTGACGGCCGCGCTCGCCGATCTCTCGCGCGGCAAGTCGCTGTCGGTCCCGGACCCGCGGTACAAGGTGCTGATGGGCGCGGTGAAGCTGGCGCCTCGCGGCCTGCTCGGAGGGGTCACCTCGCGAACAGGCCGCAAGTACGGGCCGCAGTAGGGGTGCTGGGGCTACTTGATACCGCGGCCCGCATAGGCGCCGATGTCGGGTGCGCCCGGCTTCAGCGGGTGGCCGAAGTAGTCCTTGCCGCCGTTGTTGTCGACGACGGCGCCCGCGGCGAGGGCAGGTGAGCCCGCGCCGAGCCTGAAGTCGCTGCGCAGCAGCGGGTCCGTGGTGATGCCGCCCGGGTTGGGGCGGGTCATCGTGATGCCGTAGAAGGCGTTGTGGTCGAAGGCGAGGCCGGGGGTGGCGTTGGTGAAGCCGTAACCGCCGGTGCCCTCGCTCACGAAGAGGTTGTTGGTGATGTGCTGCTCGTGCACGGTGGTGGCGGGGCTGCTGTTGTCGTCCTGCACCAGGTTCTTGGGGATGTCCTCCTTGTTGTAGAAGGTGTTGTTGTAGACCTGGGTGTTGAGGATGGGACCCCAGCAGTTCTGCAGCAGGCGCTCGCCGTCGTTGCGGCTGACGTTGTAGCGGGCCACCGTGTCGACGGTCTTGGCGCCGCTGTACGGGCAGACCAGCAGGAAGCCGCCCTTGTTGTCGTGGCTGTAGTTGTACTGGAAGACCGTGCGCTGGGACGCGCCGTCGGCGTCGAAGGACATCCCGTCGTGGGTGTTGCCGCCGCCCGAGACCTCGTTGTGCTCGACGGTCGTGTCATCGGTGTTGAAGGTCCAGATGCCCGCGTTGGCGGAGGGCGAGCGCAGCTGGAAGCCGTCCACCCTGTTGTGGTCGACGCGCGCTCCTGCGGTGGTGTCCAGCTTCATGCCGTCGCCGCCGATGGACTTCAGGGTGTTGTACGAGACCCGGACGTGCGTCGAGGGGGTCCAGGCACCGGGGAAGGCGTTGGGGTCCTGCTGGTTGCCGACCAGATCGCGCTTGGAGAACGTCGACTTGAAGTAGATGCCCTCGCGGTCGACGTTCTCGATGAGGTTGTGATGGATGTCCAGGCCGTCGTAACTGCTGGCCGTGGTCTTGCCCTCGACGGCGATGTGGATGGCGCTTGAGCCGGTGAGGGTCTTGTAGTCGCCGCCGCGCACATCGTGGATGTAGAGGTGGTCGAGCTCGAAGCCGTGGGCCGTGCCGTAGTCGGTCAGGCGCAGCCGGATCGCGTTGCGCTCGGTGCCGGGGGCCGCGGAGTCGGTGATCTCCAGGCCGGAGACGCGGTAGTGCTCGGTGTTGGAGAGGAGTACGACGTCGTGGGCGCCGGCGCCGTCCAGTACGGCGCGGGGCGCGCTGCGGCTGCCGTAGTCGCTGATGGTGACCGGGGCGTCGGCGGTGCCCGCGCCCTGCGGGGTGAGCGTGCCCGTACAGGTGGATCCGCGCCGGAAGAGGAGGCGGTCGCCGGGACCGAAGGTGTGGGCGTTGGCGTCCGCGAGGGCGGTCCAGGGGTGCCGGTGGGAGCCGTCGCCCGCGGTGGTGGCCGCGCAGTCGACGTAGAAGGCGGCGCCGGGGCGGTGGGCGGCCTGGGCAGGGGTGGCCAGTGCGGGAGTAGCCAGTGCGGTGGCCGCGAGGGCGGTGAGGGCCGCGGCGGCCAGGGCGGTGTGGTGACGTCTCATGATTCCTCCGGGATGTGGAGCACGGCTGCGGTGCCGTCCTGCCAGGTCACATGGATCGTGTGGGGGTCTTGGACGCGGATGTCCGCGAGGGTGGCGACCGGGGCCGGGGCCTCTTCCTCGGTGAGCGATGCGAGGGCCACGAAGAGGGATGCGGGTCCTGAGGTGGTGCCTTCGACGGCGAGGATCTCGGAGCTGTCGCCGAAGAGGGTGGAGCCGCCGGGGAGTTGGTGGACCGTGGCGTCGTAGCCGTGCACGGGGTGGAGCTGGGTGGAGCCCTCCGGGGCGTGCCGGGCCCAGCCTGTCTGGCGTACGAGCGTGGCCTCGGGAGCTCCGACGACCAGGTGCGCACGGACCTCGGCGCGGCCGTGGACGAGCGTGGCGGAGACGACGCGGACGCCGGGGCACGGGGTGTGCGCGGAGGCGGCCCGGTCGGGGCCCGAGCCCAGGGGGTCGGCGGTGAGGCGCTGGGTGGGGACGCCGTCGAGGATCAGCGCGAAGTGGTTGTCGCGCTCGGACTTCCCGCTGGTGGGTCCTGTGCGGGTGGAGTACGCGAAGCGGGCGTAGCCCGGGTCCTCGTCCTCGCCGACATGGTTGGAGCCGTGGTTGTGGAGCCGTACGAGACCGTCGGCGGCGGTGGACTGGAGCAGCATGCCGGTCGGGCCGAGGAGGGTGACGGCGTCCCGGGTCTCGGCGGGGAGCGGTCCCTCGGGGGCGGTCCAGACCGGGTGGTCCGGTGGCATCAGCAGACCGAGGAAGCCCTTCGACGCCCAGTACGGGGAGGCCGGGCCCGAGTACGACTGGATGATCGGGTCGTACGGGCCGTGCCAGCCCAGCGTGAGGAGGCCTTCCTCGTCGGTGGCGTCGTGGTCGAGGAAGTAGTGGAGGGTTCCCGAGGCGAGGCGGCGGGTCGCGCCCGGGGTGAGCGGGGTGTGGCCGGTCATCGCGCCGAGCCAGGGGGCGGCCGCGGCGGCGAAGCGGTAGGTGAGGGAGCGGCCGTACGGCATGGGGGCGCCGTCCGCGCCGAACATGCGGGTGCAGCCGTCGAGTTGCTCGTGCAGGCGTGGGCCGTAGGTGGCCAGGAGGTCCTGGTCGCCCGCGAGATGGGCGTGCAGAACGGGATAGAAGTGCATCGCCCAGGCGTTGTAGTGGTCGAAGGAGCGGTTCGGGCCGTCGCTGTACCAGCCCTCGCCCAGGTACCAGTGCTCGATGCGTTCCAGCGCGCGGTCGATCGTCTGCTGTGCGCGGTCGGTCTCGATGCCCGCGTCCTGCAGGAAGCCCGCGACGGTGAGTCCGAAGAGCCACCAGTTGTTGTCCACCGGGGACGGGTCGAGTGCGGGCAGCAGCCACTCGGCGGCGCGCTGCTTCACCGTGTCGTCGAGGGTGTCCCAGAGCCAGGGGCGGGTCAGCCGGAGGCCGAGCGCGACGGAGGCGGATTCGACGACGGCCTGGCGGGTGTCGGCCATCCGCGGCCAGGCGTCGGGGCCTTCGGCCGCTCCCGACGTACCGGCGGCAAGTCCTTCGGCGTACCGCCCGAGGAATCCGTGCGGGTCGTCGCCGCCCGCGCCCGCGGTGCGCAGGGCGGCGAGCAGCCAGGTGCGGGCATAGCCTTCGAGGCCGTCGGAGCGCGGGCCCGACCAGCTGGGCCGGCTGCCGGGGAGGTCGATCCGGCCGTGCCGGGGCGAGGCGTATGGACGCACCGCGAGCAGCAGGTGATCGGCCGCCTTCTCCCAATGGGCACGGGTCAGTCCCGTGTACGTGCTCGGCGTGGGCATGATGCTCCCCTGGAGGCGGACTTCGGCGTCGCCCGGAATCTTGAACCGCGGATTGATCGAACGTCAATGGGGAAGTAACGAATGATCGAAACTTCCGTCAATCGATCAAACTGCATTAGGGTCTGGCCAGCCGAGCCACCACATCGCGATTTGCAAGGGGACCGCCGCCGTGCGCGAGAGTGCTGCTGAACGTCACGACCGACTTCTGGCCCTGGTACGGGAGCGCGGCTCGGCCCGCGTCTCGGATCTCGCCGACCGGCTCGGGGTCTCCCCCGTCACCGTGCGCCGCGATGTCGAGACGCTGGCCGAGCGCGGTCTGCTCGACCGGGTCCACGGGTCGGTCTCCTGGCCGGAGAACGGTCCGGCCGCCACCGCGTCCGCCAGTGGCGGTGGCAGCGGCGGCCCGGTCATCGGGCTGATCGCCCCCTCGGCGACGTACTACTTCGCCGAGGTCATCCGCGGTGCGCACGAGGCCGCCGCACGCGCCGGGGCCCGCCTCGTCCTGCGGATCTCCGACTACCGCCCCGAGGAGGACAAGGCCCGCGCCGAGGGCCTGCTGGCCGCCGGGGCCGACGGCCTGCTGATCGCGCCGGCCTGGCGGGGCGCCGAGGACCAGGCGGCGTACGGGGACTGGATGGCCCAGCTGCCCGTGCCCGCCGTGCTGCTCGAACGCACGCCTTCGGCCGGCTCGCCCCTCGACGACCTGGACCGGGTCTGCTCGGACCACCGGCACGGGGTGCTGCTCGCCGTACGCCACCTGGTCGGCCTGGGGCACGGGACGCCGCTGCTCGTCGCCCGCTCCGACAGCCCGACCGCGCTCGCCGTGCGCTCGGGTTACGACGAGGCGCTGGCGACGCTGGGGCTGCACGGGGCGCCGCCGATGATCGGGACGTCCGGCGCCGAGCACGACCCGGTCCGCTTCGAGGAGGCGATGCGCGAGGTGCACACGGCGGTGGTCTCCGGCGGGGTCACGGCCGCCCTGGTGCACAACGACGTGGACGCGATCCACCTGGTCCAGCGCCTGGCCGAACTGGGCGTCAAGGTCCCCGAGGACCTGGCGCTGATCGCGTACGACGACGAGGTGGCCGCCCTGGGCGACATCCCGCTCACCGCGGTCGCGCCGCCCAAGCGCCAAATCGGCCGTTACGCAACGGAGTTGCTGGTCAGCAGGCTCTCCTCAGGGCAGGACGACGACGATCCCGGCCAGCATCTGGCGCTGCTGCCGAGGCTGCATGTACGGGCATCGACCACTCGATAACGTTCTGATCTTTTTTCGATCAATCAATCTTTCGCTCTTGACTTCGGACATGGCTGGGCCAAGGATCACGGCCAACGTCAATGTCGCCGCTAGTTCAGGAGCCACGCTGTGAACCGCAGTTGGAGCAGAACAACTCTTTCCATAGCCGGTGCCGCCACCGCCCTCGCCGTCCTCACGGCGTGCGGCGGCAGCGGCGACGACTCGTCCTCCGACGCCGGTGGCGGCAAGGGAACCGCCGCCAAGCCCGTGAACATCACCTTCTGGGGATGGGCCAAGGGCACCAAGGAGGTCGTGGACGCGTACAACGCCTCGCAGAAGAACATCCACGTCACCTTCGAGGAGACCCCGTCCGGCAACGCCGGCGGTTACGCCAAGATCTCCAACGCGATCAAGGCGAACAACGCCCCCGACCTGGTCTCCGTCGAGTACCCGCAGCTCCCCGAGTACGTGAGCCAGGGCGGGTTCCAGGACATCAGCAAGTACGTGACCTCGGACGTCAAGGCGAAGTTCCTGCCGCAGGCGATCGAGCAGACGACGCTCGGCGGGAAGAACTGGGCCATCCCCTTCGACGCCGCACCGCAGGCCTTCTTCTACCGCAAGGACCTGTTCACCAAGTACGGCGTCGAGGTCCCCAAGACCTGGGACGAGTTCAAGACGGCCGCCGCGAAGGTCAAGAAGGCCGACTCCAAGGCCCGCATCGGCACCTTCTTCCCCGACGACCCGACCACCTTCCAGGCCATGGTCTGGCAGGCCGGCGCCCAGTGGTTCAAGGCCGAGGGCACCACCTGGAAGATCAACACCACTGACGCCACCACCACCAAGGTCGCCGACTACTGGCAGGGCCTGGTCAAGGACGGCCTGGTCCGCTCGGACGCCTCCTTCTCCCCCGCCTGGACCAACTCCCTGAAGACCGGCGCCACCATCGGCTACCTCGGCGCCTCCTGGGGCGGCGGCGTCATGAAGTCGACGCTGCCCGAGCAGAGCGGCAAGTGGGCCGTCGCCCCGATCCCGACGTGGGACGGCAAGCCGGCCAGCGGAATGCTCGGCGGCACCACCTTCGCCGTACCGAAGAACAGCAAGAAGGCCGAGGCGGCCACCGAGTTCGCCAAGTGGATGACCACCACCGAGGACGGCATCAAGGCCCGTATCTCCTCGGGCACTTCGAGCGCCTTCCCGGCGGCACTCGCGCTGCGACCGGCGGCGAAGAAGGCCTTCGACGCCTCCTTCTACGGCGGCCAGGACATCTACCAGGTCTTCGAGGCCGGCGGCTCCTCCATCAAGCAGGGCTGGACGTGGGGCCCCGCGACCGGCACCACCAACACCACGCTCAAGGACCAGTTCGGCAAGGTCGCGGGCGGCGGTGCCACCATCCCCGGCGCGATCAAGGCCGCCCATGACGCCACCGTCGCGGAGCTGACCAAGCGCGGCCTGAAGGTCGAGGGCTAGGAAAGATGAAAGCCCGCACCCGCGCCGCCGCGACCCTGCTGACCCCGTTCTTCGTCCTGTTCACCGCGGTGATGCTGATCCCGATCGGATACGCGGTCTGGCTCAGCCTCTTCACCGAACAGCAGTCCGGGCTGGGCTTCGGCGGATCCGAGACCGTCTTCACCGGCCTCGGCAACTACACGGCGGCGCTGGGTGACCGGGTCTTCCGCGACGGCTTCCTCGTCCTCCTCGGCTACTGCGTCTTCTACATCCCGCTGATGGTCGGCGGAGCCCTCGCGCTCGCCCTGCTGCTCGACTCGGCGCTCGCCCGCGCCAAGCGCTTCTTCCAGCTCGCGCTCTTCCTGCCGCACGCCGTGCCGGGCATCATCGCCGCGATGATCTGGCTGTACCTCTACACGCCAGGTCTGAGCCCCGTCGTCTCCGCGATGCACTCCGGCGGCATCGGCTTCGACTTCTTCTCGCCCAGCGGCGCGCTGCCCTCCATCGTGAACATCGCGCTCTGGGAGTGGCTCGGCTACAACATGGTGATCTTCTACGCCGCGCTGCAGGCCATCGACCGCTCCGTACTGGAGGCGGCCACGGTGGACGGCGCGGGCGGCTGGCGCACCGCGTTCAGCATCAAACTCCCCCTGATCCGCGCCTCGGTCCTGATGGTCGTGCTGTTCACCATCATCGGATCGCTGCAGCTGTTCACCGAGCCGCTGATCCTCAACACCGGCTCGGGGTCCGCCGTCTCCTCCTCCTGGACACCGAACATGTACGCCTACACCGCGGCCTTCTCCCGCAACGACTTCGGGCTCGCGGCCGCGGCGTCCGTGCTCCTCGCGCTCACCGCCGCCCTGCTGTCCTTCGTCGTCACCCGCCTCACCGGCCGGAAGGGCAAGAACGCATGAGCCACCCCGCGTCCCGGAAGAGCCCCTGGCTGTCGAAGGCGGCAGTCAACGGAGCCCTGCTCCTCGCCGTCCTCTACATGCTCTTCCCCCTCGTCTGGCTGGTCACCGCGGCCACCAAGGACACCGGCTCGCTGCTCGGCGGCGACACCTTCTCCTTCAAGGGCTTCGACCTCGGGAAGAACCTCTCCGACATCGCCTCCTACGGGGACGGCGTCTACTTCCGGTGGTACGGCAACAGCCTGCTGTACGCGGGGGTCGGAGCCGTCGTCTGCTCCCTCATCTGCGTCGCCGCCGGATACGCCTTCGACAAGTACGAGTTCCGGGGCAAGGAGAAGCTCTTCGGTCTCGTCCTGCTCGGGGTGCTGGTCCCCACCACGGCACTGGCGCTCCCCATGTACCTCCTGGCCAGCAAGATCGGCATCGTCAACACCTACTGGTCGGTGCTGATCCCGGTCCTGGTCAACCCCTTCGGCGTCTACCTCTCCCGGGTCTTCGCCTCCGGCTACATCCCGAACGAGGCCCTCGAAGCCGCCCGTATCGACGGAGCGGGCGAGCTGCGCACCTTCTTCTCCATCGGTCTGCCCATGATGATGCCGGGCTTCGTGACCGTCTTCCTCTTCCAGTTCACCGCGATCTGGAACAACTTCTTCCTCCCCCTGGTGATGCTCTCGGACCGCAAGCTCTTCCCGCTGAGCCTGGGTCTCTACTCCTGGAACACCAACACCCACAGCGAGCCCAGCTTCTACCCGCTCGTGGTCACCGGATCCCTCCTCGCCGTCATCCCCCTGATCGTCGCTTTCGTCTCCCTGCAGCGGCACTGGAAGGCCGGACTGACCGCCGGCAGTGTCAAGTAGTCACGTAGCCACGAGGGAGCCACCACCCACCATGCACCCCACCACTGACAACCGGCCTTCGCTCCTGATCGCGATGGGCCCGGGCATAGCCGAGCGGCTGCTCGAACCGCGCCACCGCACCCGGCTCGCGGCTCTCGCCCGTACGGACCCCGCGCTCGTCGCCCACGACCTGGCGGACCCCGCCCCGCGGGTCGCGGCGGCCCTCGCCGAGGCCGAAGTCCTCTTCACCTGCTGGGGCGCGACACCGCTCACCCCCGAAATCCTCGCCGCCGCACCGCGGTTGAAGGCGGTCGTGCACGCGGCGGGCTCGGTCAAGCACCACATCACCGACGCGTGCTGGGAACGCGGCCTGAGCGTCTCGTCGGCAGCGGCGGCCAACGCCCTGCCCGTCGCCGAGTACACGCTCGCCACGATCCTCCTCGCCAACAAGCGCGTCCTGCAGTCCGCGCACCGCTACCGCTCCGTGCGCGGCGACCACGACTGGCGCGACGAACTGGACGGCGCGGGCAATTATCTCCGTACGGTCGGCATCGTCGGCGCCTCCCGCATCGGCCGCCGCGTCATCGAGCTGCTCCGCCCCTTCGACCTGCGGATCGTGCTGTACGACCCGTACGTGACCGCCGCCGAAGCAGCGCGGCTCGGCGTCGAGGCGGCCTCCCTGGACGAGCTCTGCGCCCGCAGCGACATCGTCTCGGTGCACGCCCCCCAACTGCCCGCGACCCACCACATGATCGGTGCACGCCAGCTGGCGCTGATGCGGTCGGGCGCGACCCTGATCAACACGGCCCGCGGCTCCCTGATCGACGAGTCGGCGCTCCTGCCCGAGCTGGTCTCGGGCCGGCTGCACGCCGTACTCGATGTGACGGATCCCGAACTGCCGCCCGCCGACTCCCCGTTGTACCGGCTCCCGAACGTCCTGCTCACCCCGCATGTGGCGGGCTCGCTCGGAAACGAACTGCACCGCATGACGGACCAGGCGCTGGACGAGCTGGAGAGGTACGCGTCGGGGCAGCCCTTCGCGGACCCGGTGCATCCGTCGGCCCTGAGCCACTCCGCGTAGGAGACGGCAGAAAACAGCGAGGCCCGGCACCCCCGAAGGGGCGCCGGGCCTCAGCCGTGTACGCGTACTACTGGCGTCAGTGCGAGTGGCCGTGGCCGCCGTGGCCGGCGTCGCCCTCTTCCTCGGCCGGCTTCTCGACGACCAGGGTCTCGGTCGTGAGCAGCAGGGAGGCGATCGAGGCGGCGTTCTCCAGCGCGGAGCGCGTGACCTTGACCGGGTCGATGACGCCGGCCTTCACCAGGTCGCCGTACTCGCCGGTGGCGGCGTTGAAGCCCTGACCCGCCTCGAGCTCGGCAACCTTCGCGGTGATGACGTAGCCCTCGAGACCGGCGTTCTCGGCGATCCAGCGCAGCGGCTCGACAGCGGCGCGGCGGACGACCGCGACACCCGTGGCCTCGTCGCCGGTCTTGCCGAGGTTGCCCTCAAGGACCTTGACGGCGTGGACGAGCGCGGAGCCACCACCGGAGACGATGCCTTCCTCGACCGCGGCGCGGGTCGCGGAGATGGCGTCCTCCAGACGGTGCTTCTTCTCCTTGAGCTCGACCTCGGTCGCGGCGCCGACCTTGATCACGCAGACACCGCCGGCGAGCTTCGCCAGGCGCTCCTGCAGCTTCTCGCGGTCCCAGTCCGAGTCCGTGGACTCGATCTCGGCCTTGATCTGGTTGACGCGGCCGACGACCTCGTCGTGCTTGCCGCCACCGTCGACGATGATCGTGTCGTCCTTGGTGATCGTCACGCGGCGGGCGGTGCCCAGCACGTCCAGACCGGCCTGGTCGAGCTTGAGGCCGACCTCCTCGGCGATGACCGTGGCACCGGTGAGGGTGGCCATGTCGCCGAGCATCGCCTTGCGGCGGTCGCCGAAGCCGGGGGCCTTGACGGCCACGGCGTTGAACGTGCCGCGGATCTTGTTGACGACGAGGGTGGAGAGCGCCTCGCCCTCGATGTCCTCGGCGATGATCAGCAGGGGCTTGGAGCCGCCGGCCGCGATGACCTTCTCCAGGAGCGGGAGCATGTCCTGGATGGAGGAGATCTTGCCCTGGTTGATCAGGATGTACGGGTCCTCGAGGACGGCCTCCATACGCTCCTGGTCGGTGACCATGTACGGGGAGAGGTAGCCCTTGTCGAAGGCCATGCCCTCGGTGAAGTCGAGCTCCAGGCCGAAGGTGTTGGACTCCTCGACGGTGATGACACCGTCCTTGCCGACCTTGTCCATCGCCTCGGCGATGAGCTCGCCGACCTGCTTGTCCTGCGCGGAGAGCGCGGCGACAGCGGCGATGTCCGACTTGTCCTCGATCGGACGGGCGGTCGCGAGGAGCTCCTCGGACACGGCCTTGACCGCGGCGTCGATGCCCTTCTTCAGGGAGGCCGGGGAGGCGCCCGCGGCAACGTTGCGCAGACCCTCGCGGACCAGCGCCTGGGCCAGCACGGTGGCGGTGGTCGTACCGTCACCCGCGATGTCGTTGGTCTTGGTCGCCACCTCCTTCACCAGCTGGGCGCCGAGGTTCTCGAACGGGTCGTCGAGCTCGACCTCGCGCGCGATGGTGACGCCGTCGTTGGTGATCGTCGGGGCGCCGAACTTCTTGTCGATGACGACGTTGCGGCCCTTGGGGCCGATCGTCACCTTGACCGTGTCGGCAAGCTTGTTGACGCCGCGCTCGAGGGCGCGACGGGCGTCCTCGTCGAACTTCAGGATCTTCGCCATGGAGCTGAGTCAGTCCTCTCGGAAAAAACGAACTGCGCCCCTGCCACCCGGCACGCAGTGCTGGGGCCAGGGGCGCAGTTCAAAGCAATCTGGAGTGAGGTGTTTTCTGGGGGAAACCCCCAGACCCCCCTACTTCTCGATGATCGCGAGTACGTCGCGAGCCGAGAGGACGAGGTACTCCTCGCCGTTGTACTTCACCTCGGTGCCGCCGTACTTGCTGTACAGCACGACATCGCCGGTCTTGACGTCGAGCGGAAGACGCTCGCCGTTCTCGAAGCGGCCCGGGCCCACGGCCAGGACGACGCCCTCCTGGGGCTTCTCCTTGGCGGTGTCCGGAATGACCAGGCCAGAGGCCGTGGTCTGCTCAGCATCGAGCGGCTGGACCACAATGCGGTCCTCGAGCGGCTTGATGGCAACCTTGGAGCTTGCGGTCGACACGATCCGGTCTCCCCCTTCGGAGATCTACGGGGTGAACAGTCTGGGGTGGCGACCAGGTGGATCCGTCGTCGCGGGTGCCGGACCTGCCAGTCGCACTGTTTGGCACTCTCCAGTGGGGAGTGCCAGGTCTGAGATTAGGACGACGATTAGCACTCGGTCAAGCGGAGTGCCAATTCGTGCCGGGGGCGGGCTCCTGTACGCGACCTTCGGCCGCGTGTCCTCAATCGCCGGACGGGCTTGTTTTTGGGGCGGAGCCCCGGGGCGGGGGCTCCGCCGGATGGTGGCCGACAATGGGGGCGTGACCGATCCCGATATCTTTTCCGCGCTGCTCGGCGCCGAGGGGCGCGACCTCCTCGACGGGCTCAAGGCGTACGACCCCGCGCAGGAGCTCTCCGTCGCCACCCGCCTGCGCCGCACCCACGCCCCCGACCTCGTCTCCGCCGCCCTCGCCCAGGCCCGCCTGCGCCAGCGTGCGGTCCCGAAGTTCGGCGAGGCGGACGCGTACCGGATGTTCTTCACGCCCAACGGGGTCGAGCAGGCCACCCGCACCACCGTCGCCGAGTACCGGGCCCGCCGTCTCGCGGACCAGGGCGTACGCAGCCTCGCCGACCTCTGCTGCGGCATCGGCGGCGACGCCATCGCGCTCGCCCGGGCCGGGATCAAGGTCCTCGCGGTCGACCGCGACCCGCTGACCGCCGAGGTCGTACGGGCCAACGCCGACGCCCTCGGCCTCGCGGACCTCATCGAGGTCCGGTGCGAGGACGTCACCGCCATCGACACCGCTCCGTACGACGCCGTCTTCGTCGACCCCGCCCGCCGCGGCGGCCGCGGCCGGATCTTCGACCCGGAGGCCTGCTCCCCGCCGCTCTCCTGGGCCACCGAAGCCGCCCGCCGCGCCCCGAAGGCCGCCCTCAAGATCGCCCCCGGCATCCCGCACGAGCTGATCCCGCACGACGCCGAGGCCGAGTGGATCTCCGACGGCGGCGATGTGAAGGAGGCCGTGCTCTGGTTCGCCACGGAGCCCGGCGTCCGCCGCGCCACCCTCCTGCCGTCCGGCGCCACCCTCACCGGACGCGGGCTGCCGAATCCCCCCGTACGCAAACTCGGCCGCTACCTCTACGAACCGGACGGCGCCGTCATCCGCGCGCACCTCGTCGCCGAGGCGGCCGAGGAGCTCGACGGCGGGCTCATCGACGAGACCATCGCCTACATCACCGCCGACGAACTGCGCCCCACCCCCTACGCGACCGCGTACGAGATCACCGACGAACTCCCCTTCGGCATGAAGAAGTTGAAGGCGATCCTCCGCGAGCGCGAGGTCGGCAACCTCACCGTCAAGAAGCGCGGCTCGGCGGTCGAACCCGAGGAGGTACGGCGCCAGGTCAAACCCCGGGGCAGGAACGCGGCCACGGTCATCCTGACCCGCGTCGCGGGCGCGCCCACCATGCTCATCGGGAAGCCCGCGGCTACGCCAGGTCCGTAAGGTCCTCCGCGTAGATCTGCGACAGCGGCTGCGGCCCCACGTACTGCTGGCAGTTGCAGGTCCCGCGCTCGTAGCTCACGGGCTTCTTGTCCGCGTCCCAGGCCGTCGGCACCTCGACCGACTCATGGCACTTGCCCTGCCGGTCGTGCTTGGCGAGATGGTGCGTGCATCCGCAGATCGGCTCGGGCTGTTTGTGCGACGCCTCGATCTCCCTGCGCTCCCGCTCGGCCGCCTCCACGCGCTCCATCCTGCGCTCGTGGCGCGTCCGCAGGGCGGTACGGCCGGTGTCGGCGACCCAGCCGAATCCGCCCACCATGAAGAAGATGAACACCCACCAGAACCACTGCATTTGACGCCCCTTCCCCCCGCCCGGCGCGAGCGTTCCCCCATTCAGGTTACGCCGCCCGCCGCCACCCGTACGGACCTTGCGCCGGGCGGGGGGAAGGGG
>NZ_JAFLRJ010000356.1 GCF_017315755.1 Streptomyces beijiangensis
GGGGTGGTGGAGCCCGAGGGACTGGGACTGGGGCTGGAGGGCGTCTTGACACTCACGAAGCCCGAAGCTGTCGAGGTGATGAAGGCGTTCGGGTCTGTCGGGGTGAATACGGCGGCGTAAAGCATCTGGCCCGCCGTGGCGGGAGCGGTAACGGTGAAGGCGGCCTTTCCTGCGGCCACTTCCACGGGTCCGAGCTCCGTCTTCTCTCCCCCGGGTGCGGTAACGGTGAGAGCCACCTTGCCGGCGGCGTCGGCCGGGGTCACGGAGGCGTCGATCACGATCTGGGAGCCCGGGGCGGCAGAGCCGGGGGTGGCGGTCAGAGCGACAGCGGTCGGCTTGGCCTCCACCGCGGTCCAGGTGTCTCCGGCCACATGGATGGTGGTCGTGAAGTACACGTCCGCGCTGGCTGTCGTGTTCTTGCAGACCAGCCTGAGCTCGTAGTCGCCGTCGATGGCTGCCCCGGCCGCCGCGCCGAGACGGGCAAGGGTGTCGACGGACTTGCCCGCCGGAACGGTCTCACTGACGGGCGCCTGGGTGAAGGGCGCGCCGGCGGTCATGTTCCCGACCAGGATCTGCTTGGAGTTGAGGTAGTGGCTGGTGAAGTAGAGCTGCACCATGGTGTACGGCTTGGCCGGATCGGCGGGTGCGGGGCAGGGCGCGGTTGTCGTGACCTTGTTCGCCAGGGGGTTGTCCGTGATCTTCCCCGTACCCGGTTCGAAGGAGAACTTTCCGACCGGTTCCACGGCGGCCCGCGCGGGTGGGGACAACGCCAGCAGCGCGGCGAGCGCGCCGAGCAGCAGGGCGCAGCAGGTCAGCAGCGCTATGGGCGATCTCAGAGGTGCTGGGCGATTCATATGGTTCGTCCCCCCACGGGGTGTTGTCGGATGGTCCTGGTCGGATACGCCTGGGGGCCGGGCACCCTTGGGGTGCCCGGCCGTTGTGCGGGTTACCGGAGGAAGATCAGTTCTCGCCCCGGAGGCCGGTCGAGTCACCGCAGTTGGACGCGGTGCCGAAGCCGTAGGTGGTGATCTCGCCGAAGGCGTCGAGGCAGACCTGCGAGCCGCTGCCCACGAAGGCCCGCGCGATGTTGGCGGCGGTCAGCTTGTTGGTCGGGACGACGTTGTAGACGTCGCGCTTGAAGGGGAAGCTGCTGTTGAGCGTGGAGTCGGCGTTGCGGGGCGCCACACCGTCGACCGAACCGAGCACGGTGACACCGTGACGGTCGACGACACCCGGCGCACCGGTGGTCTGCGCGTAGTACTGGGCGACGGAGTACGGGGCGATGTCACCGGCGGTGTCCAGCGCCTCGCCGTTGTGCTCCTGCACCGTGGCATCCACGCAGGTGCCGAAGGGGTTTGCGCCGGTGGCCTCGGTCAGACCGAGCTGGCCCAGGAAGAAGGACCGCGTGCCCGAACCGGCCTGCGGAAGCAGCGGGGTGAGGCTGATGCCGTTGAGCGAGGTGGTCTGGCACTTGTAGATGCTGACCAGCTGAGCCTTGGTGAGGTTCGTCGGCAGACCGCTGCCGCTGCGGATCGCGTAGCTGACCGCGTCCTGGGCGTACGGGATCCAGGTCAGGTCCTGCGACGTCACCGTGTCGGCCGGACCGCGCGAGGAGCGGGCGAAGTCCAGGTTTCCGGCGCCCGAGTCGATGTCGTTGTTCAGGGCGGTGATACCGGCCGAGGAACCGTTCGGGCGGTTGATCTCGGCCCCACCGTCGCGGGTCGTGATCTTGGCCGAACCCAGAGCGTCCCACGAGCCGATGAGGGAGCCGCTGTCGATGTCGGCCGCAAGGGCGTTCATGACGTCCTGCGTGGTGTCGGAACCGACGCCGGCCAGCGTGTAGTTGAGGTTGGCCGGGTCGGCAGAGGCCGGTCCGGTGAGGAGGCCGAGACCAAGGGTGGCGATGCCCGCGACGGCGCCGATACGAGCGTAGGACTTGACGTTCACTTCTGTTCTCCTCCGTGAATACGGACAGCAAGGAATGGACGCACAAGCAGAATTCGAATTCTCCGACCACACCGGCCCGTCGGCCGGACACCAATGACCTTTCCGTAAGGCGTCAGTTACAGCCACCAACTCCAGCGGCCGATCAGGTTACGCACGCATTGCCTAGGTGCCACCTAGGGGATCCGGCTTCGGGTAAACGGAATTCCCGACCTGGACGGCCGGGAATTCCCTTTGCGTTACGCCGTCTTCCTGACGGACAGCCGCAGCATCACCGGCCCTGCAAGTGCCGCGACCCCGCCGGCCACCAGCACGCCGAGCAGCACCCAGCGGATGACGCCGAGCACTCCACCGGG
Organism: Streptomyces beijiangensis; assembly: GCF_017315755.1. Lineage (GTDB taxonomy): Bacteria > Actinomycetota > Actinomycetes > Streptomycetales > Streptomycetaceae > Streptomyces > Streptomyces beijiangensis. The sequence continues at coordinate 2,301 of NZ_JAFLRJ010000356.1, forward strand.
GGTCAGTCCGCCGGATGCGGCGAGCTTGTTCTTGCCGGGGTCGGCCGGGCCGGCCGATGGCGACGCCGAGTCGTGGGTGTCCGGGTTCGCGGAGGAGCCTCCCGCGCCTCCGACTCCGCCTCCGGACGCGGCTCCGGCGGACGATCCGCCGCCCGCGGAGCCCTGGGTTCCGCCACTGCCGCTCGCTGCGCCCTGGTCTCCGCCGGATGCGACGGCGTTCTGCAGCCGGTCCGCGGCCGCACGGGCCCGGGCCTTGAGACCGGCGGTCAGCGGCGCGTAGCCGTCGGGCAGTTGGCCGGGCCGGAAACCCACGACCTGGCCCGCTCCGGCCGCGTACCTGATGAGACCCGCGAGCTCCTTGCGTACGGACTTGTCGAGACCCGTGGAGGCGGCGGCATAGGTGACCGCGGTGAGCGGATAGGCGCTGCCCTTCGCGCGCGCCGGGTCCGGTGCCAGTACCCCTGCCACCTTGGAGTCCTTCATCTCGCCGACGGCCGTGAGGAGGGAGGCCGAGGTGGGAGCGACATACGTGCCGGAGGCATTGCGCAGGGCGGCGGTCTGCAGCCCGTAACGGGCGGCCGAGGCCGTGTCGGTGATGGCCATCACCATGCGATATCCGGAGAGCGTGGGCGTGGTGGCCAGTTTGGTGGGAAGGCCAGGACCGCCATCCGCGGGTGTGGTCGTCCTGAGGTTGTTCCCGCGCCGGGTACGCAGCGCGCCATCATGCATGTCCCCGACGTACGGGCTCAGGTCGGTGATGGTCATCGACACCGCGTCCTGCCCCTGAAAGGAGAGGGGGATCGCAGAGGGGTCCGCCTTGGGGAAGTCGGAGCGCGTTGCGTCCGTGCCGAGAGCCAGGCCCTTGTAGTACGTGTTGATCTTCATGCCCCATGGATCCGCCCTCCCCCCGAGGAAGGCCTTCGCCTCTGCGTCGGACTGCAGCCAGTGCCAGACCATCCGGTTGGTGTCCGTGTTGTCCAGCTGCACCATGAGGCTCATCGGACCGGAGGCCGTGCGCTCCCATGTGGCGAACCGCGGATTGAGCGCCTGGAACTCCGGGTCGTGGAAGATACTTCTGGGATTTCCGGCGATCTGCGCCGGCGGGCTCGGATCCGTGTACACATGGGGCACGTCATCCCAGTAAGAAGCCGTCAGGAGTTTGGCGACCAGCCGGGCATTCAGTTTCATTTCCTTGAGCTGACCCACCCCCGGTATCTCGACGAAGAACGCGACCGCGATACCGCTTACGGCGACGGGTGCGTGGATGATCGGTGGGCTCCCCTTGTCGGGCACGGCGGGCTCCACCGTGAAGCCGAGGCCCGGGGAGGTGTCCGTGGGCTTGGTGATCAGGTCTCGTGCGGCCTGCTCCCCCCGCTGGCTGAAGGTGAATTTCGAGGGAGTGGTGGTGCAGAGGACCGGTTGCCAGGAGGAGATGGCATCGGTGACGAGTTCGGATCCGGTGACGCGGCGCTCGGCCCGGTCCGCCGGGCAGGTGTCGCCGACGGGCAGGAAGTCGAGCGGGAACACCAGCCGCTGGGCCCAGTTGGATGTGGTCAGCGGGGAGGAATTCAGTGTGCCCTGGGCACCCTGACCGATCCGGCCGTCCGGCTCGTGCTCACCTCGTGGCACGACCACCAGCCAGCAGGACTTTCCCTTCACCGTTGTCGCGGTGCGAACGGGGTCGCCACATCCCAGGTGTCCGGCTTCACGCACCGTCTGGGTGAGAAAGGTGACCTCGCCGGTTCCGTCCGCGTGCGTCAGCGCGTAGGGCTCCTCGTTCGTGTCGATGGAACTGAAGTACGTGTGATCCACAGGGCTCGTGGTGGCCGGCTCGCCGGTGGCGGGACGGAATGGCACGAACGCCGGGTTGACTCCGTCGAACGGATACTGCGTCTCTTCGGGGTCGGGGGCCTTGGAGGTTGTCAGGCTCCGCGAAGCGGTGAGGTCTCCCCCGATGTTGTTCTGAATGCTTGCCCCGAACTCACACTGCTCCCTGCCGGGCCCGGACGGCTCGTCGCCCCAACACTGCATGATCTGCAGGTAGTCGGTGTACATCGCCCCCTTGGTCTCCTTGCCCCCGGTCCACGTCACCCGCACCCCCTGCGCCCGCAGGTTCTCCGTCTGATGCACGGTGACCTTCAGCTTGGAGAAGTCGTCGTACTTCCCCTTCACGCCGGAGACCGTCCGCGCCGAGTCCTCCGCCGTCGCCGCCCGCGCCTGCGGCGCCGAAGGCAGCGGCAGTACGGCGACCACCAGGGCCGCGAGCAGCGCCGCGATCCCCGCTCTCGTACGGCGCCGTACGCCGCCGATCCGTATCCAGGGGCCCTTCATCGGACGTCTCCCTTACGACGGGCACGCGCGGCCAGCGCACGTGCGGCGACCGGCGGGCCTACGACCACGCCGAGCAGCAGGGCCGCGGAGAGCGCCATCAGGGCGCCGCGCAGCCCCATGGAGTCCGCCGAGGCGAGATTGACGGGGGTGCCGGTGACGCTCGTGTCGCCCGTACCGCCGGCGCCGAGCTGCTCGCCGGTGTCGGGGTCGACAGCGCCGGTCGTGCCGCCCGCGGTCGAACCGCCGGCCGTGGAGCCGCCGGCGGCTCCCGCCGTCGTACCGGCCGTGCCACTGCCGCCGCTCGCGCTGCCGCCGGTGGTCCCGCCGCCCGAGGTGCCCGACCCGCCGGACGACCCGCCCACATTGGTCGGCTTGTCCTTCGCGCCCGCCGTCCCGTCCGCGCACTGCTGCGCGCCCTGTTTGTCGCAGGCCTTGGGGTAAGGGGCGTTCTTGGCAAGGGTGTTGGAGCCGTCCGTCGAGAACGTCGGGTTGCGGCAGTTCTTGATGTTGATGTTGGCGAGGGGTGCGCCGGGGATCTTGCGGACCTGGTCGAACCCCTTCTGCACCAGGTTGACCGGCAGCGGCGAGTAGCCGAGCTCCTCCGCCTGTTGCTGGCCGTCGCAGAGGAAGTAGTTGGCGAACGTGCCGAGCGACTTGCCCTTGCCGGTGGTGAAGCCCAGCTGCGTGGAGGTCGGGATGATCATGTAGCTGTAGCTGGAGAGCGGATAGGTTCTGCGGTCGGTCGAGTGGTAGACGCCGTCCAGGATCTGGGTCAGGTAGTCCGCGGAGTTCTTGTCCTCGTTGATCTTCGCCTGGAGCAGGGCCACGGCCACGCTGGAGGCGGTCGGCTCGACGTAGTACCCGGACTTGTTGAGCAACTTGGCGACGGGGAAGCCGGTCTTCATCGCGTACGAGTACTCGACGTAGGTGATCGCGCCCTCGAACTGCGACTGCTTGACCGAGCCCGCGACCCCCAGCGACCCGGACTTGGCGACCGTCGCGGAACCCGGGATCACCGGGTAGTACGAGGTCAGCCCGCAGGGCGTGGAGCGTCCGGCCCGCCGGCAGTAGTCGTTCCAGAGGGAGCCGTACTCCTTGGACATCCAGGTGGTGAACTGCGCGGTCGTACCCGAACCGTCGGAGCGGACCACGGGGACGACCTTGCGGGCCGGGAGGGTGAGCTTGGGGTTGTCGGCCTTGATCTCCGGCGCGTTCCACATGGTGATCTTCCCGGTGAAGATCTTGGTGATGACCTCACCGGAGAGCCGCAGATTGGTGACCATCTTGCCGCCGATGCGCAGGTTGTACATGAAGGACGTGCCACCGGCGACGATCGGCATATAGGCGTAACTGCGCTTGGACGGCGGTGGATCGGCGGTGCCGCCCTCGGTCAGTCCGTACGGGATCTCCGAGACACCGAAGTCGGAGACGCCCTCCTTGAACTCCTGGCGGCCCACCGAGGAACCGCTGGCCGTGAAGTTGATCGTCAGACCGATGTTGGAGGAGACGTTGCGCCGCCACTGGTCGAGCGCGTTGGAGCTCCAGGTCGAACCCGATCCATTGATCTTCGTGTACGAGACCGACCAGGCGGCCGGCGGATGTACGGCGAGCAGCAGGCAGACCATCGCGGCCAGCACCGCCCCCAGCCGCAGCACGGCGACTCTGCTTATCACTCTGAACTCCCGTGAATGGAACTGGACTTGGAGGCGTGATCCCTGGCCTGGAACCGCGCGGCGTCGCGGCGCGAAGCGAGCACCCTGCGGTGCTCCTGGCGCTTCGTGAGGCGGCCAGGTGCGCGCCCGCCGATCACCCGGGCGAGGATGAAGAGGAAGAGGACGAGCCCCATCAGCACGGCCGCCGTACCGAAGCCGCGCGCGATCATCGTCGGCTCGGGCGACTTGACGAACTCGAAGACCGCGAGCGGCAGCGAGACCTGCGGCCCTTCCAGAGGGTTGGCGTTGAGCTCGGCCGTGAAGCCCGCCGTCAGCAGCACCGGCGAGGTCTCCCCCACGCCGCGCGCCGTACCGAGGATCACCGCGGTCGTCAGCCCTGACCTGCTGGTCGGCAGCACGACATGCCACACCGTGCGCCACCGCGAGGTGCCGAGCGCGTACGAGGCCTCGCGCAGCGTCCCCGGCACGAGGCGGATGACGACGTCGGAGGCACGGATGATGATCGGCAGCATCATCACGGACAGCGCGAGCGACGCCGCGAACCCGGAGCGCTGGAAGCCGAAGGTGAGAATGAAGGTCGCGTAGATGAAAAGGCCCGCGACGATCGAGGGCAGTGCGGTCATCGCCTCGACGACGGTCCGTACGAACCGGGCGAACCTGCCGGGCACTTCGGTGAGGAAGACCGCGCAGACAAGACCCGCCGGGACCGTGAAGGCGAGCGCGAGTGTGATCTGCTCCAGCGTGCCGACGATGGCGTGCAGGATGCCGCCCTTGGAGAGCGGGTCGAGTGGGCCCGCCGCCTGCATGTCCTGGTGGTAGAAGTTCAGGTGCGGCAGCGCCTCGCGCCCCTCGAACACGGCGTAGACCACGACGAAGACGAGCGCGACGACGGTGATCAGTCCCAGGCTCTGTACGACGACCGCGGCGACCTTGTCGCGGACGGCGGGCCCCGACTCGTCGAAGGAGACGAGCAGCGCGTAAAGACCGAGGAAGAGAAGGTAGGCCAGCACCCAGAAGCCGACCGCCCCGCTGAGCGGCAGCAGCCGGGTGAAGAGCAGCGTGGTGATGCTGATCGACGCGGCGGCCGCCCCCAGCAGCGCCCAGACGTCGGATGCGCGTCGCAGGACGAGCACGCGGCGCCGCTCGCCCACCTCGGCACTGTCCGGGCGCGGGAGCCCGGCGGGCAGTACGGTGCGCGGCTTCGGCCGTACGGGAGTCGTGGTCATAGCGGGGTCGCCTCACTCACTGGACGCACCCGACCGGCTCCGGGCGACGATCGACGACGCCGCGAAGTTCACGACCAGCGTCATCAGGAAGAGCGCGAGGCCGGCGGCCATCAGCGCTGACATGCCGAACTCGCTCGCCTCGCCGTACCGCAGGGCGATCAGCGAAGAGATGGAACTCGTCCCGCTCTGCAGGACGTGCCACTGGACGGCGAAGATCGGCGAGATGACCAGATAGACCCCGATGGTCTCGCCCAGCGCCCGCCCGAGCCCGAGCATCGTCCCGCCGATCATGCCGCCCTTGCCGAACGGCAGGACGACGCTGCGGATCATGCCCCAGCGGGTGGCGCCCAGCGCGTACGCGCCTTCCCGCTCCCCCACCGGTGCCTGCGAGAAGACCTCGCGCATCACCGAGCAGACGATGGGGGCGACCATCAGGGCGACCACCATGCCGGCGATGAGCGTCGACGAGGCATAGACGGTCGCGTTGACGAGCGGGTCGTCGGGATCCGCGCCCTGCACCGAGAAGACCGGGATCCAGCCGAAGTACGTGGAGATCCAGCGCGCCGTGCCCGCCACATGGCTCGTGAAGAAGAACAGCCCCCAGAGCCCGTAGACCACGGACGGCACCGCCGCCATCAGGTCGACGACGCTGATGAGGGTCTGCCGGATGCGGGCGGGCGCGTACTCCGAGATGTAGAGCGCCCCGCCCACCGCCAGCGGTACGGCGACCATGATCGCGACCAGCGCGATGAGAACCGTCCCGACGATCACCGCCGCGATGCCGAACCGCCCGGCGTCCGGTTCCCAGGTCTCGGTCGTCAGGAACGACCACCCTGCCTTCGACAGCGCCTGCCAGGCCCGGTAGAGCAGGAATCCGCCCACCAGCAGCATCACGGCGAGCACCAGGCCCCCGCCCGAGCGGGCGACCCCGCGGAAGACGCGGTCGGGGAGGCCTGGATCGGCGTACAGCCGTCTCGGCACCTCGGGAGGCCCGGCGCGCTCCCCGGCTTCGGTGTCGGCTTCGGTTCGTGTCGTCACACCGGCGACGCTCCTGGGGCGCGATTTACGTGCGCGCACCGAGGTGTGAACAAGGTGTGCCCAAGGGGCAACTTCCGTTCACCCGGGGCCCCGCCTAGGCCCAGAACTCCGGTCCCACACCGTCGAGTTCACCCAACAGCTGCCGGAACCGGTCGAGCGCGGCCCGGCACGTCGAGTGCCTCTCGTACGTACGCGCCGAGGCCGCCACCCGCGTCCCGTCCCGCGCCCGCAGCTGCCAGACCCACCCGCTGCCGACCTCTGCGCTGTGGTGCACCCCGCCGGCGACGCCGGACTGGTCCGCACAGAGCTTTTCGAATGCGGTGCGACACTCCCCGTAGTCGTCGTACGGGAGGGTCGATATGCCCACCACCCGTCCGTTCTGTGCGATCAGCCGCCAGCCGAACCCCCCGTCGACATCGATGTCGATCTGGCAGCGCATCCCCGTCTCGACCGGTCTGCCCACTCTGCTGCCCTCGTCCGCAGGCTGTCTCATTGCGTCCCCACCCCCCGCCACCTCCGTCGGCGGAGGCGGCATGAGCAACCTATTGAGACGCGCGTGACAGTTGGGGACTAAACCAAATGCACGTCACACGCTTCATCCGGATGTTGCCCTTCGGCATCCCCCGGTACATCCGGAGTCCGGGGGGTGACCCGCCCGCGGGTACATCAGGCAGAATCGAGTACATGAGCACAGAGCCGCAGACCACCTACGCCGACCGCGTCTTCAGGTCACCCGCCGCATTCGTGGGCGGCATCCTGCTGCTCGTGCTCGCCCTGTGGCTCGGCGGCGACGCGGTGCTGCGCGGCGAGGGCAACACCCCGTGGCGCGCACTGGCGGCCCTGCTGTGCGCGGTCCCGCTGGTGGTCGCCTTCACGCTGAGGCCCGCCGTGTACGCGGGCACCGGGCTGCTCCGGGTCCGCAATCCCTTCCGTACGATCACGATCCCCTGGGCCGCCGTCGAGGACGTCAGGGCGTCGTACTCGAGCGAGATCTTCGCCGGCGGCAAGAAGTACCAGCTGTGGTCCGTGCCGGTGTCGCTGCGCAGCCGCAAGCGCGTCGCCAACCGCAATTCCCGGGCCGCCAAGGCGTCCGACGACCCGTACGGCCGCATCTCCTCGTCCGCGGCGGCGCGCGGCGGCGCCGGGCAGCCCGGACGGGCCCCGGCCGACCAGACCATCGCCGACCTGCGCGAGCTCGCCGCGCTCAACGCACCGCGGCCCGAGGCGCAGGGCACCCCGACGGTGCGCTGGGCGTACGAGATCATGGCGCCGGCCATCGCAGGAGCGATTCTGCTGATCGTCGTGTTCGCCATGGGTTAAATCGCTCACAGGTGCAGATCCACCCTGCCCCTGTACAGGTAGCTACGCGCGTAGATATGCTGCTCTGGTGACCATGCCCAGTACTGCACACGCATTCGTAGACGCCACCGCGTCCGACGGTGCGCTGCGCCGCTTCCTGCACGGCCTCCCCGGCGTTGACGCCGTGGGCCTCGAAGCACGCGCCGCCGCCCTCGGCACCCGGTCGATCAAGACCACATCGAAGGCCTATGCCATCGATCTGGCCATCTCGATGATCGACCTGACGACCCTCGAAGGCGCGGACACCCCGGGCAAGGTCCGGGCGCTCTCCGCGAAGGCCGTCCACCCCGACCCGACCGACCGCACGACGCCCACGACGGCCGCGGTCTGTGTCTACCCCGACATGGTGGCGACGGCGAAGGCGGCGCTCGGCGGGGCCGACGTCAAGGTCGCCTCCGTCGCCACGGCCTTCCCCTCGGGCCGCGCGGCCCTCCCGGTCAAGCTCGCGGACGTGCGCGACGCGGTGGCAGCGGGCGCCGACGAGATCGACATGGTGATCGACCGCGGGGCGTTCCTCGCGGGGCGCTACCTGGAGACGTACGAGCTGATCACGGCCGTGAAGGCGGAGTGTGGGACGGCTCGACTCAAGGTCATCTTCGAGACCGGCGAGCTCTCCACGTACGACAACATCCGCCGCGCCTCCTGGATCGGCATGATGGCCGGCGCGGACTTCATCAAGACCTCGACGGGCAAGGTCGCGGTCAACGCGACCCCCGCCAACACGCTCCTCATGCTGGAGGCGGTGCGCGACTTCCGTGCGCAGACCGGCATCCAGGTGGGCGTGAAGCCCGCGGGCGGCATCCGCAACACCAAGGAAGCGATCAAGTTCCTGGTGCTGGTCAACGAGACGGCCGGCGCGGACTGGCTGGACAACCACTGGTTCCGCTTCGGCGCCTCCTCGCTGCTGAACGACCTGCTGATGCAGCGGCAGAAGCTCAGCACCGGCCGGTACTCCGGTCCCGACTACGTGACGGTGGACTGATCACCATGCCCAAGGAATTCAACACAGCTGCATTCGAGTACGCACCGGCGCCCGAGTCGCGGTCGGTAGTCGACATCGCGCCGTCGTACGGCCTGTTCATCGACGGCGAGTTCGTCGAGGCGGCGGACGGCAAGGTCTTCAAGACGGTCTCCCCGTCGACGGAGGAGGTCCTCTCCGAGGTCGCCCAGGCGGGCGCGGCGGACGTGGACCGCGCGGTGAAGGCAGCACGCAGGGCGTTCGAGAAGTGGTCGGCGCTGCCCGGCTCCGAGCGCGCCAAGTACCTCTTCCGTATCGCCCGGATCATCCAGGAGCGCAGCCGCGAACTGGCCGTCCTGGAGACGCTGGACAACGGCAAGCCGATCAAGGAGACGCGCGACGCGGACCTCCCGCTGGTCGCCGCGCACTTCTTCTACTACGCGGGCTGGGCGGACAAGCTCTCGCACGCCGGTTACGGATCCGACCCGAAGCCGCTGGGCGTGGCCGGTCAGGTCATCCCGTGGAACTTCCCGCTCCTGATGCTGGCGTGGAAAATCGCCCCGGCGCTGGCGACGGGCAACACGGTCGTCCTGAAGCCGGCCGAGACGACCCCGCTGTCGGCTCTCTTCTTCGCGGACATCTGCCGCCAGGCGGGTCTTCCCAAGGGCGTCGTCAACATCCTCCCCGGTTACGGGGACGCGGGCGCGGCGCTGACCGAGCACCCGGACGTGAACAAGGTCGCCTTCACGGGCTCGACGGCCGTCGGCAAGGCGATCGCCCGCCAGGTGGCGGGAACGCACAAGAAGGTCACCCTGGAGCTGGGCGGCAAGGGCGCGAACATCGTCTTCGACGACGCCCCGATCGACCAGGCCGTCGAGGGCATCGTCACCGGCATCTTCTTCAACCAGGGCCAGGTCTGCTGCGCGGGCTCGCGCCTGCTGGTCCAGGAGTCGATCCAGGACGAGGTGCTGGATGCGTTGAAGCGCCGCCTCTCGACTCTCCGCCTGGGCGACCCGCTCGACAAGAACACGGACATCGGCGCGATCAACTCGGCCGAGCAGCTGGCCCGCATCACCGCGCTCGCCGAGACGGGCGAGGCGGAGGGCGCGGAGCGCTGGTCGCCGGAGTGCGAACTTCCCACGTCGGGCTACTGGTTCAGGCCCACCCTCTTCACGGGTGTCACGCAGGCGCACACGGTGGCGCGCGACGAGATCTTCGGCCCGGTGCTTTCGGTGCTCTCCTTCCGTACTCCGGAGGAAGCGGTCGCCAAGGCGAACAACAGCCAGTACGGCCTGTCCGCCGGCATCTGGACGGAGAAGGGCTCGCGGATCCTCGCGGTCGCGGGCAAGCTCCGGGCGGGCGTCGTCTGGGCCAACACGTTCAACAAGTTCGACCCGACCTCGCCGTTCGGCGGCTACAAGGAATCGGGCTACGGTCGCGAAGGCGGCCGCCACGGCCTGGAGGCGTACCTCGATGTCTGAGCGACTGTCTGTGTTCAAGACCTACAAGCTGTACGTGGGGGGCAAGTTCCCCCGGAGCGAGAGCGGCCGGGTGTACGAGGTGACCGACAGCAAGTCCAACTGGCTGGCGAACGCGCCCCTTTCCTCCCGCAAGGACGCCCGTGACGCGGTCGTCGCCGCGCGCAAGGCGTTCGGCGGCTGGTCGAACGCGACGGCGTACAACCGGGGCCAGATCCTCTACCGCATCGCGGAGATGCTGGAGGGCCGCAAGGACCAGTTCGTACGCGAGGTGTCGGAAGCGGAGGGCCTCTCGAAGTCGAAGGCCGCCGTCGTCGTGGACGCGGCGATCGACCGCTGGGTCTGGTACGCGGGCTGGACCGACAAGATCGCCCAACTCGCGGGCGGGGCCAACCCGGTGGCGGGCCCATTCTTCAATCTCTCCACCCCGGAACCGACCGGCGTGGTCACGGTGGTCGCCCCCCAGGAGTCCTCCTTCCTGGGCCTGATCTCGGTGATCGCTCCGGTCATCGCGACGGGCAACACGGCGGTAGTGGTGGCTTCGGAGAAGTCCCCGCTTCCGGCGCTGTCCCTGGGCGAGGTCCTCGCGACCTCCGACCTCCCGGGAGGCGTGGTCAACATCCTCTCCGGCAAGACGGCGGAGATCACCCCGTCGCTCGCGTCCCACCAGGACGTCAATGCGATCGACCTGACGGGCGCGGACACCGATCTGGCCCGCGACCTGGAGATCGCGGCGGCGGACAACCTCAAGCGGGTCTACCGCCCCCGCCCCGTGGACTTCACGGCAGACCCGGGCACGCACCGCCTGACGGCGTTCCTGGAGACGAAGACGGTCTGGCACCCGACGGGCTCGCTGGGCGCGTCGGGCTCCTCGTACTGAGGCTCCGCAAGGGCCCCGCTCATCCTCCGTCCAGGGTGAGCGGGGCCCTTTGCCATGTCAGTAAGGGAGTTTCTGCAAGGTCCAGCCGTTGCCGTCGGGGTCGGTGAAGGCCGCGTAGGAGACGGCGGGCTTGCCCGGCGCGCTCATGTCCACCACCTCGGCGACGTCGACTCCGCGCCCGACCAGTTCCGCGCGGGCGGCGTGGATGTCGTCGACGACGAGGTGCAGCCCCTGGACGGCACCGGGGGTGGTGCCGACGACGCCGACCCCGATGGCGATCGAGCAGGCGGACCCGGGCGGGGTCAGCTGGACGACGCGGAAGGCGTCGCTCGGACTGAAGTCGAGGTCGACTTTGAAGCCGAGCTGGTCGGCGTAGAAGGCCTTGGCCCGGTCGACGTCGGCGACCGGAAGCGGGATCAGTTCGAGGCGGAAGTCCATGACTGCGGTTCCCTTCGCGAGGCTGGGTTGTCAGTCTTCCCCCGAGACGGCCAGCGAGGCTCTTCAATGGCCCACACCTCCAACAATTGCTCACTAGATTAATCTTGTGGCATCATGTGGGCATGGCTCAGATTGCTATCAGTGCCGCCCGGTCTCAACTCGGCGACCTAGTGCGCCGCGCGGCCCACTCACACGAGACCATCGCCCTCACCGACCACGGACACGTCGCAGCGCTCCTTGTGTCACCCCAAGCAATCGAGGAACTCGAGGACGCGCTGGCGCTGACCGAGTACAAGCTGAAGAAGGCACTCGGGACCCTGGAACCGGGAATCCCGCATGAGGAAGTCGGCAGGATGCTGGGGCTCCGCTAAGTGACCTACGAAATCATCTGGGAGCCCCGCGCCACACATGAGGCCGTGCGCTTCCTCAAGGACGATCCAGTGGGACTCTCCGCCCTCTATGAGGCCGTGGATCTGCTGGCCACACAGCCCCGCCCCATCGAATCGACCCCCTACGGATCAGCCGACGTGCGCCGTCTCCACGTTGGTGACTATCGAGTTCTCTACCTCATCGACGAGGACGTCATCCGCATCCTTGTCACCCAGCTCGGCCGCACCACCTGACAGCAGCACCCCAGGCCGTCAGTCGCCAAATCCCGGAAGCCCCGCTCCGTCTCCATCAAGAGGAAGCGGGGCTTTTCGCGGTGTAGGGCCGGAGGCGCGTACGCGACGAAGCCCGCCCACGCCTCGCGGCCGACGGCAAAGCGGGGCCCGTCGGCGTTCTTGGAGTCGCGGACGTGGACCGCGCCGGGGGGCGTAGCAATCTCGACGCAGTCGCCTTCGTTACCGTCGCTGCTCTTGAACCACTCCAGCCCGGAACCGTCTCCGGCACAGGTCGTGCGGATCATGTCTCCCCCAACAGTTACTCGATGAAGGCCGGTCTCAGATCTCCGCTGCGTACGTGACGAAACCCGCCCACGCCTCGCGGCCGACGGCAAAGCGGGGGCCCTCGGCATTCTTGGAGTCACGGACATGGACCATGTCGGGGGCGGACGCCACCTCGACGCAGTCGCTGGGTTCGCTGCTGCTGCTGAAGCTGCTCTTGAACCACTCCAGCTCGGATGCGTCCCCGACAGAGGAGTTGTGGATCATGTCTCTCCCAGCACTTGCTCGATGAAGGCCAGCGACTCCCGCGACGTGAGAGCCTCGGCCCGGATGATGGCATACCGCAGTTCAAGGATCCGGAGTTGCCTCGGGTCAGTGACTGGACGGCCGCTGAACGCACCGTCGGAGCGCCCTACCGCCGAACCGTCGCCGAATTTCAGGACCTCGATCAGTCCACCCGTCCCAGGATGCCCCTCGTGCTTCGTCGGCATCACCTGGATTTCGACATTTCGCAACTGGCGGAGTTCCAGAAGGTGTTCCAGCTGGTGACGCAGCACCATCGACCCTCCGATGGGCCGCCGCAGCGTCACTTCTTCCTGTACGAAGCTGAGTTCAGGAGCGGGGTCCCGCTCGAAGATGGCCCGTCGGGCCATACGGGCGGCCACTGCTCGCTCAATGTCGTCCTGCGACAGTGACGGCCGTCGCGTCCCGAGCAACGCCTGCGCGTACTCGCTCGTCTGCAACAGGCCGTGAATGTTGTGGTTGCTGTACAGCGCCACCTCCACCGCCCGCTCCTCCAGCTTCGCCAGCTCCCGCACTTTCTTCGGGTACCGAACCGCCGCCACGTCCGCCGCCATCGCCGCGATCTTCCCGCCCGCGCCCAGCAGTTCGTCTGCCCGCTCCAAGTACTCCGGCCTGGGAATCCGCTTTCCGCCCTCGACCTTGTAGACCAGGTCCTCCCCGTACCCGAGCGCCGCCCCGAACTCCGCAGCCCGCATCCCCGCCGCCTCGCGCCAGAGCTTCAGCTGCCGCCCCACGGCCGCGACCACCGCCACGCCCTGCTCGTCGTCCGGGTCCACCTCCCAGCCGGGCTCGTCCGTACCCGTACTCTCGCCGCCCACGCTGTTCATCCCGCGCCCACCTCCGACGTGCCGATCATCCTCAACGCGCCATTTCCCGCGCCGCAACGGCCGACAACCCGGACAGCACCGGACAGGCCCCGGACAGTCACCGTACGCAACCACGACATCGCTGTTCACGGATCGAGACCCCCGCCACGCTGAGTGACATGGCTCACGAAACCGCCGAACCCCTTGCCTCCGTCCGGGAGTTCACCATCCGCCTCTCCTCCACCCGTCGCGGCGCGCGCCTCGCCCGGCTGCTCGCCACCGAGCAGTTCCGCGCCTGGGGGCTCCCCACCGAATCCGCCGCCCACGTCGTGGCGGAACTCGCGGTGAACGCCGCCACGCACGGCCGCGTACCGGGCCGGGACTTCCGCCTCGACCTCACCCGGACCGCCCACCGCACGCTCCTGATCGAGGTGACGGACTCGCGGGGCGACCGGCTCCCCGCACCCCAACCACCCCCGGGAGCCGCCGAGTCGGGGCGCGGGCTCCTCCTCGTCGAGGCGTTGGCCGACCGGTGGGGCGTCAGCCTGGGCCCCACCCCCCGCAAGACCGTCTGGGCCGAGCTCGATCTGCCCAGGTCATCCCCGGAAGCCCGCAACACAGGCTCCGGCGTCGGCGGCGATAAAAACCCATAACCAAAAACCAGAACCAACTACCAAGCCACGCCCCGCCGTTCGAACATCAGGACCCCCCGCGTAACCCACACGAGTGATCCTTCACCGGAAGGCTGGCGTTCGCCTTGACGCAAAGTGCAAAGTCGCCCTCGACGACCTGTCCCAGAACATGAGGCGGCCCCCGCAGGGAGTGCAATCCCACAGCGAGGGCCTGACCACCCGAGGAAGAAAAGAGCTTCCCGATGGCTGTTACGCAGCTTAATGCGCCCCCGTCCGCCCAGTACGTGGTTCGCCACTCCCCGCGAGGTGTCGCGAAGTTGACCGAATTCCAGGACCCCGGTTTCACCATCGTCGGAGACCATCTCAGCCAGCACGGCGAGATGTCCCTGACCGCGATCGGACTCGCCACCCACATCCTGTCCCTGCCCGACGGCTCCCCCGTCGACATCCGCACGCTGGCCGCGAAGTTCCCCGAGGGCCGGGCCCGCGTCGCATCCGCCCTGCGTGAGCTGGAGGCGCACGGATATCTGGAGCGCGTACGGCAGCAGACCGGAGGCAAGTGGGTCACGCTGACGTACTCCTACAACAACCCCGCCGCCACCCGCGCCCGCCGAGCCCGAGAGGCCGCCTCCAGCCACACGCCGAGCGCCCCCGCCACTCCGGCCCCCGAGG
>NZ_JAFLRJ010000357.1 GCF_017315755.1 Streptomyces beijiangensis
GGAGATTGAGGACCGGGGTCCGGGGCGGAGCCCCGGGGCGGGGGTCAGCCTCCGGCGCCGGCCCGCGTACGCCACCGCACACCCGACCAGCACCAGCCCCAGCCACGCGTACGGCGCTGCCAGCACCTGCTGCCACCACGGCAGTCGCAGGTCCAGATCCCCCTGGTGCGGCACCAGCCACATCGTGCGCGCGGCGAAGACCGCAGCCACCGCCCAGGCGATCCGCACCCGCCCCTCCCTCACCAGCACAGCGATCAGCGGCACGCACCACACCCAGTGGTGCGACCAGCTGATCGGCGAAACGAGGAGCGCGGTGACGGCGGTGACCAGAACTCCCCACCGGTAGGGGACCTTTCGCGCGGCCCACAGGCCGGCACCACCGGTCAGTACAGCGACCGCTGCCCACACCCCGCCCGACTGCGGGTCGTGCAGGACGCGCGCCACCAGTCCCTGCAGCGACTGGTTGTCGACGATCCACGCCTTCCCCACCCGGCCCGTCTCGAAGATCCGCCGTGTCCAGAAGTCCACGCTGGCGGAGGGCAGGGCGAGCGCGCCCAGCAGTGCGGTCGCAGCGAAGGCGGCGAGGGCAGTGGTCGCCGCTCGTACGCGGCCCGTGAGAAACAGGAAGATGATGAAGACAGCCGGGGTCAGCTTGATCCCGGCGGCGATTCCGAGAGCAACTCCACTTCCGGAAACACCCTTTGGTCGCGAAAGGTCCCACAGGACCAGGCAGGCGATGACCAGATTGATCTGCCCGAAGACCAGCGTCTGGAAGACCGGCTCAAGCCAGAGCGCGGCGGCGGTGACGGCGACGACGGTTTCGGTCCGTACGGTGATGCCCGCAAATCGGCACGACAGCCGCACAAGCACGGCGAGCAGGACGGCGTTCCCTGCCAGGAAAGCGACTTTGAGGCCCGGGACGGGCAGCCAGGACAGCGGCACGAAGAGAATCGCGGCGAACGGCGGGTAAGTGGCGGGCAGTTGCCATCGGGTGACGGTGAATCCGTACAGATCCGTACCGGCCGCCACGGCGGCGCCTTCGGCACGGTAGACGAGCGCGTCGGCCATCGGGATGCGCAGGCCCGCACAGAGCGCGGCGAATGCGGCAAGCGAAACGAACGACAGTCCGGGCACTGCAAGTGAGCGTTGATGCACGGACAGTGACTCTAACGGGTCAGTTGCTGTACTCCCCGAGGATGACGACGCTGACGACGGCGGCCGCGAAGACCTTCACGGCGCGCAGTGCGCTGCCCACAGGGTGGGAGGAGCGCGGGGCGGTGCCGACGGCGGTGGCGCCTGCGGCCTGGCGGGGGGCGGGGATGAGAGTGGCTGTGGTCATGCATCCATCATCCGTTTCGGGCATTCCCGGCACATCGATCTGCGGTAGTAACCTCCGGCCCCGCGATGTCCCCCTCAAGGAGCAGACCGTCCCCTAGGAGGCGTACACATCAAGCCCCTCCGGCGCTTGAGGAGCGGGGTCCGGGGCAGCGCCCCGGGGCGGACGTCGACTCCCCCGCCACCGATCAATTCGCTGGCCCCAGCACCGATCGCTGACTACAATCACCCCTTCCCCGCCGCCCCCTCGGGAGCGTGCGCACCCCGGCCGGTACCGGGCTGCAGTCATGCCGTGATCGCGTCACACCCGCCCGGAGGCACCCGTGCCCACGCACGTCCCTGATCAGCCCGACCAGCCCGACCCCCTCGCCCGCGAGCGCGCCCACCTCACCTCCTCGCGCTCCGCACTCCGTGCCATGCGCGAGGACGTCCAGTCGCTCGACATCCGCGATGTCACCGCGAACTGGGTCAACGCCGCCGTGCTCGAACGCCAGATCGACGACCGGATCAAGGCGCTCGCCGACCTCTCCCACACCCCACTCTTCTTCGGACGCCTCGACTACCTCCACGCGCCCGGCGCCGACAAGGCGGAGGGCGCGGAGGGCGAGAGCTTCTACATCGGGCGGCGCCACGTCCACGACGCCGACGGCGACCCCATGGTCATCGACTGGCGCGCACCGGTCTCGCAGCCCTTCTACCGCGCGTCCCCGAAGGACCCGATGGACGTCGGCCTCCGCCGCCGCTTCGGCTACACGGGCGGCGAACTCACCGCGTACGAGGACGAGCACCTCACCGAGGCCCCCGCCGGGCCCGCGCAGACCAGCAAGCTCCTCCAGGCCGAGATCGAGCGGCCGCGCGTCGGGCCGATGCGCGACATCGTCGCGACGATCCAGCCCGAACAGGACGAGATCGTACGAGCAGACCTCTCCGGCTCCGTCTGCGTCCAGGGCGGTCCCGGCACCGGGAAGACCGCCGTCGGCCTGCACCGTGTCGCCTATCTCCTCTACGCGCACCGCGACCGCCTCGCCCGCACCGGCACCCTGGTCATCGGGCCGAACAAGTCCTTCCTCCACTACATCGAGCAAGTACTCCCGGCCCTGGGCGAGTTGGACGTCAAGCAGGCGACGGTCGACGACCTGGTCGCCCGCGTCGAGGTCCGCGCCACCGACTCCGCCCCGGCCGCCGTCGTCAAGGGCGACGCCCGGATGGCGGAGGTCCTGCGCCGCGCGCTGCGCTCGCACGTCACGATCCCCACCGAGCCCGTCATGGTCGTGCGCGGCTCGCGCCGCTGGCGCATTCCGGCGTACGAACTCGAAGAGATCGTGCAGGAGTTGCTCAACCGCGACATCCGCTACGGCGCCGCCCACGACGCCCTGCCCCAGCGCATCGCGCACACCGTTCTCGTACGGATGGAGCAGTCGGGCGAGGCGCCCGACGACCGGGTCCAGGACGCGGTGGCCCGCAACCCCGCGGTGAAAGCGGCGGTCAAGGCCGTCTGGCCCGAGGTCGATCCGGCGAAGCTGGTCCTGCGCCTGCTCTCCGACGCGGACTTCCTGGCCGAGCACGCGGACGGCATCCTCACCGCCGACGAGCAGAAGACCGTCCTCGCCGAGAAGCCCGCCCGGTCCGTGAAGTCCGCCAAGTGGTCCCTGGCCGACGCCGTGTTGATCGACGAGGCGGGCGACCTCATCGCCCGTACGCACTCGCTCGGCCATGTGGTGCTCGACGAGGCGCAGGACCTCTCCCCCATGCAGTACCGCGCCGTCGGCCGCCGCTGCAGCACAGGATCGGCCACCATCCTCGGCGACCTGGCGCAGGGCACCACGCCCTGGGCTACGTCGAGTTGGGCCGAGGCGCTCACCCATCTGGGCAAGGCGGGGGCGCACGTCGAGGAGCTGACCGCCGGTTTCCGCGTACCGCGCGAGGTCATCGCGTACGCGTCCCGGCTGCTCCCCCACATGTCTCCGGGCCTCGCGGCGGTCTCCTCCGTACGCGAGAACCCCGGCTCGCTCTCCCTGCGTACGACGGACGACCTGGACGGAGCCGCCGTCACCGCCTGCCGCGACTCGCTCCGCCACGAGGGCTCGACGGGCCTGATCGCGGCCGACGCGCGCATCCCGGCACTCGCCGAAGCGCTCACCGCGGCCGGGCTGGCGTATCTGAACCCCGGCGAGGAGACGACCGCCGACGCCCGGCTCACGCTCGTCCCCGCATCCCTCGCCAAGGGCCTGGAGTACGACTACGTGGTCCTGGACGAGCCCGCGGCCGTCGTCGACGGGGAGCCCGACGAGCGCACCGGGCTGCGCCGCCTGTACGTGGCCCTCACCCGCGCCGTCTCCGGCCTGATCATCAACCACCACGCTCCGGTCCCGGAGCAGCTGGCGGCCCCCGCCGCCGCCTAGGGAGTGTCGAGCGTCGTACGCCACTCGCGTACGGCAGCGGCGTCCACCGGCCCGTCCCAGCCGTGGGGGCGGGCCGCGCCGCCGATGTGCACGGCCTCGATGCCGCCGGCCAGGAGCCGCGGCAGGTGTTCGAGGTGCAGCCCTCCGCCGACCAGGATCTGCGGCTCGTAACCGGGCTCGCCCTGGCGGGCCGCCTCGGCGAGCAGGATGTCCATGCCGTCGTCGACACCGGCCGGGGAACCCGCCGTGAGGTAGGTGTCCAGGCCGGGCAGATCGGCGAGCTGCTTGCGCAGGGCGTCGCGGTCGGCGGCGCGGTCGATCGCCCGGTGGAAGGTCCAGCGGCAGCCCTCGATCTCGGCGACGAGGCGCTCGACGGCCACCTGGTCCGGGTTGCCGTCGGCGTCCAGGAACCCGAGCACGAACTCGTCCGCGCCCTCGGCGCGCAGCTCGCGGGCCGCCCGTACGAGAGCGTCGACATCACCCGCGTCGAACCCGTCGGCCAGCCGCAGCATCACGCGCAGCGGGATGGAGACGGCCGCGCGGATCGCCGCGAACGTCTCCCGGGACGGCGTGAGGCCGTCCGCCGCCATGTCGGTGACCAGCTCGAGGCGGTCCGCCCCTCCGGCCTGGGCGGCGGTCGCGTCCTCGGCGGTGAGGGCGATCACCTCAAGCACTGCACGGTTGCTCATCAGATCCCAATTCCTTCAGGGAGTCGGCTACAGGCTTGGTCTAGTCCAATGGCCAGCCTACGGCTCAGCCCTGCACCTTCGCAGCTTGCACTCTGAACACCCACTCTTGACCTTGGTACGGATGGGGGGTATACATGGGGCTGTACGAGATACCCCTAGGGGGTATCCAGAGCAGAGGAGGAGACCATGCCGTCGCCCACCACCGCGCCCCCGGCAGCAGAAGGGGCCGAGGTCGAACTCGCCATCGGCGGCATGACCTGCGCCTCGTGTGCGGCCCGTATCGAGAAAAAGCTCAACCGGATGGACGGCGTGAGCGCGACCGTCAACTACGCCACCGAGAAGGCGAAGGTGAGTTACGAGGCCGGGGTCGAGGTCTCCGACCTGATCGCCACGGTGGAGAAGACCGGGTACACGGCACAGGAGCCGCCGCCCCCGGCTTCCGTACAGTCCGCACCCGAAGAAGCGGGCGCGGCGCCCGCAGACACCGCGCTCGCCGCACTGCGCCAGCGCCTCCTGGTCTCCACCGCACTCGCGATCCCCGTGATCGCGATGGCGATGATCCCCGTACTCCAGTTCGACAACTGGCAGTGGCTCTCCCTCACCCTGGCGGCCCCGGTCGTCGTCTGGGGCGCACTGCCCTTCCACAAGGCGGCCTGGACCAACGCCCGGCACGGCGCCGCGACGATGGACACCCTGATCTCGGTCGGCACATCGGCGGCCTTCCTCTGGTCGCTCTGGGCGCTCTTCTTCGGTACGGCCGGGATGACCGGTATGACGCACCCCTTCGAGCTGACCATCGGCCGCAGCGACGGCGCGGGCAACATCTACCTGGAGGCCGCGGCCGGAGTCACCGCCTTCATCCTGGCCGGCCGCTACTTCGAGGCCCGCTCGAAGCGGAAGGCGGGCGCGGCGCTGAAAGCGCTCCTGGAACTGGGCGCCAAGGAAGTCACCCTCATCGGCACCGACGGCACCGAACGCCTCATCCCCACAGCCGAGTTGAAGACCGGCGACCGCTTCCTGGTCCGCCCCGGCGAGAAGATCGCCACGGACGGCACGGTGGTCGACGGCTCTTCGGCGGTGGACGCGTCCATGCTCACCGGCGAGTCCGTACCGGTCGAGGTCGCGCCCGGCGACACGGTCACCGGAGCCACGCTCAACGCGGGCGGCCGTCTGGTGGTCGAAGCGACCCGCGTCGGCGCGGACACCCAGCTGGCCCGGATGGCCCGGCTGGTGGAGGACGCCCAGAACGGCAAGGCGGCGGCCCAGCGCCTCGCCGACAAGATCTCCGCGGTCTTCGTTCCGGTCGTCATCGCCCTGGCGGTCGCGACCCTCGGCTTCTGGCTCGGCAACGGCGCGGGCCTGACGGCGGCCTTCACCGCGGCGGTGGCGGTCCTGATCATCGCCTGCCCCTGCGCGCTCGGCCTGGCCACGCCCACCGCGCTCATGGTCGGCACGGGCCGCGGCGCCCAGCTCGGCATCCTGATCAAGGGCCCGGAGGTCCTGGAGACCACGCGCCGGGTGGACACGATCGTCCTGGACAAGACAGGGACGGTCACGACGGGCCGTATGACACTGCTGGCGGTGCACCCGGCCGAATCGACGACCGAGCATGAAGTCCTGCGCCTGGCAGGCGCGTTGGAGCACGTCTCGGAGCACCCGATCGCGCAGGCGGTGGCGGCGGGAGCGGCGGAGCGGACGGGCACGCTCCCCACCCCCGAGGACTTCACCAACGTCGCGGGCCTGGGCGTACAGGGAATCGTCGAGGGCCACGCGGTCCTGGTGGGCCGCACCCGGCTCCTGTCGGAGTGGTCGATCGAGCTCCCGGCCGACCTGGAACGCGCGAAGGCACGGGCCGAGGCATCGGGCCGTACGGCCATCACGGTCGCCTGGGACGGCGAGGCGCGCGCGGTCCTGGAGGTCGCGGACGCGGTGAAGGGGACGAGCCCCGAGGCGGTCCGCCGCCTGCGCGCCCTGGGCCTCACGCCCATCCTCCTGACCGGCGACAACAAGGCGGTGGCCGAGGCGGTCGCGGCCAAGGTCGGTATCGACGAGGTGATCGCGGAGGTCATGCCGGAGGACAAGGTGGCGGTGGTCAAGCGCCTCCAGGCGCAGGGCCGCTCGGTGGCGATGGTCGGCGACGGAGTCAACGACGCGGCCGCGCTGGCCCAGGCGGACCTGGGCCTGGCGATGGGGACGGGCACGGACGCGGCGATCGAGGCGGGTGACCTGACGCTGGTACGGGGGGACCTGCGGTCCGCGGCGGATGCGATCCGCTTGGCGCGGCGCACGCTGGGGACGATCCGGGTGAACCTGTTCTGGGCCTTCGCGTACAACGTGGCGGCGTTGCCGCTGGCGGCGGCGGGGCTGCTGAATCCGATGATCGCGGGGGCGGCGATGGCGTTCTCGTCGGTGTTCGTGGTGGGCAACAGCCTGCGGCTGCGAGGCTTCAAGCCGACGGGGTGACACCCCGCCCTGGGGCTCCGCCCCAGACCCCGGTCCTCAATCTCCCCCAAGCTCTTAAGGAGCAGGGGGGACCCCCTCGACGGGCTAGATTTTCGCTGATACAAGCTTATATCTGCGGATACGTACGGCCTGCACATGCAAGCCCAGGTCGGGCAAAATCAAGCCCGTCCGGCGATTGAGGACACGCGGCCGAAGGTCGCGTGCGGGGGCCCGGGGCCCGCCCCCGGTTTCGGGAAGGGGC
>NZ_JAFLRJ010000358.1 GCF_017315755.1 Streptomyces beijiangensis
CAGTGGGACGCCTCGGCCTGGTTCCAGGCCGAGGCGTCCCACTGACCGGTGGTGTCGTAGCTGTCGTAGGCGACGGCCTGCGCGGGGACCTGCACCGCCCACTGGCCGGTGGTGTCGTAGCCGTAACTCTGCTGTGCGCCGGTGTCCCACTGCGTGGTGTCGTACTGCCCGGTCTGCGCCGTGTCGTACACCGTGCCGTCGTACGCGCCGGGGAGGTTGCCGAAGAGCGGGTCGGTTTCGTAACTGCCCGTGGAGTAGGCGTCGTACCCGACGTGCCCGGCGTGGGTTTGCTGGTCGTTCACCAACGTCTCTCTCGCCTAGGCAGCAGGACCCTGCGTCGCATGAGTCTGTAGGTAACTCACAGGAAAGCAGTGGCGCGACTGTACCCGGCAGTACGCGGGGACGACAATCTTCGGCGGGTTCCGGGCCGTCGGGAAACGGGCATTCGGCCGTCTTTCGGCGGTCTCTGGACAGAGCTTTGGCCCGGCGTTCGAGGGCTGTTCGGATAATCGGGCTCTCAGGCCACCGAAACCGACCCCGCGATGCCCACCCCCGTCACCTGTACGTCGAGTGCCTGGCGGATGCCGGCGGCGACCGCCGGATGGACGGGGAGGGCGAGATGCCCGATTCCGCTGACCCGGACGTTCTGCGCGATCAGATCGGGGTGCTCGACGCAGGCGGACTCGACCGGCGCCATCAGATGGTCGAGATCGCTCCAGAAACTCACGAAGCGCGTACGGCAGCCGACGGCCGGTTCGCGCAGCTCCTGGATCACATCGGAGCCGGGGCACATCTGGCGCACGAGCGGGTGCGCGCTCATGAGCTGGGCGACCTGGGTGCCCGCGTGCGGGGTACCGAGGGTGACCAGGGTGCGGACGCGCGTGTCGCCGCCGAGGCGCTGTACGTAGTAGCGGGCGATGAGGCCGCCCAGGCTGTGCCCGACCACATCGACCTGCTGGTGTCCGGTGCGGGCGCAGATCTCCTCGATATGGCGGCCGAGCAGTTCGGCGGCGACGCGGATGTCGCAGGTCAGCGGCGAGTAGTTGAGCGCTTCGAGATGGCGCCAGCCGTTCCGGGCCAGCGAGCGGCGCAGCAGGACGAAGACGGAGCGGTTGTCGACGAAACCGTGGAGCAGGACGACGGGCGCACGGTCGGGCCCTGCGATGGCCGGGCCGGCGGACTCTCCGGCCGCACCGGACTCCGCCGCCTCCCGCATGTCCTCCCTGCGTTCGGGGGCGAACCCGGAGGGATAGAGGAGCAGATGCCCGGCGAGGATCGCGAGATCCAACGCGGTGGCTCTCAGTAACGCGGAGGAGAAACGCATCCGGCGCAGCAGGCACTGCGGAAAGAGAAAGAAGGGTATGACCCGCATGGGCCTACCTCCCTAACGGCACGCGGGGAGACGGCCCTGTCCCCCGTGTGCCCTCATGGGAAGCCGTACGACGTACGGCGGAACGAAGATGTCGGTGGGCCGCACCACCGTGCAGCGCGGCTGACGGCACGGTGGTGCGGCGACCTCGTCTGCGGCTCCCCGATATTTGTCCCACGTGTGATTTCCCCCTCCCTATCCACCGTGAAACGGCGGGTTGCGGGATGCTGTCGATAACGTTCGTTCACATCGTGTGCATGGAGGCAGTGATGGGTGTCCAGGGTCCGATCCGCGTGGTGGTCGCCAAGCCAGGGCTCGACGGGCACGATCGCGGGGCCAAGGTGATCGCGAGGGCGTTGCGCGACGCGGGTATGGAGGTCATCTACACCGGGCTGCACCAGACCCCGGAGCAGATCGTGGACACGGCGATCCAGGAGGACGCGGACGCGATCGGTCTCTCCATCCTCTCGGGCGCCCACAACACGCTCTTCGCCAAGGTGATCGACCTCCTCAAGGACCGCGAGGCGGAGGACATCAAGGTCTTCGGCGGCGGCATCATCCCCGAGGCGGACATCGCACCGCTCAAGGAGAAGGGCGTCGCGGAGATCTTCACGCCCGGCGCGACGACGGTCTCCATCGTGGACTGGGTCCGCGCCAACGTCCGCCAGCCGAATTCAAGCCCCTCCGGCGTTTGAGGAGCGGGGGTCTGGGGGCGGAGCCCCCAG
>NZ_JAFLRJ010000359.1 GCF_017315755.1 Streptomyces beijiangensis
GGGGCGGACGCATCAGGGTAGGGGTGCGGCCGGTGAGCTGCTTGACGCGGTCCTGTACACGGCTGAGTTCGCGGCGGATCTCCGCGTCGCTCACCTCGGTCAGCCGGGGGTGGGTCCAGCTGTGGTTGCCCACCTCATGGCCCTCCATGGCTTCCCTGGTGACGAGCTGGGGGCGCGTCTGGATGTCGTTGCCCAGGAGGAAGAAGGTCGCGTTCACACGCTTGGCCTTGAGGATGTCCAGCAGCTCTGCCGTGTCACGGCCCGGACCGGCGTCGAAGGTCAGCGCGA
>NZ_JAFLRJ010000036.1 GCF_017315755.1 Streptomyces beijiangensis
GGCACGGATCGTTCGGGGGTGCGGGGGAGCGCTGACCGGAGCGTCAGCGCGCGGAGGCGGCGCGTGCCTCGCCCAGCTCCTCGGACAGGCGCCGCAGCCCTTCCCGCAGCTGCGGATCGCCGCTCGCGCCGACGACCAGCGTGCACTCCGACAGGGCGGACCGCGCCTCATCCAGCCGTCCATTGCGCAGGCGCACCTCGGCGAGGGTGATCAGCGCGTAGGGGAGACACCAGGTCCGGCCGAGAGAGCGGGCGAGCCGGACCGCTGTCTCGACGAGGGCCGTGGCCCGCCGGTGCTCGCCCAGGAGAAGTTCGGCGCCCGCCAGATTGCTCTGGTCGAAGGCCAGCACGGACGGGTCGCCGGTGCGCCGCGCGATGGTGACCGCGCGGCGCGCACAGTCCCTCGCGGCCTCCGGCCGCCCGTCCTTGCGGGCGAGTTCGCCCACGACGGACAGGGCGCCGGACTGCAGTGCGGCGTCCCCGGTCTGCTCGGCGATGCTCAGCGCCTGCTCGGCCACCGTGCGGCTCTCCCGGAGCTGCCCGGTCACCACGAGGCAGGCGGCGCGCACCGAGAACATCTGGGAGAGCAGCGGCAGTCGGAGATCTTCCGGCAGACCTGCCGCCTCCTTCTGTACGGTTCCGAGCGCCGCCAGCGCCCCGGGCACGAGCCCGGCGCTGAAACGGAGGGAGGCGATGGCCAGGTGCAGCGAGGCCCGTCCTTCACCGGCGCGGTCCGAGGATCCCCGTACCTCCGACGCACCGGAGAGGACCGCCAGGCCCTCCAGCGGTCGGCCCGCACGGCCCAGAGTTTCACCGAGCGACACCGTCGCACGTAGTGCGCCCGCCTCCTCCCCGGCGGCGGTCAGCTCTCGCAGGGCCCGTCCGAGGACGGCCTCCGCCTCGGTGTACCGGGCGCTGTGGCGCAGGACGATGCCCCACTCGAGCCGGGCGCCGGCCGCGAACGGGTCACCGGCGGCGTCGAGCCGGGCGACGAGGTCCTCGTAGTAGCCACAGGCGCTGTCATTGGCGTAGAGGGCGGCGGCGCGCCGCGCCGCACGGTGCAGATACTCGGGCGCCCGCACGTCGTCGGCGTGCGAGAGATGGAAGGCGATGGTGTCCACCGCCTCCGGACGGGTGCGCAGCACCGCGTCGGCGAACGCACGGTGGAGGTGCCCGCGCGCGGCCGAGCTCAACTGCTCGGCGCAGGCGAGCCGGACCAGCGGATGCTTGAAGGCGTACCCCGCCGAGGGCCGTCCGCCCACCACCACTTCTCGCTCCTCGACGATGCCCGCCGCCAGCGCGGCATCCAGCGCCGCCACTACGGCGGGTCCGGCCATCGGAGGGTGCAGCCCGGCGGCAGCCACCGGTTCGAACTCGCTGAGAGACACCGCGCCGCGGTCCGCGACGGACAGCGCCGCCAGGGCGCGCCTGGCATCCGGCGGGAGGCGGTTGAGACGGCCGCCGACCACTCTGCGGATGTTCTCCGGCACGGCGATGGAGTCCGGTGTGCCACTGCCGCGTGGCCCGGTCGTGCGCTCCAGGTCCTCGTACGCGCCCGTGGTCAGCTCCAGCGCGAACAACGGGTTGCCCAGCGACAGTTCGAAGATCCGCGAGGCGACCCCGCGCGCCGCGGCCCTGCTGCTTCCGGTGGCCCGCGCGGCCAGACCGACGCAGTCGGCACGGCTGAGCCGCAGCAGGTCGATCTCCACCGCCATCCGCTGGCCCACGAAGGTGTCGCGGACCTCGCCCCAGACGGAGCCGGGCGGCAGTGTCTCCTCCCGGCACGTGGCGATGAAGCGCCAGCGGCGCGGATGCGCGGTACGGACGAGATGGTGCAGCAGGGCCAGCGAACCGGGATCGGCGGTGTGCAGGTCGTCCAGGACGATCAGGACGGGCCGTACCGCGGCCATGTCCGTGAGCAGCCCCGACACGGCACGGAACAGCCTGGCCCGCTCCTCCTCCGGACTCCCGGTGGCCACCGGTTCCGCGCCCAGGACGGGAAGCAGATACGCGAGACCGGGGTGTTCCGCGCCGATGACCGCCACCTCTTCGGCCGTGCAGCCCGCCAGGTGGCCGCCGAGGGCGTCGGCGAAGACTCCGTACGGTGTATGCCCCTCCGCCTCGTGGCTCGTGCCCCACACCACCGACGCTCCGCGTCGTGCGGCGTCCCTGGCGGTCTCCTCGGCCAGCCGGGTCTTGCCGATGCCGGGCTCTCCGCGTACCAGGACGAGAGGCGACCCGTCGGTGTTCGTCGAGTGCGCGACCAGCAGTGCCAGCGGGTGCTCGCGCCCGAAGAGCGGCAGCGGGGAGTGGCGCCGTATCGCCGAGGGAAGCGGAGTGGGTCCGGGGACTGACACGGCCGGATGCCGTGGGGTGATGGACGCGAGTGCGGCCCGGTGCAGCTGCTCGAACGCGGCTCCCGGCCGTACCCCCAGCTCCTCCGAGAGCGCCTCCCGGCAGGCGTGGTACTGCTGGATGGCCTGCCGGGGGCGGCCCGTGTCGAGCAGCGTACGGGCGAGCAGGAGCTGGAGCGGCTCGTCGGTCGGGGAGCGGTCGACGGCGGAGCGCAGCATCCGGACCGCGTCGTCGGGACGCCCGGCCGCCAGCAGGCCGGCGGCGAGCGCGGGCGTGAGCCGGTCGTGCAGTGAGCGCAGGGTACGACGGTGTGTCTCGGCCCAGTCGGCGTAGCGGTCCTCCGGCAGCAACTCCTCTTCCAGCGCCGTCCGCGCAGCCTCCAGCGCGGGGAGGTCGCCCGAGGCGAGGGCTGCTCGGGCCGCCTCCTGTGTCTCATCCGTGTCGACGCGCACGCGGCCGGGTGCAAGGCGCAGCATCTCGGCGTCCGCGAGCAGGTACGAGGAGGTTGCCCGGGGGGCGAGTTCCGGTTCGAGGGCGTGCCGTGCGGCGTGCAGGGTCACCCGCAGATTGCGCAGCGCTGCGTCCGTTCCGGCATCGGGCCACAGGACGTCCATGACCCGTTCCCGGTGGAGTGTCCGGCCCGGCGCCACGGCGAGCAGCTTCACCAGAGTCTTGGCGCTGCTCCGCCGCCAGGTCTGGGCCACGGGAACCGAATCCGCGCGCTCGACGCGGAAGCCGCCGAGGAGCTGAATCCGCAACGGGGCCGGCCCCGGTCTGTGGGGACTGGCTGATGCGGACATGACGTACAGCCTAACCAGTGGGGAGTTACTGCCCCGTTACGGAGAGGCCGCGGGGCCGAAGATGGAGGTTCCCGGGACCGAAGTGGACGGTGAGGCTGGCGGTACATCCCGACGATCCTCAGGAGACGCCGTGCTCGAGGCCCTTGGACTGACGTGCGACGAGGCGGAGTTGTACCAGGCGCTGGTGCGGTCAGGACCCTGCTGGGCCGACCGGCTTCCCGACCTGCCCGGAGTCCCGTCCGTCCGTGCCGCCGTCGCGCTGGAAGGACTGGCGGCGAAAGGGCTGTTGAGCCGTACGACGGGCGACCGGGCCCGGCTGATCGCCTCGCCCCCGGACATCGTGGGCGAGGTGCTGCTGCTGCGCCGGATGCAGGAACTGCACACGGCGCGGGCCGCGATGGGACGGCTGGTGGACGAGTACCGCAGAATCCCGCGACCCGGGGACGGCCGGGTCGCCGTCGAGTTCACCCCGGACGCGGCGGTCGCGCAGCGGATCGACCAGATCCAGCGCACGGCACAGGACGAGGTGATGATCTTCGACATGCCGCCGTACGTCACCGCGGACGCCGACGGCACGGCCAAGGGCAACAGCTGCGAGATGGAGCAACTGGCCGCCGGGGTGCGGTACCGGACGGTGTACGACCGCCTCGCCATCGAGCAGTCGGGCGGCCTCGTGCGGATCGGCGGCTACATCGCGGCGGGCGAGGAGGCGCGTGCCGCGCACCGGCTTCCGTTGAAGATGATGATCGTCGACCGTGCGGTGGCCATCGTGCCGGCGTCGGCCACCGCGGAGGGCCCCAACGACTCGGCGCTGATCCACCCCAGCCCGCTCCTCGACGCGCTCATCGGCCTCTTCGAGCACACATGGGGCAGCGCACTGCCCCTCGATCCGACGGCGGACGGGAAGGACCGGGGCGGTCCCGAACTGGACGAGACGGAACTCCGGCTGCTCACGCTGCTGCTCAGCGGTCTGACCGATGAGGTGATCGCCCGTCAGCTGGGGGTGGGACGGCGCACCGTACTGCGCCGGGCGCGCGGACTCATGGACCGGGCCGGAGTGGCGACCCGGATGCAACTGGGCTGGCATGCGGCCAGGCACGGCTGGATCGGTACGCAGCACAGGGAATCCGCCGCCTCGTGGGCGGGCGAGCGGCCCCCGGCGGACACGGCCAGGGCGGTGGGCGGCGCTTAGGTGTCGCTGTCACCTAAGCGCCGCATCCGCCCCTTCTTCCCCTGCGGTGACCGCCGGTAGCGTCCAGGGCACGCAGTGGTGACCCGTACATGCCATGTCTTGCATGGGTGTGTCCGGCGTGCCCCGCGCCATGTCCCCCCGATCGAGGAGGAGCACGTGCAGCACCCCCCACGAGGGAGAACCAGATCAGGACTGCTGGCCACCGCCGTAGTAGTCGCACTCGGCGCCTCGCTCACCAGCGTCGCCGGCGCGCAGGCGACGCAGGCCCCCACCGGGCTCGTCGACTCCGCGCAGCGAACGGCCAGTACCGCCACCATCACTCTCGTCACCGGTGACACCGTGACGGTGAACACCGCGCCCGACGGCCGGCAGTCCGTCGACGCCAACCCGGCGGCGGGCAGTGCCAAGACCTTCCGTACCGTCAGCGGTCCCGACGGAGACCTCTACGTCTATCCGTCGGACGTACTCGACGGTGTGGCGTCAGGGGCCCTGGACGCACGGTTGTTCAACGTCACCCAGCTGATCAAGGACGGGTACGCGGACAGCAAGTCGGACGAGTTTCCGGTCATCGTCTCCTACGGCGACAAGCCGAACGCCGCCACGCTGACGAAGCGGGCCGACGCCCTGCCCGACAGCGACCGCGGCGCCGTCCTCGACCGGCTGGACATGGCCGGGGTCCAGGTCGGCAAGAAGAACGCCAAGTCCTTCTGGCAGCAGGTGAAACCGGTCAGCAAGGTGCCCAGGAACGGCAAGGCCGTCACGGCCCCGGGCAGCGCGGGAGTGACCAAGGTCTGGTACGACGGCAAGGCGAAGGTCAGCCTCGACCAGAGCGTCCCCCAGATCGGCGCGCCCGAGGCCTGGGCCAAGGGCTACGACGGCAAGGGCTCCAAGGTCGCCATCCTGGACACCGGCGTCGACCTCACCAACGCCGATGTGAAGGACCGGGTCACCGAGTCCCAGAGCTTCGTGCCGGGCGTACCGGTCACCGACGGCCACGGGCACGGCACCCACGTCGCCTCGACCATCGCGGGCAGCGGCGCCAACTCCGGCGGCAAGTACAAGGGCGTCGCCCCCGAAGCCGACCTGCTCATCGGCAAGGTGCTCGGCAACACCGGCAGCGGCGAGTACTCCTGGATCATGGCGGGCATGGAGTGGGCCGTCGGCGAGGGCGCCGATGTCGTCAGCATGAGCCTGGGCGGTCCCGCCACTCCGGGCGGTGACGCCATGACGCAGGCCGTGGACCGGCTCAGCGCATCGAGCAGCACCCTGTTCGTCATCGCCGCAGGCAACGCCGGGCCCGGGGCGAGCTCCATCGGCAGCCCCGGAACGGCCGACTCCGCGCTCACCGTCGGCGCCGTCGACAAGTCCGACGTACTGGCGAGCTTCTCCAGCCGCGGCCCCCGCCTCGGCGACAACGCCATCAAGCCGGAGATCACCGCCCCCGGAGTGAACATCGTGGCGGCCCGCGCGGCCGGTACGACCATGGGCACCCCGACCGGTGAGTTCTACACCTCAGCGAGCGGCACCTCGATGGCCACCCCGCACGTCGCGGGCGCCGCCGCGATCCTCGCCCAGCGGCACCCCGACTGGACCGGTCAGCACATCAAGGAGGCGCTGACCACCCACGCGAAGATCGCCCCGAACTCCTCCGTGTACGAGCAGGGCGACGGCCGGGTGGACATTCCAGCGGCCCTCGACCCCGAGCTGGAGATCTCCGGAAGCAGCGACTTCGGGCTCGTCGAGTGGAGTGACACCGGGTACGAGAAGGAGACCCGCAAGGTCACCCTGACCAACCCCACGGCCACAGCCGCCACCGTCGCACTCTCCGCCACCGCGGGGGACGCCCTTCCCGCCGGAGCGCTGTCGCTCTCGGACGGCAGCGTCACCGTCCCCGCAGGCGGCACCGCGGACGTCACGCTCACCCTCGACCCCAGTGACGTCGCCACCGGCGAGTACAGCGGCTACCTCACGGCGACCACCGCCGAAGGGAAGAGCGCGCACACGGCCATCGGCTTCTCCAAGGAAGCAGAGCGACGCGGCCTGACCCTCGACTTCAAGGACCGGCTGGGCAACGCCCCCGGGGGTGCCAGCTTCACGGTCCTGGGCCTCGACAACAACTACTTCGCCCAGTTCAGCGCGGCCGGCGGTCACCAGGAACTGCGCCTGCCCGTCGGCAAGTACTCCGTCTCCGGTCTGCTCGTCACCTCGGCGAGCGGCAACGCCACCGTCGACCACTCCACCGACCTCTTCAGCGTCCCCGAGATCGACCTGACGACCAAGGACGCCGCGGAGACGGTCGACGGCACGACGGCGACCAACTTCGACATGCGGCTGCCGGACGAGACGCGTGCCCTGGAGGACTCGCAGCTCTCCTACCAGCTCACCCGGTACACCGAGAACCGCGCCCGGCGCGCCACGTACGGCATCGCGGGTCTCAGCAACTGGAGCCAGGAACAGTTCGGCGCCATCCCCGCGGCCAAGCCCGCCACCGGTGAACTGCTGTCCTCCTTCTGGCAGTCCAAGCGCGAGCCGCTGATCCGTGCCACGGTCACCCGCCCGGAGACCTTCGCCCTCGCGGCCAAGACCTCCAGCTACCTCAAGCGGTTCTCCGGCACCTACAAGTACGACGTCGTCGACGCGGGCAGCGGCTCGGCCGCCGACCTCGCAGCGGTCGACGTCAAGGGCAAGGCAGCCCTGATCCATTTCGACACCCTCAAGAGCTCTCAGATCCGGGCCGTCGAGGCAGCGGGCGCCGAGGCGGTCGTCCTCGCCCCGAACAGCAAGGCGCCGCATTCCATCGTCGTCCTCGGCGTGAACGTTCCGTACTTCTCCACCACCTACGCCGACGGGCGCGCACTCGCCGCCGCCGTCGCCCAGGGCCGTACCTCCCTCTCGCTCAAGGGCGTGGAGGAGTCCGGCTACCAGTACTCGGGACAGTGGGACTTCTCCGGCATCCCGGCGAACCTGCGGACCACCGCCCGCGCCAAGGACTTCGCCACCATCAAGAACTCCTTCCACACCGACGGCGCGGCCCGGATGGGATACGCGACCATCCACTCATGGGGCAGCTACCC
Source organism: Streptomyces beijiangensis (assembly GCF_017315755.1). Lineage (GTDB taxonomy): Bacteria > Actinomycetota > Actinomycetes > Streptomycetales > Streptomycetaceae > Streptomyces > Streptomyces beijiangensis. Next base: position 7,421 of record NZ_JAFLRJ010000036.1, read on the forward strand.
CATGACGTCGCTGCGCTCGGGCCAGTTCGTCCAGCAGGGAGAGACCCGTGACGACTATGTGCGCGCAGGCAACAGCCTGACGTACGAGCAGAACATCTGGGCGCGCACCGACTACGCGACCGCGATGGTCGAATCGGCCAAGGGCTACCTGCCCGGCGCGGTCTCCACCGAGGACTGGTGGGCGCCGGCCATGCACCCGGCCAACGTCACCCCGTACGCCTGCAACTTCTGCCGCACCGACGCCGGGACGGTGTTCGCCCCCCAGCTCGGCGGCGACTCGGACGCCGACCACTTCAGCAAGACCGGCCGGTCCCGGGTCTACACGTACTACCGGGACGGCCAGAAGATCACCGACACCACGAAGCTGATGGTGCCCGAGAAGGCGAGCTACCGCTTCGTGGACGACACCGCGAGGCTCGCCGACTACCCGGGGGTGAACCTCGGGACGAAGACCCACACCGAGTACAGCTTCTCCTCGGCGGCCCCGACGGCCATGTCCGTCAAGGACTGCAAGGTCTCCGTTCCCAAGGCGACGCTCTGCGAGGCGCTGCCGGTCGTCCTGCTCGACTACGGGATGAAGGCCGACATCACCAACAGGGTCGCGGCGGACAAGGCGTTCTCGTTCACCGTCGACGCCTCCCGCTCGAAGGCCTCGACCGCCTCCACCACGATGGCCGGCGCGAAGGTGTCCGTCAGTTACGACGACGGCGCCACCTGGCAGCCGGTCGCTGTCAGCCGCAAGGACGCCAACTCCTTCAAGGCCACCGTCCAGCACCCCGAACTGTCCGCCACCAACGGGTTCGTGAGCCTGCGCACCGAGGTCTGGGACAGCGAGGGCAACCGCACCTCGCAGGACATCACCCGGGCCTACGCCCTGAAGTAACCGCACAGCTGCACGTGTGCCGCGGCTGCCACCGACCACCCGTCGGCGGCAGCCGTCGGCGCCAGGGCCAGCCGCACGGCGTCGAGGGCCAGCGCGTACACCGGTCCGCGCTCCGTGCGCACCCAGCCGGTCCGCACAGCACGATCGAGCCCGGAGAGGAGTGCGTGTCGAGTCGCCAAGGTCCCTGCAGCAGCCCGCAATTGAGGGTGCGTCAGCCCATCCGGAGTACGTGCGAGCAGCTCCAGCACCTGCCGCAACGCCGGCGGCTCCTCCCGCAGGCGCCGCAGCACCGTGCCGCGGCCCAGCGTGTCGCGCGCGAGCTCCAGCGCGAAGAGCGGATTGCCGCCGGAGAGCCGGTGGATCTCCCCGGCCGTGCGCGAAACGCCCTTCCGGAGCAGCGCCGGACCCACGAGCCGGGCGCACTCCGCCGGGCCGAGGCGCCCCAACTCGATCTTCCCTACGGGTCCCCACGCAAGGGCGTCCTGGACGACCGGAGTGCGGCCGGCGAGGACGAATCGCACGGGCCGGTGCGTACAGCGGCGCATCAGATGACGCAGGAGCGGCACCGTTCCGTGTGCGGAGCGGTCCACATCGTCCAGGAGCACCACCACGGGCCCTTCGTACGAGAGGTCCATGAGCAGCGCGGCGGCGTCGGCGAGCACCTCGGGAGCCCGGCCGTCCCCCGTACCGTGCAGCGTCGGCAGTGCTGCGGCCAGATCCGGACAGCCGGTCGCCACCGCGGAGCGCCGACGCCGCCCCGAGTGCCGAAGGAGGTCGTCGAAAGCGGAGAGCACCGGTGCGTACGGCACGGACCCGGACGCCGTGCGGCGTGCGTGCAGGACGACGGCACCCCGCGCCCGAAGCCGCAGGGCGGCCTCCTCCAGGGTGCGGCTCAGCCCGATGCCCGGTTCGCCGGTGACCGTGAACACTCTGGGGGGTGCACCCGCCCGCGGCACCGTGGTGAGCAGCGCCAACTCCCGTTCCCTGCCGACGAATTCCGACCGTTGGTTCTGTACGATCCGCCGGTCCCGGGGGGTCGCGACGGCTCGGGCGAACACCTCCCGCAGTGGCGGGTCCGGCGCGAGCCCACAGTCCTCGGCCAGCGCACGGCGGTGCAGATGGTAGAGCCGCGCCACCTCGCTGTCGTAGCCCAAGTCCAGGAGAATGCCCAGAAGTTCGCGGCAGACGTCGGCCGCAACCGGGTCGGCGGCCAGTACTCGGCGGAGCGGTTCGACCGCCCGCTCGGTGCGGCCCGCTCTCCGGGCGGCGGCTGCGTACAGAAGGGCCGCCTCCCGGCGCAGGGCGCGCAGCTCCTGTCTGCGTTCCAGGAGAAGGGGTACGTCGTCGTCCGGCAGCAGCTCCGCCGTCAGCGATTCGGTGAGCTGCTCGAGCACGTCCGCCGACGCCGTCCGCTCGTGGAGCGCGGACCGGTGCTCCCACAGATCGACCCGGACCGCGTGGGGTGCGAGGGACAGGAATCCGGGGGCGCACGACACGATGTACGAAGATCCGGCCCTCGGTCTCAACTCCGGCTCCAGCACCCGGCGTACCGCATGGAGGGCCACGCGCAGACTGCCTGCAGCAGCGGCGGCGGGCGCATCCGGCCACAACAGCGCACCGAGCCGGTCGCGGCGCACCCCCCGCTCCCCAGCCAGCGCCAACACCTTCAGGAGCCGACGGGCACCCGGGCGGGTCCAGCGCTCCTCGGGGATCGGTGCTCCGCCCCGGCGCACGAGGAGACCACCGATCAGCCGGATGTCCACCCGTTCGGCTCGTTCGGCCGTCGAAGACGTCATGGGGGTACCTCCGCGCCGCCGGATCGTGCTGCCGGTCCTGCTGCGCGAGGAGGCTAGGCACCGGCTGTTACCGGGCCATTACCGCTTCGCCGGCGCTCACCGCGCTCCCCGGCCCCTTCGTCCGGATACTTGCCCCGTACGGATCGATCCGGCGGACGGAGAGAGATGGCGGGGCAGGACATGGGTGAGCACGGAACGGACCACGGGTATCTGCTCGACAACCAGCAGTCGGAAGCGGGCATCCGGTTCGGCGCACTGGCCGAGCTGTTCGATCCGGTGACGTTCCGGCACATCGACCGGATCGGCATCACCAAGGGCATGCGGTGCTGGGAGGTCGGGGCCGGCGGTCCGTCCGTTCCCACGGGTCTTGCCGAGCGGGTCGGGACCGAGGGGAAGGTGGTCTGCACCGACATCGATGTGTCCTGGGCGCGGGACGCCGCATCCGATGTCGTCGAGGTCCTGCGCCACGACGTCGCGGCCGATCCTCCGCCGCCGGGCGGTTTCGACCTGGTGCACGCCCGGCTGGTCCTGGTGCATGTCGTCGAACGTGCCGAGGCGCTGCGCCGTATGGTCCAGGCGCTGCGACCCGGTGGTGTGCTGCTCCTGGAGGACGCCGATCCGGGGCTGCAGCCTCTGCTGTGCCCGGACGAGTCGGGCCCCGAGCAGCGGCTGGCCAACCGTCTCCGGTCCGGGTTCCGTGAACTCATGGCGGCGCGCGGCGCCGATCTCTCGTACGGCCGGACACTGCCCCGGCTGCTGCGCGAAGCCGGTCTGGCCGACGTACGGGCGGATGCCTACTTCCCGATCACCTCGCCGGCCTGCACCGTCCTTGAGGCGGCGACCGTCCGGCAGATCCGTGGCCGGCTCGTGGCTGCGGGGATCGCGACCGACGAGGACATCGACCTCCATCTGTCCCACGTCGCCACCGGACGGCTCGATCTGGCGACGGCCCCGATGATCTCCGCCTGGGGTCGCCGCCCGTAACCGGGCACGGCCCGTCAGCGCACGCTGCTGCCGGACAGCTGCTTGCGCAGGACTGCTGCCATGGAGAGGGGCTCGCGGCCGAGCAGGGTGGCCAGCGTCGGGTCGACGGCGGCGAACTCACCGGCGCGGCCGGCTGTGAAGACGCCGAGCAGTTGGTCCGCCGCCTGGGCGGGGACACCTCGGCCCACCAGCTCCCGGCAGAACGCGTCGTCGGGTGCGGTGGTCCTCGTGACGGTGCGGCCGGTGATCTCCGCGGCGATGCGGGCGATGTCGTCGAAGGTCAGCGCCTGCCCCGCCGTGAGCGGGGGAGTGGGGCCGTCGAAGCGGCCTTCGTCGGCCAGGACGGCGGCGGCCGCGTCGGCGAGGTCGGCATGGGCGGTCCAGCTCACCGGCCCGTCCGCGGGGAGCACGATGTCGCCCGACTCCACGCCATGGCCGGCGAACTGCACCGCGCTGGCGGCGTAGAAACCATTGCGCAGCGAGGTGAACGGCACGCCGGAGGCGCGCAGTGCCTCCTCGGTGGCGGCATGGTCGCGGCAGGGCTCGAAATGCGACGAGGCGCCGGCACCCATGTGGCTGGTGTAGAGGATGCGACGCGCGCCCGCCGCCGCGGCCGCGTCGATCGCGGCACGGTGCTGCCGCACGGCCTCCTCGCCCATCTTGTCGACGGAGACGATCAGCACCTGTGAGGCGCCCTCGAAGGCGTGGGCGAGGCTGTCGGCGTCGGTGAAGCTGCCCTGCCGCACTCGTATCCCCTGGTCGGCGAACGCCTGCGCCTTCTGCGGGTCGCGGACGCTGACGCCCACCCGGTCGGCAGGCACGCGGGTCAGCAGCCGTTCGACGATCTGGCGTCCGAGCAGCCCGGTGGCTCCGGTAACGATGATCATATTGCGCTCCAGTAAATCCAGTTCCAATGGAATCGCATTGAGCGTATCACTGATACTAACGACGGAAACGGAAGTGCTATATCGTCGATACATGCCACCGCGTTCACGTATCAGGGACGGCGCCGCAGCCGTCGAGTCCGACACCGCAGCCGTGGGTCGCGAGCAGGCCAGGCAACGCGTCATCGAGGCCGCGGCCGACCTGCTGGCGCGCGAGGGCCGCGACGCCGTCACCACCCGCGCGGTCGCGGTCGCGGCGGGCGTGCAGGCGCCTGCCATCTACCGGCTGTTCGGGGACAAGGACGGGCTGCTCGAAGCGGTGGCCGAGCACGGCTTCGCCACGTTTCTCGCCGCCAAGCACGTCGACCCGGACCCGAAGGACCCCATCGAGGACCTGCGGGCCGGCTGGGACCTGGCGGTCGAGTTCGGTCTTGCCAACCCGGCGCTCTACACGCTGATGTACGGCGAGCCCACCAGGACCGCTTCGGCTGCCTTCAGGGCCGGGATGGAGGTCCTGAAGGGCCGTATCCGTCGGCTCGCCGCCGGCGGGTGGCTCCGCGTCGACGAGGAACTCGCGGCCATGCTCATCCACGCCACGGCACGCGGTGCGGTGCTCACCTGGCTCTCCCTGGCCGAAGACCGGCGCGACCCGGCCCTGTTGACCACGCTGCGGGAGTCCATGGTCACCACCGTGACCAACGAGGAACCGGCCGTACGGGACGCGGGCCCGGCCGGGGCCGCCCGCACGTTGCGCGCCATGCTGCCCGAGCAGACGATCCTCAGCGGCGCGGAGCAGGACCTGCTGAGGGAGTGGCTGGACCGCCTCGCCGCCGACGGGTGAGGCGCCTCGCCGTGAGGGCGGATCAGGTGTGCGCCGGGGGGTGGAGATGGGTGCGCTGCCCGTCGTGATCGAGGATGATCAGGATCTCCGCCGGCCCGCCGAGCGCCTTGATGGCGTGCGGGATCATGGTGGAGAACTCGGCGGCCTCGCCGGTCTCGATCCGTATGGCACGCTCGCCGAGGATCAGGGTGATGGTCCCCGACAGGACGGTGAACCAGTCCTTGCCGGGGTGGACTCCGAGCATGTCGGCCCCCGGGCCCTGCGCCTCGTCGGTGATACGCATCTTGGCGACCGTGACAGCGGCCTGCCCGGATCCCCGGTTCAGCAGCCAGGTGGTCAGTCCGCGGTGCTCGTCGCGCTCGGGCCTGATCACCACGTCGTCGTCGTTCAGGGTCTCCACCAGCTGGTCGAGCGAAGTCCCCAGGGCCCGCGCCAGTGAGGTCAGCTGGTCGAGGCTGATGCGCCGGTGACCGGTCTCGATGCGGCTCAGGGTGGAAGGGCTCAGGAAGGCGCGCTCGGCGAGGCTGTCCAGTGACCAGCCGCGCGCCTGCCGCAGGCTCCTGATGCGCATGCGGACCGTGCTGTCCACGTCGCTTTCTTGCGTCATACGCAAGAGCCTACGCGGTGTGCGCAAAGCGGAGTTACCGTCGACCTATGATCACCACCGGAACGAGCGCCTCCCACCCGCACCAGAGCCACGCCGGAGCCGATGCCGGCACTGTCGCGATGGCCGAACTCCTGGAGCTCGACGCCGAGGTTCTGCAGACCTGTCTGTCGGAGCTGACCGCCTGGCTGGGCGAACTGTCCGACCCGGAGCCCGCCCGCATCGTCGATCTCGGCAGCGGGACAGGAACAGGCACCATCGCCCTGGCGCGGCGTTTCGGGCAGGCCGGCGTAACGGCTGTGGATATCTCCCCCCAGATGCTTCACCGGCTGGCGAAGAAAGCGTCCACGCTGGGTCTCGCCGACCGGGTCCGGGGCGTCCAGGCGGATCTGGACGAAGGCTGGCCCGCGCTCGGAACCAGCGATCTGGTCTGGGCGGCCGCCTCCCTGCACCACATGGCCGACCCCGACCGCGTACTGGCCGGAGCGTTCGATGCCCTGCGCCCGGGCGGTCTGCTGGCCGTCACCGAGATGGACTTCTTCCCCCGCTTCCTGCCCGACGACACCGGCATCGGCCGCCCTGGGCTGGAAGCCCGCGTCCACGCCACGCTGAACCCGGGTCCGGCCGTCGACTGGACGGATCATCTGACCCGGGCGGGATTCGTGATGGAAGCCAAGCGGCCCTTCGCCGTCGCCCTGACAACTCCCCTCCCGGCCGCCACGGCCCGCTACGCGCAGGCGTGTCTGCGGAAGCTGCGCTCGCACCTCGACGAGCAGTTGCCCGCCGACGACCTGGCCGCACTCGACACGATCCTCGACAGCGACAGCCCGTACAGCGTCCTGAGGCGCGAGGACCTCACCGTCCGTACCACCAGGACCACTTGGGCTGCCCGCCGCCCCTGACCGATGAAGCGAGCACGCCACGGACCAAGGTCAGCCGGCCGGGGTCGAAGCTGCTCCCCGCACTCCGGGAGCTGTGAGGTCCGCTGATCAGAAGTGCGTGGCGATGCCGAACGCCTCGCGCAGCCGCGCCATGTCACGCAGGTCGCGGTCCGCGGGCTCGTACCCCTGGTGGAAGTAGACCTGCTGCTCCGCGGAGATGCAGGGGACCGTCGTCCCCGCGACCGTCCCGGTGACGAAGCACTCGGCGGGGTACGGGAACGGACTGCCGGGGTCGAACGACTGCTGTACGGCGGAGCCGTCCGGTGCGAAGGCCAGGGGATGCAGATCGATCTCCCGGCCTTCCGCGTGCGTGACGACGAACCGCACCGGGCGCTGATCGAGGGTCTCGGTGAATCCGGCCCCGGCAAGGGCGGCCAGCACGTCCCCCTCCTGCTCGCGCCGGTGCAGGAGATCGAGATCGCGGTGGTCCCGCCCCTGATCCCCGACGAGGGCGTCGATGCCCCAGCCGCCTGCGATCCAGGTGTCGGCGCCGGCACCGCGCAGTACGGCGAGAACGGACAGGACGTCGTCGGCGGTCATCATGACCGGCAGGTTAGCCCAGACCCGCGCTGACCTCCGGGGGTGCTGCTCGTTGAACACGGCGGCGGCACAACGCCGTTCATGCCTCGCCGGCACGGAGGGATCCCCGATGGCATCAGCACAGTGGCAGCGACTCGTCGACCACGTCGTGGCCGTACCCGAGCAGATCTATGAGACGTGGACCAGCTCGGAGGGCTGGAACAACATCACCAAGTTCGGCAAGGAGTACGGCGAGAACGGGGTGAGCTGGTGTGTGATCTTCAACTGGGACATGTACCACGACGTCGGCCTCGACGCGGTCGTACCGAAGGTCGACAACGTCGCTGTCTTCTCCGACTGGGCGAAGAAGCGCGGCAGTTGGTCCGCGTATCCGAGCATCGGGGCGTGGGTGAATCTCGGCAACGGCGCGCACACCGAGCTGGTGACCGGATTCGACGCCGACACGGTCTTCACCAAGGGCGGCAACAGCGTCCGGTCGGGAGCCGCGGACAATGGGCAGGGCAACGGCGTCTGGTCCCACTCCACCGCCCGGCGCAGCGCACGCGTCGTCGGCTACTTCGCCCCGCACTTCCCCGACGGAGTGTGCCCGCCGACGGCCGATCCGGCCGACCCGCGGGGCGGCGGGGCCGTCGCCTCCTGGCGGCACGCACCCGCATCGAAGCCCGCGGTCTCCCTGGCCCATGTGGTCCACGCGGCCCGTCACGATCCGCCCGCGGCCCAGGGACACACCAGCTTCAAGGGCGATGTCCTGCTCGTGGAGAAGGCGCTCAGCGCCGAGGGGCTCCTGCCCCACCAGTACGTCGACGGAAGCTTCGGCGCCAGGACCGTCGACGCCTACTCCGCATGGCAGCGCCGCTGCCACCTCGCGGGACCGGCCGCCGACGGCATCCCGGGCCAGGGGTCCCTGACCCGGCTGGGCGCGCAGCACGGGTTCACCGTCACCACCTGAACGCCTCGCGACGGTGACCGAAGGGCTACGCCGCCGCGGAGATCTCCGCCTTCAGCGCGTCGGTGTATCCCTTGCGCAGCCGCCGGTACTCCTCGCTCTCCGCAGAGCTCAACGACCGCCCGTACCGCGACCGCAGGAACTCGCGGATCGCCTCGTTCCACACGGCGCTCGGCCGCGGGAAAACAGGAGTGGGGGCAGGTGCAGGCATGAGGGCAGGCTAGCGGGTGGGATCGGCAGCCGTCTCCACCGCATGGCGGGAGAGGCGGTCCGCCGGCCGTCGGCGGGCGGTGCTCAGCCCCCGGCCGGACCCGCGTCCGGGCTGAGCGCACCGGAGCCGATCAGGAAGAACAGGACGATGCCGAGCACGATCCGGTAGACCACGAACGGCATGAAACTTTTCGACGAGATGTACTTCATGAACCACGCGATGACCACATATCCGACAGCGAAGGCGATGAGCGTCGCGAAGGCCGTCGGCCCCCAGGAGATGTGACCGCTCTCGCCGGCGTCCTTCAGCTCGAACACTCCTGATGCCAGCACGGCCGGGACTGCCAGCAGGAATGAGTAACGCGCCGCCGCCTCGCGGGTGTAGCCCATCAGCAGACCGCCGCTGATCGTCGCGCCGGACCGGGAGACCCCGGGGACCAGGGCCATCGCCTGGCAGACACCGAAGACGAGCCCGTCCTTGATGCTCAGCTCCCGGAGCGACTTGCGCTCCTTCACGGCGCGGTGCTTGCCGCCGGACTCGTCACGGGCCGCGAGACGGTCGGCGACGCCGAGGACGATGCCCATCACGATCAGCGTGACGGCGATGACGCGCAGATCGCGGAAACTGGTGTCGATCTGGTCCTTCAGTACGACACCAAGCACACCGATCGGGATCGAGCCGATGATGACGAGCCAGCCCATCCGGGCGTCGTGGTCGCCGCGCAGGGAGCGGTCGGTGAGCGACCGGAACCAGGCGGAGACGATCCTGGCGATGTCCTTGCGGAAGTAGATCAGGACGGCCGTCTCGGTGCCTATCTGGGTGATGGCCGTGAAGGCCGCTCCCGCGTCCGGCCAGTCGGCGAAGGCCGAGGCGAGGCGCAGATGCGCGCTGGAGGAGATGGGCAGGAATTCGGTCAGCCCCTGCACGAATCCGAGGACGAACGCTTCGAACCAAGACATGGGTGTACGCCGTCCAAGGTGAATCAAATGGTGATCGGTCCGGGGCAGAGTAGCGTCCCAAAATGACCGGCATGCGACGGACCCCGGTTTTTCGGGCCGCTCCGGTCAGCGGTCGTGCAGCCGGTGGCGCCTGCGCCAGGCGACCGCCGCCGCGCTCAGGCCCGTCACCACGATGAAGCCCATGGCGATCAGGAACGCCGGCGAGGTCGGTGATGACGCCGTGCTGCCGGCGACGACGTACGCAGCTGTGTTCGGCAGCGAACCGACCCCGGTCGCCACCAGGAAAGCAGTCCAGCCCATCCGGGAGACCGCCGCGCAGTAATTGGCCGCGGCGAACGGGACCCCTGGGAAGAGCCGCAGTGCCAGCATCGAGCGGAAACCGTGCCGGCTCAGCTGCCCGTCCGCGGCCTTCAGCCAGCGGCCCCGGAGCAGCGGCCGCAGCGCCTCCTGCCCCAGCACCCGGCCGAGGCCGAAGGAGATCCCCGCGCCGATGACCGTCCCGGCGATCGACGCGCCGAGGCCCGCCGCCGTACCGAAGAGCGCGCCGGCGGCCAGATTGAGCAGTGGTCGCGGTACGAACGCCGCGGTGCACAGGCCGTACGCGACACCGAACAGGACCACCGCGGCGCCGCCGCCCAGCGCGGGCGGCAGATCGGAGGAGAGCAGCCGCTGCGGCTGGAGGAGGACCATGGCGGTCGCGGCCGCCAGCAGGATCAGTACGAGCAGGGAGAGCCGCGACCTGGGCGAGAGCAAGGCCCTGGAACAGCGCGCAGCGAAGCCGGGGGACGCCGGCCGGGTGGCGGTCTCGAGCATCCGGGGAGCGTAACCGACATCGGTGTGTGATCGCCGTAATGTGGATCGTATGACCATCACACCGGTGTCGCCGAGCGCGCTCGCCGACACCGTGCTGGCACGGCTCACCACGGAGTATCCGGCGGCGGCGAACCCCTACCGCGCCGCCGAGATGGTCGCGTACATGAAGGGCGTCGCCCCCTTCCTCGGCATCCGCTCGCCGGAGCGCCGCGCCCTGTCCCGTACGGTCCTCGAAGGCACTCCGCGACCCGGCGAGGCGGACTGCACGGCCATCGCCCTGCGCTGCTGGGAGCTCCCGGAGCGCGAGTACCACTATTTCGCCGTCGACTACCTGCGCCGCCATGTGAAGCGCTGCGGTTCCGGCTTCCTCCCCGTGGCCGGGCAGCTCGTCTCCACCTCCTCCTGGTGGGACACGGTCGACCATCTCGCCGCGCACGTCGTCGGCCCGCTCGTCGCCGCCGACCCGGGGCTGCGGACCGTCATGGACGAGTGGATCGAGGACGACGACCTCTGGGTCGCGCGGACCGCACTCCTCCACCAGCTGCGCTACCAGGACGCGACCGACACCGATCGGCTCTTCGGCTACTGCCTGCGCCGATCCGGGCACAGCGACTTCTTCATCCGCAAGGCCATCGGCTGGTGCCTGCGGGAGTACGGCAGGACGGACCCGGGCGCGGTGCGCGCGTTCGTCGCGGAGTCGGGGCCCCGGCTTTCCCCGCTGTCCGTGCGCGAAGCCCTCAAAAACCTCTGACCGCGACAACTCCCGTACGGCGAAAAACCATTCGACGTGCCCCGGGTCCCGAGGGCATGATCAGCGACATGTACCGGTACGTCTTCCTCACAGCGCGGGCCGCAGTCGCGGCAGCGCCGAAGGCTGCCGATTTCGCAGACCCCGCTGCCGCAGTCGCAGCAGCAGCCACTGCGGCAGCGCCCTTCGGCGGCGCCCGAAGCTGACCCTTCCCGGATCGTCCGGCGGACCCCGCAGGGGGAGGGTCGGCAAGGCCCGGGGGTCCCCATCACGCTTCGAGTTCCCGAGGAAGAAAACAGCCATGCCCAAGACGGCATACGTGCGCACCAAGCCGCACCTGAACATCGGCACGATGGGCCATGTCGACCATGGCAAGACCACCCTGACCGCCGCCATCACCAAGGTCCTCAGCCGGACCGGCTCCGCCACCTTCGTCCCGTTCGACCGCATCGACCGGGCCCCGGAGGAGGCGCTGCGCGGCATCACCATCAACATCGCGCACGTCGAGTACGAGACCGACACCCGTCACTACGCCCATGTCGACATGCCGGGCCACGCGGACTACGTCAAGAACATGGTCACCGGCGCGGCCCAGCTCGACGGGGCGATCCTCGTCGTCTCGGCGCTCGACGGGATCATGCCGCAGACCGCGGAGCACGTGCTGCTCGCCCGCCAGGTGGGAGTCGACCACATCGTCGTCGCGCTGAACAAGGCCGACGCCGTCGACGACGGCGAGGACACAGTGCTCACCGACCTGGTCGAGCTGGAGGTCCGCGAACTGCTCTCCGCGCACGGGTACGGCGGCGACGCGGTCCCGGTGGTACGGGTCTCCGGCCTCAAAGCCCTTGAGGGCGACCCGCGTTGGACGGCGTCGATCGAGGCGCTGCTCGACGCGGTCGACACGTACGTACCGATGCCGGAGCGCTATGTGGACGCGCCGTTCCTGCTCCCGGTGGAGAACGTGCTGACCATCACCGGTCGTGGCACGGTCGTCACCGGCGCCATCGAGCGCGGCACCGTACGGATCGGGGACCGCGTCGAGGTGCTCGGCGCGGCTGCGTCCTGGAAGGAGGGTTCGACGGTCGTCACCGGCCTGGAGACCTTCGGCAAGCCCATGGCCGAGGCCCAGGCGGGGGACAACGTGGCGCTGCTCCTGCGCGGACTGCCCCGTGACGCGGTACGCCGCGGCCATGTGGTGGCGACGCCCGGGAGTACCACGCCGACCAGGCGGTTCACCGCTCAGGTGTACGTCCTGTCGGCGCGCGAGGGGGGCCGGACCACGCCGGTCTCCACCGGCTACCGGCCGCAGTTCTACATCCGTACCGGCGATGTCGTCGGGGATGTGGACCTCGGCGAAACGGCGGTCGCGCGCCCCGGCGACACGGTCACCATGACCGTCGAACTGGGCCACGACGTACCGCTGGAGCAGGGCCTCGGCTTCGCGATCCGTGAGGGCGGGCGCACGGTCGGCTCGGGCACGGTGACCGAAGTCCTCGGCTAGACCTTCAGTCTCCGGCCGGTGTCCGGCATGCGGCAACGCATGCCGGACACCGGCACGTTCCTAGCGACGTCGAGGTTGGGCTGGACCATTTTTTGGGGGCCGCGCGGTTGCATCCCCACAGACGAGGAGAACTCGCCCATGAGGCGCGTTGCCCTGCCCCTTGCCGCCGTTGCGGCCGCGGCACTGACCGCAGCCTCGCTCTCCGCCGGAGGCGCGCACGCCGACGACGCTCCGACCGGGCTGATCGCCACCTACTCGGTCACCCAGAACTGGCAGCCTGACCGATGCCCGGGCCTGGGCCGAGGTCGGCGTCACCCCGATGCTGGGACAGAACGACACGCCTTCCGAGGTGTTCGGTCTGACCGACGCCCAGCAGCTTCTCCCAGTTCTCCAAGATGTTCGCCGGCTTCACCGGCTGACAGCCCGCGGAACAGAGCTGCCCCCCGCCGCGCGAGCCACGCCCCACCGGCTCGCGCGCTGCGCTGCCTCCGGCCCGCCACTCCCCGGCCGATCTCCGAGGTATTTTTAGGGGGATATGGAATTCATGATGGAGACTGCCATCGGAGCCCTCATGGCTTTCGGCGCAGTGAAGATTATTCTCGCGATGACGCGCCGCAGAGCGGCGGGGCGTGCCGCCGAGATGAAGCGAACGGGCGAGGTCAGCATTCCCTGCCGTATCTCCTGGACCGAGGGGATCGGGAAAAGAGCCTTCGTCTACGGAAAGATGACGGTCTCCGGCGGCGCGGTGCTGTTCAGGAGGCGGTCCGCGCAGTCGGTCGAGATTCCTGCCGGGGGAACGATCAGCTCCGAGCCCAGCTGGCGGGCGGGAAATACCCTGATCTCCTATCGGTCTCCCGACGGGCAGGAGATCCGCATCCTGACGAGTTCGGCCGACACCGAAACGGTCTCACGCGCGATTGCCGCGCCCGGGTAAGTGCAGCGGCCCGTCTTCCGCACGGCGCCGAGCGCGGGCCACACTGCGCTCATGACGGATACAGCACTGGTACTGGGCGCCGGGGGACTCACCGGCGTCGGCTGGGAGATCGGCATCCTGTACGGCCTCGCCGAGGCCGGCACCGATCTCTCCACCGCGGACCTGGTGATCGGCTCCTCCGCAGGGGCGGTCGTCGGCGCGCAGCTCACCTCAGGGCTGCTCACGCTTTCCGAGCTGTACGAGCGCCAACTGGCCGATCCCCGGGGCGAGATCGTCTCCCACCTCGGGGCCGCCACGCTCCTTCGTTTCGTACAGGCCGCGCTCACCTCCCGTACCCCTGAGGCGTACGCACAGAAGCTGGCCAGGATGCGGCCCGCGGCCGGCGGCCAGGACGAGGCCGCCCGGCGCGAGGTGATCGCCCGGCGGCTCGTCTCGCACGAATGGCCCGCGCGGCCGTTGCGGGTCACCGCCGTCGACGCGGTCACCGGTGAGCTCAGGGTCTTCGAGAAGGACAACGGTGTCCCCGTCGTGGACGCCGTCGCGGCCAGCTGCGCCGTCCCCGGTGTCTGGCCCGCCGTGACCGCCGAAGGGCGCAAGTGGATCGACGGGGGCGTGCACTCGTGCGCCAACGCCCAGCTGGCCGCCGGATACGCACGCGTCGTCGTCATCGCGCCCAACGCGGCAGGCGGCGGCGTGCTGGTCTCCCCGCGCCGGCAGGCCGCACGGCTCGCGGCCGAAGGGGCGCGGGTCGAGGTCATCACGCCTGACGCAGCGGCCAGGAAGGCCTTCGGGCGCAATGTGCTGGACCCCGCGCGCCGCGCACCGGCCGCCCGCGCGGGTCTTGCCCAGGCCTCCGCCCATGCCGAGGCGGTGGCCGCCCTCTGGACGGGCGGCACAATGAAGGCGTGAGCGAACAGATACCGGTGACCAGGGACGTCGACTGGGGCACTGCCAAGCTGATGCCGGACGTGGACCGGGAGCGGGCGTGGCTGCTCACCGTGGACGGTGCGCCGCAGTCCTATGTCGACCTGGACGATCCGACGCACCTGGAGTTCGAGTACGCCCGGCGGCTCGCCCACGTCGTGGACTGCGCGGCGGAGGAGGGCGATCCGCTGGATGTGACCCATCTCGGCGGGGGAGCGCTCACGCTGCCCCGCTATGTCGCGGCGACCCGGCAGGGTTCGCGGCAGGACGTGGTGGAGGCGGACCGCGGGCTTCTCGCGCTGGTCGCCGAGCATCTTCCCGTACGGGACGGATCCGGCATCGCCGTGCACGCCGACGATGCGCGGCACTGGATCGAGGGGGCTCCCGCCGCAGGCGCCGATGTGCTGATCGCGGATGTCTTCGGCGGTTCACGGGTGCCCGCGCATCTCACCTCTTTCGAGTACGCGCAGGCGGCCGAGCGGGCCCTGAAACCCGGCGGGGTCTATGCCGCGAACCTCGCCGACGGCGCTCCCTTCACCTTCCTCCGCTCCCAGCTGGCCACCTTCCGGGCGGTGTTCGAGGAGATCGCGCTGATCGCCGAGCCCGCCGTACTGCGTGGCCGTCGCTTCGGCAATGCGGTCCTGGTCGCCTCGCACGCCGAGATCGACACGGCTCGACTGGCCCGCCGTACCGCATCCGACGCTTTTCCCGCGCGGGTCGAGCACGGAGCCTCGCTGGAGCGGTTCATCGGGAGCGCGCGGCCGGTGCGGGACGCGGAGGCGGTCGCCTCACCCGAGCCGCCCGACAGCGCCTTCCGTATCGGCTGACTCGGCGGCCGGTGCCACGGCCGGTTCCACGTCCGGTCCCGCGGCAGGCTCCATGGGCGCGGAGTCAGCCGGAGTCCGGCGCTCCAGATTCCGTACGGCGGGAACGCACAGCACCGCCACGGTGAGCAGCAGGACCAGCCCGGAACTTCCCCACAGCGCGGCCGACCGCCCGAAGGCGTTCTCGGCGGGCCCGGCCAGAGCGGTGGCCAGGGGAAGCATAGCGAGCGAACCGAGCCAGTCGTAGGCGGAGACGCGGGAGAACTTCTCCTCCGGGATCTCCTGGTGCAGCGCCGTCATCCAGGAGACGCCGAAGACCTCGATGGAGATCCCGGTCAGGAACATGACCACCGTCAGCCCGGTGGCCGAAGCGGGCAGCGCGAGGGCCGCCGACGGCAGCGCGAGCGGGAGGACACAGAGCGTACCGGCGAACAGCAGCCGCTTCGGCTTCCAGCGCATCATCACCATCGCGCCCCCGACCGTTCCCGCGCCGAAGGCGGCGAGCGCCAGGCCCCACGGTCCTGGTCCTCCGAGGCTGTCCCGGGCGACCAGCGGTCCGTACACCGCCTCGGCGGCGCCCACGACCGCGTTGACCACCGCGAACTGCACCACGACCGACCACAGCCACGGACGGCTGACGACCTCCTGCCAGCCCTCCCGGAGATCGGACAGCATGCCGCCGCCCGGCTTGCGCGCGGGGATGTGACCGACGTCGAGGAAGGCGCGCAGCGAGCCCGCCACCGCGAAGGCCGCCGCATCCACGGCCAGCACCCAGCCGGGGCCGATGGCGGCGATCAGTGCGCCGCCGATGGCCGCCCCGCCGATGCCCGCGCCCTGCATCGCCATCCGGTACAGGGCAAAGGCCCGGCCGGCCTGTTCGCCGCTGACGGTGGAGAGCAGCATGCCCTCGGACGCGGGCGAGAAGAAGGCCTGTCCGGTGCCGCAGAGCGCCGTGAGCAGCATCATCTGCCAGAGCTGGGGGTCGCCGGTCAGGACGAGTACGGCGAAGGCGGCCTGCGATACGCAATTGAGGGCGTTGGCGGCGACCATCACCCGGTGGCGCGGCAGCCGGTCGGCGAGCGCTCCGCCGATGAGCAGGAAGAGGACGAGCGGCAGGGTGCGGGCCGCCGCCACCAGGCCCACGTCGCCGGCGTTGCCGCCCGATTCGAGGACCGCGAACGCGGACGCGATCAGCGCCCCGCCGGCGCCGAGGTTCGTCACGACTGCCGCGGAGGTCAGCAGCGTGTAGTTGCGGCCGGCCCATGCGGGGCGGTGTATTCGGCGGGGGCCGGCGGGTGTGGTCACCACGGGACTATGGCCGGTGAGGCGCTCGACTGCCAACTCGCTCACCGGCCGTGGAGGGATGGCCAAGTTAGGCTACTCATGGGTAACATGCCTGTCCATGAGTGAAGATCAGATGTCTCTCGGCGAGTTGCTCGCCGCCACGGTCCCCATGGTCAAGACCCTCAACCTGGAGTACCTGGAGACCACCCCGGAGCGGGCCGTCCTCCGTCTGCCGGACCAGCCGGAGTACCACAACCACGTGGGCGGACCGCACGCCGGCGCGATGTTCACGCTCGCCGAGTCCGCGAGCGGCGCGATCGTGCTCGCCGCTTTCGGCGACCAGCTGAGCCGTGCCGTGCCGCTCCCCGTCACGGCCGACATCGCGTTCAAGAAGATCGCCAGGGGAGTGGTCACCGCGACCGCGACGCTGGGGCGGCCCGTCGCGGACGTGGTGGCGGAGCTGGACAAGGGGGAGCGTCCCGAATTCCCGGTCGCCGTCTCCATCCGGCGCGAGGACGGCGCGGTCACCGGCGAGGTCAATGTGGTCTGGACGCTGCGGCCCAACGACTGAGCCGACGACGCCGTGGTTCCACTCCGGGGCCTCTCGGTGCGGGTCCGCGGGCGCCTCAAGTCGGCGTACCGGCAAGGGATCCGCGCCCGGCGGCCGAGGCGGCCGTGTCGGTGTGACCAGGTAGGCTGCCCGGCAAGGACAGACCAATCGGGAGGATGCGGCCTTGCACGTCCAGGAATGGCTCGACAGCGTGCCTGCGGCCCTTGTCTATCTCCTGGTGGCGGTGGTGATCGGGGTGGAGAGCCTCGGCATTCCGCTCCCCGGCGAGATCGTCCTGGTCAGTTCCGCGCTGCTCGCCTCCCAACACGGGCACATCAACCCGGTGATCCTCGGTATCTGTGCCTCCGCAGGCGCGATCATCGGCGACTCGATCGGCTATGCCATCGGGCGCAAGGGCGGCAGACCGCTGCTCGCCTGGCTGGCGAAAAAGTTCCCCAAGCACTTCAGCGAGAGCAATGTCGGAATGGCGGAGCGCTCGTTCCAGAAGTGGGGCATGTGGGCGGTCTTCTTCGGCCGTTTCGTCGCCCTGCTGAGGATCTTCGCCGGGCCGCTCGCGGGCGTCCTGCACATGCCGTACTGGAAGTTCCTGATCGCCAATGTGATCGGCGGCATCCTCTGGGCGGGCGGCACGACGGCCGCCGTCTACTACGTGGGCGTGGTCGCCGAGTCGTGGTTCAAGAACTTCAGTTACGCGGGGCTGGGCATCGCCGTCGTGTTCGGCGCCGGCTCCATGCTCGTACTGAAGAACCGTGCCAAGAAGGCGCATACGCGCGCCCAGTCGGCGGACGCCGTGGAGACGGTGCCGGCCGCCGACTGAGGCGCGCCTGCGCCGGGCCGGAGGTTCAGGCCTCCTGCGTGTCCTGGGCCTCGTGCGCTTCGCGGTGCGCCTTCGCCAGACCCAGGTACATCGCGGCGTTGAGCCTGATCGTCTCGCGCTCCTCCTCGGTCAGCTCACGCTTGACCTTGGCGGGCACACCCGCGACCAGCGAACCGGGCGGGACCTGCATCCCCTGCGGTACGAGCGCCTGTGCGGCGACCAGCGAACCTGCGCCGATGCGTGCCCCGTTGAGGACCGTGGCGCCCATGCCGACCAGGACGTCGTCCTCGACCGTGCAGCCGTGCAGCACCGCGTTGTGGCCGACCGAGACCCGCTCGCCGACGGTCACCGGGAAGCCGAAGTCCACATGGACCGTGCAGTTGTCCTGGATGTTGCTGTCGGCGCCGATCACGATCGGACCGCAGTCGGCGCGGAGCACCGTGTGGTACCAGACGCTGGAGCCCGCCGCCATGGCCACTTCACCGATCAGCACGGAAGTGGGCGCGGCGAAGGCCCCCGGGTCGAGCTCCGGCTCCTTGCCGTTCAGGCGGGTCTTCATCTTCGTCTGCCTCTCGGTGGGGTGAAGATCACAGCGTACGGGTCAGGCCGGGTGCGCTACCCGTGAGTACCGTGTGCGGGTGCCGAAGAACAGAAACACGTTCTCATCGCTGACGTCCCGCGCACTTCATGCCGGCTGGCGCCGGGTGCAGCAGGCGGGCGCGGTGACCGCGGAGCGCCCGGGACGGCTGCGCTTCGGCCGCATCGGCGAGGGCACCAGGCTGGCCTTCCCCCAGGGAACCGTCTTCGGCGAGCCCTGGATCGAACTGGGCGACCACTGCATCATCGGCGAGCAGGTCACGCTGACCGCGGGGATGATGCCGGACCTCGATCTCGGGTCCGAGCCGATCCTCCGCCTCGGCAACGGGGTGGTGCTGGGCCGCGGCAGCCATGTCATCGCCGATACGAAGATCACCATCGGCTCCGACACCTACTGCGGTCCGTACGTCTACATCACCTCCACCAACCACAGTTACGACGACCCGCACGAGCCGGTCGGCAAGCAGTGGCCGCGCATGGAGCCGGTGGAGATCGGCCCCGGCTGCTGGCTCGGCACGGGCGCGGTGATCCTTCCCGGCGCCAGGCTCGGCCGCAATGTGGTGGTCGCCGCGGGTGCGGTCGTACGGGGCGAGGTGCCCGACCACTCGGTGGTGGCCGGGGCGCCCGCCCGCGTCGTACGGAGCTGGGACGAGGAGACGGGGTGGCTGCCTCCGTTGCGTACGCCCGCACCCGTACCGATCCCGGACGGCGTCACCTCCGAGCAGCTTCTCGCGCTGGCCGACCTGGAAGAGTCCTGACCGGCGGCTAGCCCGTCGCGAGCAACACCGTGCCGACCAGGGCGAGTCCTGCCCCCGCGGCCTGGACGGCGCGCAGCCGCTCCTTGAGGATTCCCCGGGCGGCGACCGCGGTGATCACCGGGTAGAGCGAGGCGAGTACGGCGGCGACAGTGACCGGGCCCGCGTGCGCGGCGACCGAGTAGGTGCCGTTCGCGGCGACGTCCGCGAGTCCGACGAAGGCCAGGGCGGGCAGCGAGGCCAGGATCAGCCGTGCGCCGCCGCCCTCGGGCAGGGCACGCGCACCGCGCTTCACCGAGGCGAACAGGGCGGTCGAGCCCACGGCGACGTTGGTGACGCGCTGGACGAAGAGGGCGAGGAAGAGTCCGGTGATGGTGGTGGACGCCTCGGCGATCAGCGACATCACCGCACCGAATCCGACGGCGGCGATCAGCGTGAGGGCGATGGCCTGGCGCTGTACGGGGGCCCCTCGCAGTTCGGGCCCGCCGGCCAGCATCACACCCGCCACGGCGACCGCGATCCCCGCGAACTGCAGGACGCCCGGCCGCTCACCGAGGACCAGACCGACGGCGACGGGGACGACGACGCCGAGCGATCCGAGCGGTGAGACCACGCCCATCGGCCCCAGCGCCAGGGCCTTGTAGAAGCTGAGCATCGCGACCGGACCGACCACACCGGCCGCCACCGCGAACCACAGCTGCGGGCCGAATTCGCTCCAGCCGCCGGTGGCGACGACCACCGCGCCGAGCACCACCACCGCGATCGACTGCGAGACGACGACGACCGTCAGCGCGGGGAATCGCCGGGTGAGCAGCCCGCCGCCGAAGTCGGCCAGCCCCCAGAGGAGGCTGGTGGCCAGGGCGAACAGTGCAGTCATGGGAGGGCCTCGCAGTACAGTGTGGTGAACCGTCAGGTGCACCACACCGTAGTGCAAGATACTGAACCCTGTCATTCAAAATAATGGACGGAATGTGTCGGACCTCGACCAGCTCACGCAGTCGCTCGCCCGGAACCTCAAGCGCTGGCGAGGGGAGCGGGGCTTCACGCTGGACGCTCTCGCCGCCCGCTCGGGTGTCAGCCGGGGCATGATCATCCAGATCGAGCAGGCCCGTACCAACCCGAGCGTGGGCACCACGGTGAAGCTCGCCGACGCGCTCGGGGTCAGCATCACCACGCTCCTCGACTACGAACAGGGGCCGCAGGTCAGGGTCGTACCGCAGGAGCAGGCGGTAAGGATGTGGTGGACGGACGCGGGCAGTCACACCACCCTCCTCGTCGGTACGGAGGAGCGCGGACCGCTGGAGCTGTGGGACTGGCGTCTGGAATCCGGGGACGGCAGCGCGTCGGACCCGCACCCCAAGGGGACCATCGAACTGCTGCATGTCACGGCGGGCGAGCTCACTCTGGTCGTCGACGGGGTCTCCCACGCCGTACCGGCAGGGACCTCGGCGACCTTCGAGGGGAATGTCCCGCACGCGTACCGCAACGAGGGCACCGAACCGGTCGAAATGACGATGGCGGTCTCCATCCCACCCGTGGGCTGAGACGCCCAACCACCGCGCGGGCGGCGGCTGTTACGGTGCCGCCATGCGTGCACCCCTCGGCGATTTCGACGACGCCGCCCCCGCCCTGGACCGCCTCGACAGGCTCGTGGCGCCGGTCGCAAACGCCGTGCGCACCTGGCGCGGTGACGTCCCGGCGGACCAGTTGATCCATGTCGACACCGACCCGGAGATCGCCGACACCGCCGTATTCGTGGAGCACTACGGGCCCGAGCTCCTCGACGCCTCCGCGAACTGCGTGGTCGTCGCGGCCAAGCGCGGCGGCGAGACCTCGCTCGCCGCCTGCGTGGTGCTCTCCCGTACCCGGGTCGACGTCAATGGTGCCGTACGCAAACACCTCGGAGCCCGCAAGGCGTCGTTCGCCCCGATGGACATGGCGACCGGGGAGACCGGAATGGAGTACGGCGGCATCACCCCGATCGGACTGCCCGCCGGCTGGCCGGTGCTGGTCGACCCGGCCGTGGCCGACACCGAGTGGGTTCTGATCGGCAGCGGCAGCCGCCGCGGCAAACTGATCGTGCCGGGCAAGGCGTTGGCGGGGCTGCCGGGGGCGGTCGTCCTGGACGGTCTGGGAAACTGAGGCCCTCGGATCTGTCAGAAGCAGTGCGCCGGGCAACCCGCGTGGAGAGAATGAGCTGCTCCATGTCCGTCCTGCGGATGCGGGGCTTGCGCTCGACCGACATGATCGTGACTAAACGTGACTAGATATGACCAACCGTGACGAACGGGATCCGTGGTCGTTAGGAGGGGCAATGTCACTTCCGGAAAGGCGCAATATGAACACCGCTCTGGTATCCGCGGCCGACAGGCCCGCGCGCGTAGCTCCCCGGCAGGACGTGCCCCGGGTTTCTCTGACGAATCGTGGTGCCACGCGGACCGGTGGTGATCTTCCCGCATCCGTCGGCCGGCTGATGTCGACCGGTACGGGGACGACCCCGATCGTTGCGGCGTTCCAGTCCTCGGTCTGACCGGCCGGACGTACTCCCCGCCATGGACCGGCCTGCGCCGTCTCTGAGCCAGTTCGTCCTGAAGGTGCACAGCCGCTGTGATCTCGCCTGCGATCACTGCTATGTGTACGAGCACGCGGACCAGAGCTGGCACGGCCGGCCCAAGGCACTCCCCGAACAGGTGATGGCGAGGACCGCGGACCGTATCGCGGAACACGCGGCGGCCCACCGGCTCTCCGCGGTCCACGTCGTCCTGCACGGCGGCGAACCGCTCCTCGCGGGCCCCGACCGACTGCGCGGGGCCGCCGATGAGCTTCGTCGCGCGTTACGAGGAGTGTGCGCGCTGGATCTGCGGATCCACACGAACGGGGTTCTCCTCAGCGAACGCTTCTGTGACCTCTTCCTCGAGTACGGCATCAAGGTCGGTGTCTCCCTGGACGGCGACCGGGCGTCCAACGACCGCCACCGCCGCTATGCGGACGGACGCAGCAGCCACCCCCAGGTGCTGCGCGCGGTCGAACTCCTCAACCGCCCCGTCTACCGACCCCTGTTCGCCGGACTGCTCTGCACGATCGATGTCCAGAACGACCCGGCCGCCGTGTACGACGCGCTGGTCGCACTTGATCCGCCCCGGCTGGATTTCCTGCTGCCGCACGCGACCTGGGACAATCCGCCGCCCAGACCGGGCGCGTCGGCCACTCCGTACGCGGACTGGCTCGATGTCGTGTACCGGCGGTGGGACGACGGCGGCCGGGCGGTCCCGGTGCGGATCTTCGACTCCGTACTGCGCACCCTGCGCGGCGAGAGCAGCCTCACCGAGTCGCTGGGTCTCGCGCCCGCGGACCTCGTCGTGATCGAGACCGACGGCACCTATGAGCAGGCCGACAGCCTGAAGACGGCGTACGACGGTGCTCCCGCCACCGGGATGGATGTCTTCACGCACTCGCTCGACGAGGTCATGGCCCACCCCGGGATGCTCGCCCGGCACCAGGGCGTCGAGCAGCTGAGCGAGGAGTGCCGTTCCTGCCCGGTGGTCAATTCCTGCGGAGGCGGCCTCTATGCCCACCGCTACCGCACCGGGACGGGATTCGACAATCCGTCGGTGTTCTGCCCCGATCTGATGGAGCTCATCGTGACCGTACGGGACAGGGAGGCCGTTGCCGGCCCCGCCGTGCCCCTCGCGGACCTGGACCTGCTGGCCGAGGGCTTCGGCGACGCGGAGACGGTCGGACGCCTGGTGGCGGCCCAGCTCGACACCGACCGCGATCTGCTCGCGGCCGTACGGGACAGGGCCCCGATCGGTGACGAACTGGCCGACCGTGCCTGGGAGTTGCTGGTCGACCTGGATCGCAATGCACCCGAGGCGTTCGACGCCGCGATCTCCCATCCCTACACCAGGCCTTGGGGTCTTCGCGCCCTGAAGGAGCACTCGCCGGGCGAGGTGTCCCAAGGACTCGCGGAACTCGCCGCCGCCGCCGCGATGCGCGCCAGGCGCGGGGACACCGTGCAGGTGCCCCTGCGGGACGGGACGCTGAGGCTCCCGGGCCTTGGCTCGGTCACCCTCGCCGGCCATCAGGGACTGGCTGAAATCACCGCAGGGGCAGAGGAGTTCACCGTCCGCGCCGGGCAGCGGACGCTGCGGGCCGGATGGGACGAAGGGGTCGACGGACTCAATCCGTACTGGAACCCGGTACGTCTCGTGCAGATGCCCGGCTGGACCGTAGCTCTGGAGGACACCGACCCACTGCGCGACAGCCACCAATGGCCGGTCTCCGGGCGCCTCACGGAGGGCGAGGCGAAGATCTGGGCGGAGGACCTGACCGAGGCCTGGTCGCTGATCAGCAGCGAACTCCCGCGCTATGCACCCGGAGTGGCCGCCGGACTCCGGTCCATCACCCCGCTGTACGCGCCGGACGGCAGCGATGTCAGTGCCGCTTCCCGGGAGGCGTTCGGCGCCATCGGGGCCGCCAGGCCCGCGACCCCCGCTCTGCTCGCGCTGCTGATCGTCCATGAGTTCCAGCACGTCAAACTGGGCGCGGTACTGGACCGCCTCGACCTCTACGACACGGGGGACCGCCGCACCTTCTACGCACCCTGGCGCCCCGACCCGCGACCGCTGCCAGGGCTGCTCCAGGGAACGTACGCCCATATCGCGGTGACCGACTTCTGGCGCACCCGGCGGCGCACCGCCGAAGGGCGGGACTTCACCGCGGCGGAGGCGCACTTCGCGCGCTGGCGCCGGCAGACCGCCGATGCGGTGGAGGTGCTCGCCGGGTCGGGGGCGCTGACTCCGCTCGGGGAGCGGTTCGTGGCGAAGATGGGGGACACCGTGCACCAGTGGCTCCAGGAACCGGTGACGGCTGCCGCACAGGCGCGGGCCGAGCGGTCGTCCCAGGAGCACCGGCAGAGCTGGAATCGGGCCAACTCCGGTACTGAATAGGTTCGTTCCGTCTATTCCGGTGGAGAATTGCCGTTTCCTACACTGGGTTCCCAGCCACGCGGACCGGGGGAGACGCCTGTGATCGGAGTTGCGGGGGCCCCGGGGGACGACCCGAGACCGTACTTCTTTCTCAGCTATGCGCATATACCGAAGAGTGATCCCAAGGACGCCAACCCCAATGTCTGGGTGGAGAGGTTCTACCGGGATCTGTGCGAGCACCTGATGAACCTGACGTCGCTCCCCGACGGGGCGTCTCCCGGGTTCATGGACCGTCAGATGAAGCCGGGGGAGCCATGGCCGGTTGAGCTGTCCAAGGCCCTCGCGCATTGCCGGGTCTTCGTGCCCCTCTACGCGCCGCGCTATTTCCTCAGCGAGCAGTGCGGCCGGGAATGGTTCGCGTTTTCCCGTCGGGCCGCCCATTCCAGGGCGCTGAACAGCAACAACAGCTCGTCGGCGAGCGCAATCGTGCCCGCGCTCTGGGTGCCTGTGCCGGTGAAACAGCTGCCGCGACAGGCGGAGCGGCTGCAGTTCGCCAACGAGGAGTTCGGTGAGGACTACGCCGCCGAGGGCTTCTACGGGCTGATCAAACTCCGCTATCTGCGCGACGAGTACGAGCGTGCCGTCTACCACCTGGCGAAGCGCATCAAGGAAGTCGCCGAGATGACCCAGATCGCGGACGGCGACGCCGAGCAGGACTATCACTCCGTACCCACCGGATTCGGCCCGCCGGGAGGGAAGCGCAGGATGGACATCTCCGTGCTCGCCTGTTCCCGGTCCGAACTGCCGACAGGGCGCAGCCCCGACTGCTACGGAGCCCATCCGCGCGAGTGGAACCCCTACCATCCGGAGTCGTCGCGCCCGCTCGCCGACCACGCGGCCGACCTGGTCCGCAACCTCGACTACCAGGTGAGCGTGGGGGAGTTCGAGGCCGATGCGGACCGCATGCTGCCCAAAGGGCCGCCGGTCACCCCAGGAATGCTCCTGCTCGACCACTGGGCGCTGAGCACTGCGCGCGGTGCGGAGCTGCTGGGGAAGCTGACCGCCGAGAACCGGCCGTGGATCAGCGTGATGGTCCCCTGGAACCGTGCGGATCCCGACGCCGCGCTCCAGGAGGACGCGATGCGCGCCACCATACAAACGGACCTGGCACCGAGACCCGGCGACGAAGGCGGCCACTGCTCGCCGAGCGGCGGGGTGCCCACTCTGCAGGCGTTCAGCCAGGAACTTCCGGTCGCGGTGAAGGCGGCGGCCAGACACTACGACCGGCATGCACAGACCTATCCGCCCGACGGGGGCGGCGGTTCGAAGCCCCAGGTCCTGCCGTCGGGCGTGGGGTACGGCTCCGGAATTCCCGCCCGGGAGACGAAGAGCAACGCTGAGAAAGCGGAGGGCTCATTACGTGATCGAGAACCGTGAAGGGACCGTTGTCACCTTCTACTCCTACAAGGGCGGCACCGGCCGGACCATGGCACTCGCCAATGTCGCCTGGATCCTGGCGGCGAACGGACACCGGGTGCTTGCCGTCGACTGGGATCTGGAAGCGCCGGGACTGCACCGGTTCTTCCACCCTTTCCTCGATCTCTCCGATCTGGAGGGGACACCGGGGCTGATCAATCTGATCACCGAGTACCAGGAGGAGGCCCGGCGGCCTGCGGAGCGCGAGAGCGACTGGCACCGCAGCTACGCCCGGGTGCGACCGCACGCCACTTCCCTGAAATGGAATTTCCCCAAGCCGGGAGGGCTCGACTTCCTGTCGGCCGGCCGGCGGAACCGCGACTATTCGTCGACCGTCGGGCGGATGGACTGGGACGACTTCTACGAACGGTTCGGCGGCGGCCAGTTCTTCGACGCCATGCGCGCCGACATGCGTACGCATTACGACTACACCCTGATCGACAGCCGGACCGGCCTCAGCGACATCGCCGACATCTGCACGGTGCAGATGCCCCATGTCCTGGTGGTCTGCTTCACCCTCAGCGACCAGAGCATCGACGGCGCGTCCGCCGTGGCCCGTGACATCGAAGAGCGCTACCGGGACAACGGGATCCGGATTCTGCCCGTGCCGATGCGCATCGACGACGGCGAGAAGGAGAAGGCCGATGCCGGACGGGCGCTGGCGCGGGAGAGCTTCCCCGGCCTGCCCACCGGGCTGAGAGGCGAGGACCTCGCCACCTACTGGGGATCGGTGGAGATCCCGTACCGGCCGTTCTACGCGTACGAGGAGATCCTGGCCACCTTCGGCGACGCACCGAACGTCTCCAGCTCCATGCTGACCGCCTGCGAGCGGCTCACCTCGGTGCTCACCGGCGGACGCGTCAGCTCGCTGCCACCGATCGACGAGGCGGAGCGGCTCACCTATGTCTCGGCATACACGCGGCGGCGTCCCGTACCGCCGTCGAATGTGCTCCTCATTCATGGGGCGGAGGACCAGATGTGGGCCGACTGGCTGGCATCGACACTCACCAGGGCCGGATTCCAAGTGGTCGCCACTGACATACGGACGGCCGGATCGCCCGGATTCGAGCCGAAGTTCGCGTCGGGCGGTACGTACCGGGTCCTGCCGGTCGTCTCCCCGGCATTCATCAACTCGCCCTGGGTGAAAGGGGTGTGGGACTACGTCGCCGACCTGCACCAGCTGCTGATCGTGAAGGTCAACGACGTACGCCTCGCCGTGCAGATGAGCACGCGCGGTGTCGTGGAACTGACGAGGCTGGAGGAGACCGAGGCGATCGCCGAACTGCTGGCGGCGCTGGACCGCGAGGAGACTGACGACCTCCCCACCGTCGCTCCGGCTGGACCGCGCTATCCCGGACTGGCGCCGATGGTGTGGAACGTACGACAGCGGCACGCGTCGTTCACCGGCCGGACGTCCGTACTGGAACGCCTCCGCGACCAGATGCGCGGCGACCCGCGCTCCGCCCAGCGCTTCCCGCAGGTGCTCTACGGGCTCGGAGGGGTGGGCAAGACGCAGGTCGCACGGGAGTACGCACACCGGTTCCGCGCCGACTACGACCTGGTCTGGTGGATCGAGGCCGAACAGGCGGACCGGGTGCCTTCCTCGCTGGCGGAGCTGGCCGAGGCCATGGACCTGCGGGCGGGTGACGTCGTCGCCGAGGCGGCAGCGGCAGCGTTGCAGGCGCTGCGGAGCGGTTCGCCGTACGCCCGTTGGCTGTTGATCTTCGACAATGTGGAGGACCTCGACAAGCAGCTGGCGCTCTTCCCCGAGGAGACCGGACCAGTCTCCGGCAATGTTTACGGCCATATCCTCGCCACCTGCCGCAACAAGCCGGTCTCCCCCCGGGTCGAGCCGACGGAAGTGGACGTCTTCACACGCGGCGAGAGCGTGGAGCACCTCCGCAGGCGGGTGCGGAAGCTGGCTGTCCCGGACGCCGAGCGGGTCGCCGAGGCCGTCGGCGACCTTCCCCTGGCGGTGGAGGTCGCCGCGGCCTGGCTGGCGGAGACCGCCACTCCGGTGGACGCCTACGTCGAGCAGTTGAAGGAACAGAGCACCAGGGTCCTGTCGCTCGGGAAGCCCGAGGACTACGCGCAGCGGATCGGGGCGACCTGGAACATCTCCATCGACCGGCTCAGGGAAGAGTCGAAGGCGGCGGTCCGCCTCCTCGAATTGTGCTCATTCTTCTCCGCCGAACCGATCTCGATGCGGCTCATCGGCAGCGACGCGATGCTTGAATCCCTGCTGCCGTACGACCCGGATCTGCGGGAGCGGTACATGCTCGGGAAGGTCATCCAGGCCCTCAACCGCTTCGCCCTCGCCAAGGTGGACCCGGCCGACAGCAGTATCCAGGTGCACCGTCTGGTCCAGGCCGCGGTCCGTGCGAGTCTGTCGGCCGACGAGCAGGAGAAGGCCAGCCACGAAGTGCATCTGATCCTTGCCGAGGCCCGACCCGCGGAAGGCGTGGACCGGGACAATCCGGTCAATGACCCGAAGAGCTGGCCGAGTTTCGAGCTGATCTGGCCGCATCTGGGTCCGTCCGGCATCGCGGACTGCGACGACGAGAAGGTCCGGCAGATCATGGTCGACCGGATCCGCTACCTGCTCAAGCGCGGCGAGCTGGAGAGCGCCCGGGTCCTGGGCACCCAGCTCAACACCATCTGGAGCCGGCAGCTGGGCGAGGACGATCTGCAGACCCTCAACATCCGCTTCGAGCTGGGCAACGCCCTGCGGGCGCAGGGCAAGTACGACGAGGCGCGCGTCCTGGACGAGGACACCCTGGCCCGGCAGATCCGGGTACTCCACGACGACCACCCGCACGACGACCACCCCAGCATCCTGATCACCACGGGCTCCCTCGCCGCCGATCTGCGTGCGCTGGGCCGGTTCGAGGAGGCGCTGGGCAGGGACCTCGGGATTTACCGCGGACTGCGTCAGATCTTCGGCGAGAACCATCCCCGGACCCTGATCGCGGCCAACAACCTCGCGATCGACTACCGGCTGAGCGGCGACAGCGAACTGGCGCGCAGGCTGGACGAGGAGACGGTGGAGCGCCGCAGCGCACTCCTGGGGGACGACCACCCCTTCACCCTCACCACAAAGGGGCATCTCGCCCGCGATCTGCGGGAGACCGGTGACTACCGGGCCTCGGTCCAGGTCCTGAGGGAGGTCGTGGCCGCCTTCGAGCGGGTCCTCAACGCGGATGTGCCCGAGGTGCTGCGTACCGCCAAGAGCCTTGCGGTATCGCTGCGCAAAGCCGGTCATCCGCACGACGCGAAAAGGCTCACCGAGGAGACGTACGGCCGCTACCGGG
The DNA here is from genome assembly GCF_017315755.1 of Streptomyces beijiangensis. Lineage (GTDB taxonomy): Bacteria > Actinomycetota > Actinomycetes > Streptomycetales > Streptomycetaceae > Streptomyces > Streptomyces beijiangensis. The sequence goes on from NZ_JAFLRJ010000036.1 coordinate 36,493, forward strand.
CGCGGTACGGGACGAAGGTGCCCGACGCCCTGGCCTGCGGACTGAATCTGGCCGCCGACTTCTCCGCCGTCGGTGACAAGAAGGCGGCGCTCGACCTCGCGAACCAGGTCCTCGAGGGATACCGCGAAACCCTCGGCGACGACCATCCCTTCACCCTCGCCTGCCGGAACAACATCGCGATCTACCAGCGGGGGCTGGGAGCTGCCGCCGAAGCGGCCGAAGCCGGCGAATGGGTCCGGGAGGCGCTGGAGGACGCACTGGGCGCGCGCCATCCCTTCACACTGTGCGCCGCACTCAACCTCGCCAACGCCTACGGCGACATGGGGGAGCTCGAAAACGCGGAGGCGTGGGAACTCGCCGCGCTGGAGGGACTGTTGGAGCGGTACGGGCCCACGCATCCGGACGTACTCGCCTGCCAGTCCAACCTCGCCATCACTCTGCGGGCCTCCGGCCGCACCGAGGAGGCCCAGTTGCTGCGTACCGCGGTCCTGGAGCCCGCGGCCAGGCAGCTGGGAGTGGACCATCCGATCACCGAGGCGGCCCGGGCCTGGCGTCGGCTCAACCGGGACCTCGAACCGCAGCCGGTCTGAGGTCCTGAACGCGGTACGGGCGGCTCACCGGGTGGCCCAGCTCAGTACGCGGGCGAGGACCCGCAGAGCCCCGAAGTGCGCCGCCCCGCGCTCGACCACCAGTTCGGCGCGGGGGATCCGCTCGGCCAGCCAGCGGGTGTGGGCCACCGGGGCGAAGACGTCGTCCTCACCGTGCCAGAGCAGCACCGGCGCGCTGATGTCCTGGGGGCGGAACTCCCAGTCGTTGGCGAAGGCCATGACGTCGTCGACCCAGCCGTCGGCCGAACTCCGCAGCGCCTCGGCGAAGTTGCGCACCAGCATGGCCCGTATCCCGGTGTCCGAGACGATGCCCCGGTCGGAGTCGGAGAGGTCGCGGTGCATATCGGCGACCGAACCCGCCGGATCCGATCTGATCCCCACTGACCTGAACTCCAGCGCCGCGGTCAACTGGCGGTGCCCGGCAGCCGCGTTGACGTACTCACGGACATTGGCCGCAGTCATGCCGTCGAACCAGTCGAGGCCCCGCGCATCGCGCGGCGCGAGTCCCACGAGGGATGCCGCACGCACGGCACGGCGCGGCAGCAGTGCGGCGCAGGCGAGTGCGTGCGGGGCGCCGCCGGAGCGGCCGACGACGGCGAACTCGGCCAGGTCCAGGGCGTCGGCGATGGTCTCCACATCCGCGGCCGCATGAGCCACCGGTCGCCCCGGCAGCCGGTCCGAATCGCCGTATCCAGGACGGTCGAAGGTGATCAGATGCACCCCGAGCCGGTAGAGCACCGCGCTGCGCGGCGCCGGTCCCAGCCTGCTGCCAGGGGTCCCGTGCAGCAGAAAGACGGGCCTGCCCCGTAGATTTCCGTGGTGCTCGACCGCCAGCTTCCGGCCGTCCTTGGTACGTATCACCTGCCCCACGTCGTGCCTCCCCCCGTAAGTCCCGGTACGCGGCAAGTATGGGCATGGGCCGGGGGGTTGGTACATACCCGCACAAGGCGAATGCGCCCCTTCAGTACGGGCGGTTGGCCGGAAGCCACTGCCGGGCGAAGTCCACGGCATCGGTGGCGCGGAACAGTCGGCAGGACGCGGCGCCGACGGGTCCTGAGCACAGGTTCCGGCTTCCGTACGTGCGCTCGAAGGCGTCCCCGAGGGAGGCGAAGTCGCTGTCGTCCAGGGCGACATCCTCGTAACTCCACCACGTACGCCCGCCCGGCGCGGAGACCACGCAGCGGTAGGTGCGGCGAGGTGGCGCCGGCACCCGGTACTCGCCGAGGTGGAATGCGGTGCAGCTGGCGAACCCGGTCCCCAGGAGCAGGACGCGGGCGCCGGCGGCGTAGAGGCGGGCCAGCGGGGAGTCCTCGCCGAGATGGCAGTCGGGGCGGTGCCCGGCCAGGAGCTGCCGGGCCTGCGGGCCCAGTGCGGCGAACGAGGTCTGTGGATGGCCGCTGCGCACGGCGCCCGGGGTCAGTCGTACTGTCTCCGCCAGGATCCCCAGCGACGGCGAAGCGGGGGTGGCCGCCCGGTCGAAGGGCGGCATGCTCGCTCGTACGACAGCCGCGGCCTCGGTCCCGAGGTCCCGTACCCGTGCGCGATAGCCCGGCGAACTGTCGGAGTTCTCCGGGGTGAAGGCGGGCACCACCAGCGTCCCCTCCGCCCCGAGCGCCCGCCGCAGGGCGCGGACGACGGACTCCGCGCCACCGTCCACCGCGCCGACCGCACGAAGTGAGGCGTGCACCATCAGTACGTCGCCGGGCTTCACGCCCAACTCGGCCAGCTGGTCGGTCAGTTGCTGTTCGCTGTGGCACGGTCGCTGCATGGGGCCATTGTCGGCCAGGTCAGCCCAGGCGCGGGATCTCGATCGCGGGGCAGCGGTCCATGACCATGTCGAGTCCGGCGGCACGGGTGCGGTCGTACGCATCCTGGTCCACGACCCCGAGCTGGAACCAGACGGCCTTCGCGCCGACGGCGACGGCCTCGTCGGCAACCTTCCCCGCGAGGGCGCTGTTCACGAAGACATCCACCACGTCGACGGGGAACGGAACGTCCTGCAGGGTGGGGTACCCCTGCTCCCCATGGACCGTCTCGGCCTTCGGGTGCACGGGGACGACTCGCTTGCCGTAGCGCTGCAGGACGTCCGCGACCCTGTACGCGGCGCGCTCCTTGTTCGACGACAGGCCGACGACGGCCCAGGTGTCGCCGGACTCCGCGAGGATCCTGCGGATCGTGTCCTGGTCCTGCATGTCCTTCTCCTCCGGCCCGGGGGGTCTTCCTGATCACGTAACTCTCCGGAGCCCCCGGTGATTCCCCGGCGGCCTGTCCGGGGTCCGCCGCACGGCGCATAGGCTGACGGGATGCAGGAGCAGTACCTGACCCTCGCCCGCGAGGGCGTGCACGAGACCGAGATCAACCGGTCGCGCTTCCTCTGCGCGCTCGCCCCCGCGGCGACGGAGCAGGAGGCGCAGGAGTTCGTCGCCCGGATCCGCAAGGAGCACCCGACCGCGTCGCACAACTGCTTCGCGTACGTCATCGGCGCCGACGCCTCCGTGCAGAAGGCGAGCGACGACGGCGAACCCGGCGGCACGGCCGGTGTCCCGATGCTGCAGATGCTGATGCGGCGCGAGGTGCGGTACGCCGTCGCGGTCGTCACCCGGTACTACGGCGGGGTGAAGCTGGGCGCGGGCGGGCTGATCAGGGCGTACGGAGGGGCCGTCGGTGAAGCGCTCGACGCGGTCGGCACGATCACCCGCCGGCGCTTCCGGCTGGTCACCGTCACCGTCGACCACCAGCGGGCAGGGAAGCTGGAGAACGATCTCCGGGCCACCGGGCGGTCCGTGCGCGATGTGCGCTACACGGAGAACGTGACGATCGAGATCGGGCTGCCGGACGCCGATGTGGAGTCTTTCCGCGGCTGGCTCGCCGACAGCACTGCGGGCGCGGCGGTGCTGGAGCTGGGCGGGGAGGCGTACGGCGACGCCTGAGTGTCTCCGGAAAGCACGGATACGGGGGTAACCGCCCGTGATGTCAGACCACCCGGTTAACCTCGGGGATCATGAGGCTCCTGCACACGTCCGACTGGCACCTGGGACGGTCCTTCCACCGGGTCGGGCTTCTCGACGCGCAGGCCGCGTACCTCGACCACCTGGTGGCGACGGTGCGCGAGCGCGACGTGGACGCGGTGCTGGTGGCCGGGGACGTCTACGACCGGGCGGTGCCTCCGCTCGCCGCCGTCGAGCTCTTCGACCGGGCGCTGCACCGGCTCGCCGACGCCGGTGTGCAGACGGTCATGATCTCCGGGAACCACGACTCGGCGCGCAGGCTCGGTGTCGGCGCGGGGCTCATGGGGCGTGCGGGCATCCATCTGCGGACCGACCCGGCCGGCTGCGCCACCCCGGTGGTGCTCTCCGACACGCATGGTGACGTGGCCTTCTACGGGCTGCCCTATCTCGAGCCCGCGCTGGTGCGCGACGAGCTCAAGGCGGAGATGGCCGGGCACGAGGCCGTTCTCGCGGCAGCCATGCGGCGGGTACGGACCGATCTCGCGGGCCGGGCCGCGGGCACACGGTCCGTCGTCCTCGCCCACGCCTTCGTCGCGGGCGGCGAACCGAGCGACAGTGAGCGCGACATCACCGTCGGCGGGGTGGCCGCCGTCCCCTCCGGGGTCTTCGACGGCATCGACTATGTCGCGCTGGGGCATCTGCACGGCTGCCAGACGGTCACCGAGCGCGTCCGCTACTCAGGCTCGCCGCTCGCCTACTCCTTCTCCGAGGTCGACCACCGCAAGACGATGTGGCTCATCGACCTCGGCCCCGGCGGGGAGATCGGAGCCGAGCGTCTCGACTGCCCGGTTCCGCGCGGGCTCGCCCGGATCAGGGGCAGGCTCGACGAGCTCCTGGACGATCCCGCTCTCGTACGTCATGAGGAGTCGTGGGTTGAGGCGACGCTCACCGACCCGGTGCGGCCGCCCGAGCCCATGGCGCAACTGGCCGGGCGCTTCCCGCACGTACTGAGTCTCCTCTTCGAGCCCGACCGGGCCCCGGAGGATCCCCTCGCTTCGTACGCCCAGCGGCTGAAGGGGCGAAGCGACCAGCAGATCGCCGAGGACTTCGTGGCGCATGTGCGCGGCGGCGCCGGGCCCGACGAACGGGAGCGGACCGTGCTCGTCGGCGCCTTCGACGACGTCCGTGTGGACGACGGGGTGAAGGAAGTGGCCCGATGAGACTGCACTCGCTGCACATCAGCGCTTTCGGCCCCTTCGCCGCGCCCCAGGTCGTCGACTTCGACGCACTGTCCTCCGCCGGACTCTTCCTGCTGCACGGGCCCACCGGCGCGGGCAAGACCTCCGTCCTCGACGCCGTCTGCTTCGCGCTGTACGGCGCGGTGCCGGGCGCCAGGCAGAGCCCCGGTGCCACGCTGCGCAGCGACCACGCCGCGGACGCGCAGCTGACCGAGATCCGCCTCGAACTGACCGTGGCAGGAAGGCGGTTGGAGATCACCCGGCAGCCCGCACAGCCGAGGCCCAAAAAGCGCGGAACCGGATATGTGACGGAGAAGGCCCAGAGCGGGCTCCGTGAGTACGACCCGCAAGCCGGGGCCTGGAAGGCGCTGAGCCGCTCCCACCAGGAGATCGGCGAGGAGATCAGCCAGCTCGTGGGGATGAGCAGGGAGCAGTTCTGCCAGGTGGTGCTGTTGCCGCAGGGAGACTTCGCACGCTTCCTGCGTGCTGACGCCGAGGCGCGCGGCAAGCTCCTCGGGCGGCTCTTCGACACCCGGCGCTTCGCCGCGGTCGAGGAGCGCCTTGCCGAGCTGCGGCGCGCGGCCGAGCAGCAGGTACGCGCCGGTGACGAGCGGCTCCTGACCTTGGCGCACCGGATGGCCGAGGCCGCGGGCAGGGCGGCGGCGGAGTGGCCGCTGCCCGACGCGCAGCCGGGCGACCCCGGCCTCGCCGAGTCCGTACTGGAATGGGCCGCGATCGCCCGCAGCGGCGCGCGCGAACGCCTCGACATCGCCTCGGGGGCCGTGCAGGCGGCCGAGAGCAGGCAGGCCGCCGCCCGGCTCGCGCTGGATGCCGAGCGTGAGCTGGCCAGGCTCCAGCAGCGGTACGCGGACACGCAGAGGCGCGCCGGTGAGCTGGCGGCCCGCCGCCCCGAGTACGAGCAGGTACGGGCACGCCTGGACCGGGCCAGGAAGGCGGAGCGGGTGGCGCCCGCACTCTCCCTCCGCGAGCAGGCCGAGGGCGCTCACGGCGCGGCGAGCAACGGCCGCGAAAGATCCCGCGCCCAGCTTCCCTCCGCCCTCCACGACGCCGGTGCGGAACAACTCTCCGCGCTGGGAAGGACGTTGCGGCAGGAGCTGGGCGGCCTGGAGGCCGCCTGCAGGGACGAAAGGCGCAGCGCGGAGATCACCGCAGACCTGGCGGCGCTGGAGCGCGAGGCGCGCGGCGACGACGAACTGATCCAGGAGTCGGCCGGCTGGCTCTCGGGCTGGGACACCGAGCGCAGCCGTCTGCAGGACCGTATCGAAGCCGCGCGGGAAGCCGGGACGCTCGCCGAACAGCTCGCCGGACAGCTGGAACCGGCCCGCGGCAGGCTGGAGGCGGCGCGCGAGCGCGACCGGCTGGAGAGCGGGGCCGCCACAGCCGAGGACGCGCTGCGCGCCGCCCGCGAGCGGGCGAGTGCGGCGCACGAGTCCTGGCTCGGCCTCAGGGAGCGCAGACTGCTGGGCATCGCCGCCGAACTGGCGGCCGGTCTGCGCGACGGCGAACCGTGCACGGTCTGCGGGGCGACCGCGCACCCGTCCCCGGCGCAGGCCGGTGCGGGCCATGTGGACCGGACGGCGGAAGAAGAGGCGTACGCCCGCCACACCCGCGCCGAGGAGGCCCGCGCCGAGGAGGAGCGCAGGCTCGCAGGGGTACGGGAAGCCGTGGCCGTGGCCCGCGGCGAGGCGGGCACCGCCACCGTCGCCGAACTGGCCGGGCTCACCGGCCGGTTGCAGCAGGAGTACAACGAAGCGCACACCGTCGCGGCAGGGACGCACGCGGCCCGCGAAGCACTCGACCGCGCCGAGCGCGAGCACGCGCGACGCGTCGCCGCACAACAGCAGGCCGAACTCCGAGCCTCCGGACGGACCTCACGGCGCGAGACCCTCGAAGGCGAACGGGGTGCGCTGGAGAAGGACTTGACCCGTGCGCGGGGGGACGCCGGCAGCGTGGCCGAGCACGCCGCCCTCCTGGAGCGCCGGGTACGGCTGCTCGAAGCGGCGGTCGATGCGGTACGCGCGGTGGAGACGACCGCCCAGCAGCTGAAGGAGGCCGACGACCGCCTCGCCGACGCGGCGTTCCGGGCCGGCTTCGACACCCCGCAGGCAGCCGCCGCCGAGCTGCTCCCCGAGGACGGGCACCGTCGTCTGCAGCACCAGGCGGACGCCTGGCAGGCCGAGGAGGCGGCGGTCGCCGACCGGCTCGCCGAAGAGGACGCGGCACGGGCGGCAGAGCTCCCGCAGGCGAACCCCGACACCGCACGGGCCGCCTTCGACCGGGCGGAGCGCAGCGTGCGCGAGTCGGGGTCGGCCCTGGATGCGGCCCGCGAGCGCGGCAGCGCACTCGCCAGGCTCTCCCGGCAGGCCGCCGAGGAGCTGAGGAGCCTCGGGCCACGGCGCGAGGAGTACGACCGGGTGGCCCGGCTGGCGGGTCTCACGGCGGGCACCTCCACGGACAACGAACGCAGGATGCGCCTGGAGTCGTACGTCCTCGCGGCCCGCCTCGAGCAGGTCGCCGCAGCAGCCACCGTACGGCTGCAGCGCATGTCGTCGGGCCGCTACACCCTGGTGCACTCCGACGCCAGAGCGGGCGGCCGCAGCCGCTCCGGCCTCGGTCTGCATGTCGTCGACGCCTGGACCGGGCGCGAGCGGGACACCGCGACACTCTCGGGCGGTGAGACGTTCTTCGCCTCGCTCGCCCTGGCCCTGGGCCTGGCCGACGTGGTCACCGACGAGGCCGGCGGCATCCGTCTCGACACCCTCTTCATCGATGAGGGCTTCGGCAGCCTCGACGAGCAGACGCTGGACGAGGTCCTTGATGTACTGGACTCGCTGCGCGAGCGGGACCGCAGCGTCGGCATCGTCAGCCATGTCGCTGACCTGCGCCGTCGTATCCCCGCGCAGCTGGAAGTGATCAAGAACCGGGCGGGATCGATCGTGTCCCAGCAGGGAGCCCGCGACTGACCCGCCAGTGCGTGGCGGTCATCGCAATGGAATCTTGCCCTACTTTGCCCGCTCTGACCTGGACCGTCTTCGCCCTGCTGTCCCCCGCTTGTCCCCCAGACTGTCCCCCGGGCCTACATGCGGTCGCGGTCGAATCGATGGCCTGTCCGTCCCTGCAGGTAGCGGGCCCGGCTGAATCGAGTGACTACCGCTCTAAGTTCGCGGACTTGCTGAGCCTGGGGGCGATGCTCATGCGCTTTGAGGACTGCCTGTTCCGTCGGGCACGGTTTCCACAGCGACTCATCTCGGTCGTCAGAGCCCACCTGGAGGCATCGCCGTACTGGGCACGCCGACGGCGCCTCGTAATGCCCCGGCTTTGCCTGTGCCCCTTAGTGAGACGTTCGTGATCCGTGGCGACGGTACGGTCCGGCATCAGTGACGGTTGCCGAAGTCCGGGTAAGTGGTCCACCGCCGGCTCCGCTTGGCGACACCGGTAGAACCCCGACCGGGACACCCGGAAAATCCTGCACAGCCGCTGTATGCCGTACTCCATGTGGTGATCGGAGATGAACCGCCAGCGGCTGTTCATCGACTCATCTCCGATCCTGGTGGTCAATTCAGGGGATCGGTAAGTGAGCGTCAGGCTGTGGGTGGAGCCTGGGTTTTGCGGCAGTCTTGTGGTGTCTGTCCGCAGGATGGAGATGTGGTGTCGGTGCAGCCGCAGTCCTGGCCCGTTCCGGACCCGCAGATCGCGGCGGCGATCCGGACGATGTACTCAGGCCGGCGGGAGGTCCCGTTGGCGGTGCGGGTCCGTGACCGGTTCGGTGAGCTGTTCGCCGACGGCGAGTTCTCGGCTGCGTTCGGGCAGCGTGGCAGGCCCGGATGGTCGCCGGGCCGCCTCGCGCTGGTCACGGTGCTGCAGAAGGCGGAGAACCTCACCGACCGGCAGGCCGCCGAGGCAGTACGGACGGACCTGTCGTGGAAATACGCGCTCGGACTGGATCTTCAGGATCCAGGGTTCGACCACAGCGTGCTCTCGGAGTTCCGCTCCCGGGTGGTCACGCACGCTCTGGAGGAGAAGGTCCTGGACCTGCTGCTGGCCCAACTGGTCCAGCAGGGGCTTCTGGCGAGCGGAGGCAAGCAACGCACCGACTCCACCCACGTGATCTCCGCGGTACGGGACCTGAGCTAGCTGGACCTGGCCGGTGAGGCCGTCCGCGCCGCACTTGAGGCGCTGGCCTGTGCGGCACCGCGCTGGGTGGAACAGGCAATCGACGTGCCCTCCTGGAGTCGGCGCTACAGCGACCGGATCCCGGGCTGGCACGCACCAACCTCCAAGGCCAAACGCAACCGCCTCGCTCTCGACTTCGGCCGGGACGGCTTCGCCCTGCTCACCGCGGTATATGCGCCGCAGTCCCCGCCATGGCTGCGGGAGCTGCCGGCCGTCCAGGTCCTGCGGCGTGTGCTGGTCCAGATTTACACCCGCACCGTGTCGGGCAGCGGACGGGAGGCGGTCAAGCGGCGGGAGGCGGAAGCGGACGGTCTCCCGCCCGGCCAACAGCGCCTGACCTCGCCGTATGACACCGATGCCCGCCGCAGCGTGAAGGGCGGCCTGTTGTGGAACGGCTTCAAGATCCATATCAGCGAGACCTGCCAGGCCCCCGAATCGGCCGCGCCCGGCAACAACGCCGACGCGAGATCAGGACGGCCACCGCGCTCCCCGTGGCCGAACCTGGTCACGAACGTCATCACGACCGACGCCACCGTCCACGACAGCGCCATGCTCGACCCTATCCACCAGGCCCTCCAGCGCCGCGGACTGTTGCCCGGGGAGCACTACCTGGACAGCGGATACGCCTCGGCCGAGTTGATCGTGGGCTCCCTGAAGAAGTTCGGCGTCGCGCTCATCACCCCGATGTTGCGCGACCTGTCCCGCCAGGCCAGGGCCAACGAGGGCTTCGCCACCCACGACTTCCGTATCGACTGGCAGATGCAGCAGGCCGTCTGCCCGACCGGGCAGACCAGCACCACCTGGAGCCCCTGCCACCAGGCCGGCGTGGCCACGACGGTGGTCACCTTCTCCACCAGAGACTGCGGCCCCTGCCCGCAGCGACCCCAGTGCACCACCTCCCAACTCGGGCGCCGTCAACTCACCCTGCAGCCCCAGGAGATGCACGAAGCCCTGCGCGATGCCCGCGCCCGGCAGAAGACCGAGGAATGGAAACACGACTACGCACTGCGCGCCGGGGTCGAGGGGACCATGCACCAAGCCACCGCCGTCACCGGTATCCGACGTGCCCGCTACCACGGCCTGCGGAAGACCCACCTCGACCACATCTACAGCGCGGTCGCACTGAACCTGATCCGGCTCGACACCTGGTGGAACGGCAATCCCCTCGACCGCACCCGCACCAGCCACCTCGCCCGACTCGAACTCGCCCTCACCGCCTGAATTGACCACCAGGATCATCTCCTTCGCAAAATACTGGGCGGCCTTGCGAAGGATTTCCTTCTCCAGCTCCAGATCGCGAACCTGCTTCCGCAGCCGCTTCAGCTCCGCACGCTCGTCCGGCGTCATCGCTTCACCGGCCCCGCCGCCCATAGCGCCGCGGGCCTGCAGGACCCACTTGCGCAGGGACTCGGTGTTGATCCCGAGCTCCTTGGCCACCGAGTTGATGGACCGGCCACTGGACATGACCAGCCCGACCGCATCCCGCTTGAACTCTTCCGAATACCGGGTGACAGCCACCTGGACACCTCCTCGTCGGATCCCACGATCCGACCTTCAAGGACTGTCCACATTTCGGGGCAAACCCCACCTCCACACTCGCCCCCTGACGACAACGTCCAAGACCCGAGCAGACTACGAGACCTGGGCCGTGGTGCACATTTCGCCGTACTTGATGGTGCAGTCAGAGGAGTACGCCGACGCCAGGGACCTGACCGGCTACCACTCGACGGACGCCATCGGCTCTGCCGGGTTGGGCATCACACGTTCCTGCGGACACGCCAGCCTTGGGCTCACCGGTTTCACCGCTTATTCCGAGATCCATCCGCGGCCTTCGCGCTTTCTCTGAATAGGGCAGGGCCACCGCCAGGCGGCTCTACCGGGCTGGGGTTCGCTTCATGGTCGACGGGTAAACGTTCGACGCAGAAGGATGGGGCGCCGGCCGACGTCGAATTACCGCCATTGCGTTCCAGCGATAGTCGCTCGATTTTCAGTCGCTTGTGCGGAGTTCGAGGGAAATCCGCGTTGCTGAAGAGAGGATCGCGGAGGCGTACACGACAGGAAATGGGAAATGTGACGGCTGAATCCAGAGACAGGTTGCCGCTGCCCCGACGCAAGTGGCAGAGGCGATGGTGGTTATTCCCGTGGCGGCCACGGGTCCGCCTCCTTTCCGGAGGGGGTATCAGTCCACTGGTGCGGTGGGAGCCGGAACAGCCGAGCGGTGGTGACGAGCCGCGCCGACCAGCACGGACACCGCCTCCGCGAGGCGCCCCACGGGACAAGGGATGTGTGCCTGCGCAGGTCACGCCGGCCTTCTACGCCCCCTCAGAAGATCTGCACCCGATCGAGAAGGCGAAGAAGATTCCGCTCACGACAATGAGTGCGACCGCCAATACCGAACTGCTATGAAACACGTCTGTCCATGCTGCGCTGTGGTCCGCTTGCGCTTGTGCGCGCAGTGCCATCCATACGAACGGAACAGCGAGCCACGCTGTCGCTGCCGCGCAGACACGGACGGCGGGTCGCAGTCTGCTAGTGCTGGAGGTGTTCCGGAAAATGAGGAGCGCCAGCGTCGCATGGACGGCGAAGTAGAACCAGAACGCAGGAAACGCGAGCCACCCGAGGCCGGACAGCCACCAGATGAGGGGCACCCCTCCCAGGATGGCAGCGAGTGCGGCGATACCCCAGAGCACCGCCGTGATGCGTAGTGCGGTGCGCAACAGGCCAATAGTCATAAATGTGTCCTTGTGGTGCAAGACGGCCTCTGGTGCCGACGCTGCTGTGCGGCGTCGGCACCAGAGGCCAGACGGCTAGTCGCCGTCGGGACCGGTGGTCATGTGAGTGGTCTTATCGTCACAATAGATCACTCGGGTGGGCGTCTCGTTCGTCGACGAGAGCGGTGGAACGGAGATGTTCCAGGGGTTTCCGCCGTTCCCACGTACCGCAATGTCACACTTTCCGTACGGATTGCCCGCATCGGATGTGATCCCGGGGATATTGGTGAAGTTGGAGAAGCTGCCGCGCTGTACCGGGCCGCTGGTCGACTTCCCCGTTTGGTCGATCATCGCGCCGTTGTGGTAGAGGTACAGGTCAGGCATGTATCCCTGGTACACGAGCCCGTAGGCAGGGCTGTTGTCGGCGTCGGGCACTGCCTGGGTGGACTTCACACTGCCATCGGCGCAGAAAGCGACGGACACGTTCTGCCAGATCGGCGGGGCCGCGTACAACAGAGAGCCCGAGGCGCTGTTGACGTCGAACTCTCGGAAGAACATGTTATAGAAATCACCTGCAGTGTCGGCGACTTCCTGTGGTGCCTTGCCCGCGTCGACGGCCTTCTGAAGTTGGTCGACCCAGGCCTTGAAATTCTTGTCCGTGGTCGGGGCGCCGCCGAGCGGACGGTAGCCGTCGACACCGCCTCCGATGGACTTGGTGTTCAAGCACTGCCCGGAACTGTCGATGGTCGGGGTGCTGTAGTGCGGCAGGTAAGCACGCGCGCGCGTGAAGCCGGTCTGGAGTGGGTTGTCGACGTGAGTCGCACTGCCGGTGACCGTGTTGGCGTCGAGTTCGTCGAACGAGAGGTCGGGCATGGAGACCCCGGCGCTGCCGTAGTCGGCGACGGTGCCCTTGACGAACGAGACGACGAACGGGGCGATCTTGGTGTTTCCGACACGCCAGTTGACGTCGTAGTCCTGAGTTCCGGGAATGATCTTCCCGTCGTCTCCGGCGATGAAGTTGACGTTGATGTGCGTCTTATTCTTGTAGTCGAGATCGGAGGCGAACGCGGTGTCGGGCGCAGTGGAAGCACTGGGAACGGGGTTGTCGAACCCCATCCACCGTGTGATCGACTTCGATCCGCTCGTGGCGGTGCCAGCCTCGGTGATCTGCTGCGACCAGGCCTGCATGGCCGCCTCGCTCTGCGCTCCCACGCACCCGGTGCTGAGCGTACTGCTGCAGGCAGGAAACTCGGTGAGTCCCTTCACCCTCGGCTTGCTGGCGTCGTACCAGGGTGCTCCGCCAGCGGTCTTGTTGCGGGCCCAGTCGTACAGCGTCTGCCGCGTGCGGATGGGGCTGTTGATGGTGCTGGGCGTGTTGGTGTCGAGGTTCTGATTGGGATCGATCGCTGACACGGCATCGAACGTGTGGTGCACCTCATGGCCCGCGAACGGGACGAAGGCGAGTGCGTCGTAGGCAACGGCGCTGTCTCCGGAGGTCGCGTCGTCGGTGACGTTGCTCAGGGTGACCTTGGCGTTGGCTCCGAGTTGGAAGTATCCGACGGTGACCCAGCCGTTGCTGGCCTTGGTCTGGTCTACGACGCGCTCGTAGACCTTGCCGGACTTCGTGGTGACCTCGTAGTGGGCGGACTTGGTGGTGTTGCCCAGGTAGGGGATGTAGGCCTGAACCTTGTAGACGTGGTCGCTCAGCTTCGAGGACCAGGCGCCGGTGGTGGTCAGCAGGTTGTCCCAGTTATTGGGCTGCCGGCCGTGGGAGAAGTAGTAGTGGCCGCCGAAGCCTCCGCCGATCTGGTGGAGGTCCTCCTTGGCCTCGTAGTGGTTCTCCTCGTCAGCAGCGAAGGAGAAGCCGAAGTTCCCCCCGCTGCTCCATCCCTTGGTCGAGCACCGGACGGACGGCACTGAGTCAGGGAGTTCGTCGACGAGAGTGGATCCGCTGGGCAGGGTCGAGGCATCACACGGGCCGGGGTTGGGATTGGCGCTTCCGGGTTCGCTGCGGACCGTCTTGTACGTCATGTACTCGTTGCCGCATTGGTTGGCGGTGCAGTCCTTCCACTTGGTGTCCTGGTTGTACCAGTGGGGGGTGTAGCAGGCCACGTCGTGACAGACCGGCGGTGCGAGCGGGTCGCATGAGTTGCTGGTGTCGCAGAACGCGCTCAGCGGAGGCCTGATCGCACTGGTGCGGTCGGTGGCGACACTCCACCAGGCGGCGGAGTAGCCATGGGTGTTGCCGCTGTTCTTCACACCGTTGTCGTCGTAGGAGCGTCCGGTGTCGAGGGGGAAGGCACCCCAGCCCATCACCTTCTCCTCGTACGGCCAGTTCTGCGGCTTGGCCGCGTCGGCGTAGTGGTTGTTGTCGAGGAAGGCGAGGCGGTCGGCCGGGTACTTGGGGTTGGCCGGGTTGTTGCCCCAGCCGAGGCCCCAGCGGCCGGACGGGTCGCTGCCAGGAAGGTTGAAGCCGGCGTTGTAGTTCCAGACCGCGGCGAACCAGTTCTCCGGCCGGGACGGATCGTCGTTGTTGACCTTGATCGTGGAACCGGCGGCGTGGAGCTCGTTCCACTTCTTGGCGAGGATCTGCGCCGAGTACGAGATGCCGGTGGCGTAGTCGAGGGCGACAGCCCGCTGCTGATCCGCGGGCAGGATCTTCTCGTTGGGCTTGGGGTGGCCGGCCTTGCGCATGCCGTCGGTGGCCTGGCCGATGCCATAGCCGCAGTCGGCCTTGTCCCAGTTGATCTTCCAGATGCGGTTCGGGTCGTAGCCGTCGGTGCCGGCGTAGATGTTGGTGCCGTAGTAGTTGCCGATGAGCGGATTGCCGTACTCGCCCGGCTCCGCATGTGAGGAGGCCTGCCACAGGTTGGACTCCTGGGCGAGGACTCCGAGCATCACCTGCGCCGGGATGTTACCGCCGGTGGTCAGGCCGACCTGGGGGAACATTCCCTGGGGCGACCAGGCGGGCAGCCCCGAGTGGCGCCAGTCGGCGGGCCGGCTGGCATTGGCGGAGGTCAGCAGTCCCCTGACGGCCATGTCGGCGGCCCATTCAACCTGGTTGGGGGTCGGCTGGTACACCTGAGTGTTCGGGTCGTTGCGCGGAACCGCGCAGTAGCCGTCCTGGTCGACCGGGTCCGACGACGACTCGCTCGATGCCAGCATGGCGCGGGAAGATTTCTCCGCGGCGCTCTTGCCAGTTGCGCTCGCACCGCCGACGACGTAGGGGAGGATCGGGGAGGGCTTCACACCGTCCGCCTCATGCGCCGAGGAGGCCTTAGGCGAGACGGCGAAGGACAGGTCCTTGCCTGTGGCGGTGGCGGTCGCCTTGATGTCGACGGTCTCCGGCGCGGCGGTCTGGGCACGCTGCAGCGGGTTGGCGACCTTGTCGGCGAGGTGACGCGGAGTGGACCGGGTGATGGCCAGCCCGCCCTTGGTCGAGAGGTCGGCCTGCGCCGGCGCGTCGATCCGGCGCACCGTCTTCGGCAGCGCCCCCGTCACCTTGGCGTTGCCGGACAGCAGCACCTGACCGTGGGCCCCCTGCGACAGCCCGACGTCGCCCAGCTTGCCGGTGCCGAGGGTGGACACCTTCCTGCCACTGAGGTGCTTGACCGCGACCGTGGTGGCGGAAGGGTCGATGAAGGTGACGTCACCGCTGCTGTCGGGGCGCAGACGCAGGGCGTTGCCGTGGGTATGAGCCGCCACGGTCGTGTGCCCCTTGCGGTCCAGGCGGAGCAGTCGCCGCTCGTCGGAGGCGACGATGGTGCTGCCCACCGGCACGGCCGAAGTGGCCTGGCCTTGCAGGGAGTTGGTGGCGATGACCTTGCCAGTGACGGCGTCAACGGTCTGCAGTTGGGTCTGGTCGCCCTTGGCGGTGCTGGAGGCCTGGGTGATGACCGCCGTCTCGGCGCTGCCGCATCCGGGGTCGAAGTAGGCCAGGCTGGCATTGACCGCGACCTTGGTGACCGCGCCGGTGTCGAGGTCGACGACGGCGGTGAAGGCTCCCCGGTCATACAGGTCTGCGTTGTTGGTGAAGGACCGGGGCGCGTACGCGACGACGGCGCGCTTGCCGGAACCCGTAACGCAGGCGTTGCCGACCCACTGGTCGGCCGAGAGGCCAGGCTCGGCCAGGGTCGCCACGGTCCGCCAGTGGTAGGCGTCCTTCGCGTCGGCGACCAGGATATGGAGGCCGGTGGCGTCACCGGCGGTGCTCCACGCCCGGTCGCCCGACGCCGTCCCGTCCTTGCCGAGCAGCTCGGTCCGCTTGGCAACGGGTATCCCGGCCGGATCCGGCTTCGCCGCGCTGGTGTTGGCGGTGGGTGGTTTCGCCGGGGCCGGGGTGCCGGCCCAGGCGGAAGCCTGGACCAAGCCGGTCAGGGTTGCCCCAGCAGCCAGCGCCGCCAGCGGGGCTCTCGCTCTCTTGCGGAATCTCAACGAATCTCCTCTGGGAAGATCCCGTGCCATATCGGCGCGGGACATACCGCTCCCGCGCCGATATGGCGCGGGAGCGGAAGTTCAAATGAATGCGGTTGACCGTGGACGAGCGGCTAGCCAGCGTCCGGGCAGACGGGCCGTGACTTGAACTGCGCTGGACGTGTCGCGAGCGGGAATCGTCAGCCCGTCTAGTTCAGCGGCGGAGCGCCTCAGCCGGTGTGATCCGCGAGGCTCTCCATGCCGGATACAGGCCCGCCAGCAGCCCGGTTGCCAGGCCAATCGCTGGCGCTACGGCGAGGGTCATCGGATCGACGACGGGCGTCCACTCGCGGACTGCCGAGACACAGACCACGGTTGCGGTGCCGATCGAGGTACCCATCAGGCCACCGATGAGTCCCAACGCTGCGGACTCGGTCAGGAACTGGAGAGTAATGTGGCGGCCGCGTGCGCCGAGTGCTCGCCGTAGACCGATCTCTCCGGTGCGCTCCATGACGGCGACGAGGGTGGTGTTGGCGATACCGACGGCGCCGATCACCAGGCAGACCGCCGCGAGGATGAGAAACAGCTGACTGAGGTCACTGCCTACCGCCGTTCGCAGCGACTTGGGGTCGGGTGGCGGGACGGCGTTGAAGTACTCGGGATGTTCTGGGCGCAGGGCAACCGCAGCCTCGTGGGCAACCTGTGATGCGGCACCAAGTTGGGTGGAGATCAGCATCTGTGCACGTGAGTCCGTCGGGGGCCCCCAGATGCGCTCTGCTGTGGCACGGGGAACCACGATCGACATCAGCAACTCCGGTTTGCGGTCCACGTCCTTGACGATGCCGATCACAGTGAATGGAACATCGCCGATAAAGATGGCCGGGTTGGTACGCAGAGTGGTGATGCCCAGTCGGGCGGCGGTGGCCGCGCCCAGGACAGCGACTTGCTGGTGGTGCTGCTCGTGAAATTCGCTGAAGGAACGGCCTTGAGCGAACCGGGAGTTCGCTGCAGCCAGCACCCCGGGGGAGGCAGCGATCACCTGAGTCTGAGCATCGGCCCCATTGGTAATCCCGAGCGGAGCAGACCGGACTGGTTCCTCGGGTCCGAGCCGGACCCTCCAATAGACGCCGGCAGCATCGACTCCGTTGAGATGGCCAATCCGTGCATCCGCATCCTTTGGGAAGGCCAGGTGCACCCGCGCGGAATCCTGTCCGCCGGTGTCCTGCACATTGACCTCGGTCGCGGTGAGCTTGTTGAAACGGGTGTCGATCTGGGAGGCCGCGGTCCCGGTGAGCCCAAGGACCGCGATGAACGCTCCTACGCCCAGCACGGTACCCAGCGCGGTCAGGATGGATCGGGCCGGGCGCTGGAGGATTCCCGCTATCGCCTCAGCGAGCAGGTCCCTCAGCGCAAGACGGGAGCGGCTAATCGCGTAGGTCTCGGCGTGGCGCCGACGGTGTGCTCTTTTCACGCGATCACCTGATGAGGGATCTGCTCCGTCAGCAGTCCGTCGTGGATGGTCACAGTGCGCTGCCCCTGTGCCGCGACGTGGGCGTCGTGAGTGATGACAACGATGGTCATGCCGTCCTGGTGGAGGCCGTGAAGGAGGTCCAGCACCGAAGAGGCCGTCCGTGAGTCGAGATTGCCGGTCGGTTCGTCGCACAGCAGGAGCGAAGGATCGGCGACCAGTGCCCGCGCGATCGCTACGCGTTGGCGCTCACCGCCGGAGAGTTGAGTCGGTAGCGAATGAAGACGGTGTGCAAGACCAACCCTCCGCAGCACAGTCTCCGCCCGGACACGTCGTTCACGACGGGGCAGTCGCTGGTAAAGCATGGCGAGCTCGACGTTTTCAAGGGCGCTGCGATGCGTCAGAAGATGAAACGACTGAAAGACGAAGCCGATCCGTTCACTGCGAAGGGCGGCACGGTTCGCCTCACTCACGGCACCGGTATCGATGCCGTCCAAGAGATACGTTCCATGTGTCGGCGCATCGAGGAGGCCGACAATGTTCAGGAGTGTCGATTTCCCGGATCCGGACGGCCCTACCACGGTGACGAACTCGCCTTGGCCGATCCGTAGGTCACACGGCTGGAGCGCCGCGACGGTGGGAGGTCCGGGGTAGGTGAGGCCGACCGCGTTGAAGTCGACGACAGGTTCTCCGACCTGGAATGCCCTGGTCATGACTGCCCAGCGGTGACGGGTGCTTGGACGCCCACCACGACCTGGTCGCCCTGGGCGATGTGATCCGAGCCTTCGGGGGTGATCTGCACGTAACCGTCTCCGGTCATCCCGACCCGAACAGCAACGCGGCGCTCCTGATTGTCCGCTCGTACCGTCACGGTCGTCAGTCCGTCAGCGCCGGCTGAAATCGCCGAGGTGGGTACAGCCAGTACTTTGTCCTGCGACGATGCGGCGACGATGGTCAGACGTACATCTGCACCGTTGAAGTCTGCAGAGAGCGCCTTGGACGGCTTGATCCGCACGGCATAGGTTTCGCCGCTCTGCTCAGAGTCCCCTTCGTGAGCCTTGGTAGGGGACTTGGCGACCGAGATGACCGTTCCTGTGGCCTGCTTTCCCGTCACCTCGGACAGGACTTGCACACTCTGCCCGGCACGGATCAAGTCTTTCTCATATGACGCGACGGAACCGTCGATCATGAGGGTGCCCGACGTGACCGACAGCAGGGTTCCATTCGCGTCGCCTCCCACCTTGGCCCCCACTGTGTCGACGCGCGCCAAGCTTGAGCGTACGAACGTCACCTCCGACATGGGCACGCCAGACCCCTGCTTGGCTGTTCTCTGTGCTGCGTCGTCTGTGGTTTGCGGCTTCTGCGATACCTCTGATGTGGCGGGGGCATAGCCGATTGCCCGGTAGTAGCGGGTCACCGCGTGTTCGGTCCCCGGGCCGAACACGCCCACGGTGTCCCCACTCGAGGCGTATCCGATGCGGGAGAGTGCACGCTGTAGTTGCGTGACGTCCTCCCCGCTCATGCCGGGCATCAGATCGCGGTAGGCCGGAAGATCGCCCTGCAGGATGAACATCGGGCGCCCCGAGACTTCCAACAGCACCTGCCCGGGGCTGAGAGTCCCCCCCGGGGCGATCTTCACTTTGGTGACGACGGACCGGCCCACGTCCTTGGCCGATCCCGTGCTGGCGATGTCAGTGCGCTGCGAGGCCGTCACAGTGCCGCGGGTCACCACAGACTGTGCAAGCACCTTGCGTACCACCGGTGCTGTCAACACATCGGGCTGTGGTGCCGCAGAATCCGCAGCAGCCTGTGCCGGCGACTTGATGAGCATCGCAGCACCAGCACCAGCACCCGTACACAGCAGGCATCCGACTATCACCGCCAGTAGGGCACGTCGTCGTCGGACGAGTCCGCGTGCTCGAGTCGGTTCACAGGCCGACGCCGCGATCGAGGAATCCGTTTCGTTCCTGGTGTCGACGTCGTTCCGTGTCACCGTGTCCCCGCAATAACACTGGCTGCCTTCTTCACTGCGGCGTCGAGGGCCTTGGACTCGTGGTCCAATAGTTCGGCCTTATTCTCAATTGCCTTGTTCTGGAGGGTTGTCTCGGCGTCGAACCAGATCTTCGCAACATTTGTCTTGTTGCGACAGTCGATGTCAGTGGTAGCTGTTGCGATCTCCAGAGCTGTCACGTCCGGCGAACCGAAACGCGGGTCATCGCTGGCGTCAAGAGGTGCGGCGTAGTTATACCCACTCGCCTTCATGCACGCAGACCATGCCCCGAAGGCTTTCACCACATGAGCATCCGCCTTAGATTTCACGAATGCTTCTGCGCTTATTTCTTGGGCTGTGTTCGTTTGGACGGCCTGAGCGCCTATCCGCCTATCCGCCTGCCCCATACAGCCGCCTTCGGGAACCTTCTTCCCGTTTACGGCCTTGACGCCACTGCCGTCCAGTGTTTGGGAATCCGCGCCCCCCGTCAAGTTGTCAACGGCCCCTGCATTGATTGCATTGTCGTAAGCGGCTTGGTCATTGGCATCCGGCTTATACCCCCGAACCTTCGCCAAAGCCAGATCGTGGATTCCGTACCGCCAGTCGACGAGAGTCTTCCCGCCGATCTTGGGGAGGTCTGGGGCCGGAGCCCAGGTGAAACCAAAACCCTTCATGCAATCGCCGATGAGCTGCTTCCTGGCCTGAGAAATCTGCGCCTTCGCGCTATCGGAAGGAAGGTAGCCTTGGATGGGAAGGGTCCAAGTGGACGGGTCTTTCTCATCGAACGGAACCGCCGGGGAGGGCAATATTCTTGTCGGCTTAGTGCTGGATTCTGTGTCCGACCCCGCGCATCCTGTCACGACCGCAAGGGTTGCCACAGAAAGCGAAACCGCAAGCATGTGATTCTTCAAACGATAGTTCATCAATTCTTCCAGCTATCTGTCTGGGTGCATTCCTTTCAAGTTGAAGGATTGGCACACTCGGATGGGCTTCGTGATTTGGTTATGGGTAGATGAAATGAGGATGAGGTGGGCCCGGCCTTGTTGATTGGTGTCGTGGAACGAAACAACCGTGCCCACCCAACCCTCAGAGGTGCCCCTTCTTGCGAAACGAAGATTCCGTCACCAATCCGGGATCTTCTCGCTAACACGCAACTACGTCCAGACGAGGGATCGCCACGTTTCCCTGAGGCTGGTCAGCGGTGCGCGACTTGTGTCGCTTTACAGCGACGACCAGTTGAAGGAAGCATTTTGGTTGTACGCCTGCGAGAGATTCCGTGAGCTGTTAGGGGTGGCCCAGTCGGAGCTTCCCTTATAGCCCGAGTTGTAATACGTGACTGCGTAGTACGTGGAGTGCTTGTTCCTCACCGAGGCTGCATTGTTCTTGATGCCCTGATTGTTTCCGGAGCCGCCGTGGCAGAAGAGCAATGGCTGAGTGCCGGCCTGAGGAGAGCCCCCGACCCGCTCGTCTGCGAAGTCGTATACGGGATATCCGACGTTACGGTAGGCGCCACCGTAGTTCGAATTGAAATAGATGGCGTACTTGAACACCGAAGCAGACTGCGACTTCATACATGCATCGGGGCTCTCCTGGTTCTCTTCCCCTGTGGAAGCGTGCGCGGGAGTAATGATCGACATCCCGAGGCCAATCGCTGTGGCCGTAACGGCCAGAGTCTTCTTCAGGTTCATGATTCTCCTCATTGCAAAGAATTGAGGGGAATAGTGGACAGGCCGCTGCCGTACGCACGAAACGCACAGACGGCACGGATGTCCTGCTGATTACTGCAGCTTGTGATCAGGGTGCAGGAGCGACGCTGAAAGCGGACCACAATTCAGTGACCCAGCCCTGCTGTACTCGCTATCTCCAGATCCCGAAGCAGACAGCTCGACACGCTGTACAGCATTCCCCTCCCGGTTGCGCGTCGATTCATCTGTCGCGAGACGGAGCTGCGGCCTGTGTGCCACATGAGCACCCCCTCGACGACTCGGTCATTAGATCATCACAATTTCTCCATGAAATGGACATTTGGGCTTGTACTCGACTGTCACAAATTCATCTCGCCCCGTTTCGCGATGCCGCATGCTCGGTGCATGCATGAAGGCGTCACATTGGCGTCCGCGAATGCCAACTAGCCTCCATTACCCATTAGTTGGAGAGGTGCTGGATTCCGCTAAGGCCGTACCGCGTCGACCCCTCCGCCTATGTGTTTCTTGGCCAAGAATTTACAGTCCTTGGGTGGAACGCGGGGTGGTGCTTTACGTAAGGGATGGGCTGCGGTGCATGGGTGGCCCGCAATTCCCCTGTGCAGGGTGACTGATCCGTCAGTCAACTGCGGTTGCCTCAGGCTGCATTCGACCACGCGCTCCGAAATCAGGACGGCGTGCAGGTCAAGGCTTTTGCAAAGTCTTTTGATCTTGGAACGTCGCAGGTCGGTCGATCTTGAGTAGATCGAGCGGGCGGGTGAAGAGTTTGTAGGAATCTATCGGAGGACGGCGAAGACGTTGGGGTATCAGGGGTCCGCGTGCCGTCGAAGTTTGGTCGCCGTCTGGTTCGTGCCATCGGACTGTGGCTGCCCCGACTGGGAACTCCCAATGACCGTCACCCGATTGCTGCTTGTGCCGTGTCGTCGAGGCAGCCGAGGCAGTTGCTGACCACGTCCACGCTCACTTCGACGTACCAGGAGCCCTCCGCGTGCCTCTCACCTCGCTCATCCCTGCCCCAGCTCTGCGCACTTTGCTTGCCGCAGTGATGCTCACCGCGGCACCGGTCGCGGTCCTGGCCGTGGGCGCCACCCCGTCGTTCGCTGACTGCTCCGGAACCCAAGGTGCCGACGGTGCCAACGGCACACCGTCCCACCCGAACGGGAGCCCCGGCGCCGACGGCGGCAACGGTGCGCCCGGTTGCACCGGCGGGGCCGGAGGAAACGGCGGCCAGGGCTACGGCGGCGGAACAGGCGGGGCCGGAGGAGACGGCGGGATCGGCGGCAGCGGAGCCACCGGCCTAGGCGGAGCCGGCGGAAACGGCGGCACCTCAGGGACCATGGGTGGGGCAGGCGGCGTGGGCGGCAATGGCGGAGCTGGCGGCGTAGGGAGTCCCGGCGGCAGCAGTGGTGCGGCAGGCGGGACCGGCGGGCGCGGCGGCGCAGCCATCGGCGCCGACACCGGTGGAGTCGGCGGCAACGGCGGGGCGGGCGGCAACGCCAGCGGCAACGACAGCACTGGTGGAGCGGGCGGGCGCGGCGGCGCCGGTGGCGACGGCCCCCAAGGCACAGGTGGTGCGGGCGGAGGCGGCGGCAACGGCGGGGCGGCCACCGGCAGCGGCACGATCGGCCCGTGTGGGCCCGGCGGTGACAGTGGAGTCGGCCTGGCCAACGGCGCCCCCGGCACCGACAACTGCTGACACCACCACTCCCAGCGCATCGGGTCGCGGCCGGATCGTCCCACCGCAGGTTAAGCGCCCTGGCAGTAAGCCCTGCTCAACGTTCGGTGGCATCCACGCAAGGTTCGTTGGCACAGGACAGTCGGCCCAGCGCCGCGAATGCCTGACGAGCCTTGTGTCGTGCGATCTCCTTAACCGAAACCGTCTGGATCTCATCCAGGTCCAGAGGCACCTGCTCAATCTCGATGCCCCAGGGCATCAAGTGCTCTTGCGCGGCGGCGAACTTGCCGAGATTGCCCGTACAGAACGCAATCTTCGAACAAGACATCAAATTCCAACCTCCTCTTGCCGAGCAGGATGTGGCCCGCACTGATCTTGCCGCCGAGAGGAGGACGTCCGTCATGAATACAGAGAAGGAGGCCCGCCTCCCGAGACTGTCCTGAACTTCGTGTATGCCCCGGTGTGACCCGTCTGGCATGAGACGTGGTCTCTGCCGGGAAGGATCACCGTGGGTATCAAGGACGAACGCCCGCGCGAGAGCGCGAACATCGTAAACACGGGGGCCGAGTTGGCACGAGCATCCGAGCGCGACCGGGAGCTGGCGGGCGAGTTGGTGGCCCGAGCCCGGCGTGAGGGACTGAATCTGGTCGGGGACAACGGGCTGTTCAAGGGACTGGTGAAGCTGGTCCTGGAGGGCGCGTTGGAAGCGGAGATGACTGATCACCTCGGCTACGAGAAGGGCGATCCGGCCGGCGCGGGGACAGGCAACTCCCGGAACGGAACGTCCCGCAAGCGGGTGCTGACCGATGTCGGCGCGGTCGATATCGAGGTCCCCCGCGACCGGCGGGGCAGCTTCGACCCGCAGATTGTGCCCAAGCACGCACGGCGGGCCGAGGGCTTCGACGAGGCCATCGTCTCGCTGTACGCCAAGGGCCTGACCACTGGAGAGATCTAGGCCCATCTCGCGGAGATCTACGACGTCGATGTCTCGCGGGACTTGATCTCGCGGGCCACCGACAAGGTCTCCGAGGAACTCGACGCCTGGCGCAACCGCCCGCTGGACCGCGTCTACGCCGTGATCATGATCGATGCGATCGTCCTGAAAATCCGCGACGGAGCGGTCGCCAACCGGCCTGTCTATATCGCGGTGGGGATCAATCTCGAGGGTGAGCGTGACGTGCTGGGCATGTGGGTAGGTTCCGGCGGCGAGGGTGCCAAGACCTGGATGACGTGGCTGGCGGAACTCAGGAACCGCGGCGTCGAGGACGTACTGATTGCCTGCTGTGACGGGCTGAAGGGCCTGCCGGACTCCATCCAGAACATCTGGCCGCTCGTCGACGTCCACCTCTGCGTGGTTCACATGGTCCGCGCAAGCCTCAAATACGCCTTGACGAAGCACTGGTCGCAGATCGCCAAGGAACTCCGCCAGGTCTACACCGCCGCCAACGCGGACGCCGCCGAGGCCCGGTTCGCGGAGTTCGAGGAGCTCTGGGGCGCCCGCTACCCGGCCCTGATCGGGGTCTGGCGGCGCAGCTGGGAGCACTTCGTGATGTTCCTGAGGTTCCCACCGGAGATCCGCAAGATCGTCTACACCACCAACATCATCGAGTCCCTCAACTCCCGCTTCCGCCAGGCCACTCGCCGCGGGCACTTCCCCAGCGAGGAGGCCGCCCTCAAGGTCCTCTACCTCGTGATCCGCGACCGACAGCCCAACCGCCGCAACCCGACGGGGCGCACCTACAACTGGAAGGAAGCCATCAACGTCCTCGCCGGCTTCTACGGCGACCGCGTCATTGACAACCAGTAACACCGAACTAAACCCAAATAACGTCATCACCAGGGCTTACACGGAAAACAAGACACTCTCCAACCTTGGAGAGGCAGCGCCGGACGCGGCCTGAGCGTGTTGTCCCCCGCTCACGGAAAGGGCCCCTCGGAGATCACTCCGAGGGGCCCTTTCCGTGCTATTTCCCCAGGTCAGAGGCTTGGGGTCGTCAGGGTCGAAGTTGTGGTTCCCTCTTCATCGACGAGGGCTTCGGCAGCCTCGACGAGCAGACGCTGGACGAGGTCCTTGATGTACTGGACTCGCTGCGCGAGCGGGACCGCAGCGTCGGCATCGTCAGTCACGTCGCCGATCTGCGCCGTCGTATCCCGGCCCAGCTGGAGATCGTCAAGGAGCGCGACGGATCGGCGGTGCGGCTGCGCGCCGCGGGGCTCAGCGGCTGATCGGGCGGCGCGGCAGCGGCGAGGAGTACACGACGCTGGTGGTGACCGCGCCGAGCGTGGCGATCCGGCCCGACACCTCCTCCAGATGCCCCATGGAGCGGGCCGCGACCTTGATGACGAAGCAGTCGTCGCCGGTCACATGGTGCGCCTCCAGGATCTCCGGAGTGACCGCCACCAGGTCGTGGAACGGCTTGTAGTTGCCGTTCGGGTAGCGCAGCCGCACATACGCGAGGATCGGCAGCCCGAGCCGCTCCGGGTCGACCACGGCCGCGTAACCCGAGATGATCCCGGACTCCTCCAGCCGCCGGACCCGCTCGGTCACGGCGCTCGCGGACATGGAGACGGCCCGCGCCAGCTCGGCGAAACCGGCCCGTCCCTCGCGCTGCAGGACATCGAGAATGCGCCAGTCGGTGGCGTCCGGGGAATACTCGGTCATGCTCCACATTCAAGCGCCGAATCACCGGCCGATCAAGGGAAGTGCCGGGGAATCTCACTTCCTGGGGTGGTCGCCGCGCCGTAGATTTTTGGGCATGACCTCACAGCTCACCGCACCCGCCAACGCCGTTCTCCGAGTGCCGCCGGCGTCTCCCGCGGCGGCCGCCGCCTACTTCTCGGCCAGCCTGGCCTTCCACGCGGATGTCTCCGACGTCGCCGCCGCGCTCGCCGCCGACGGTGACCCGGGCTTCGTCGTCGTCGACTCGCGCTCCACCGCCTCCTGGGACCAGGGGCACGTCCCCGGTGCGGTGCACCTGCCGACCGCGCTGATCGCCGAGCAGGCCGGGAAGCTCCTCGACACGTCGGTGCCGGTCGTCACGTACTGCTGGGGCCCCGGCTGCAACGGCGGCACCCGCGCCGCGCTCGCCCTCGCCGGATTCGGCTTCCAGGTCAAGGAGATGCTGGGCGGATTCGAGTACTGGGTGCGCGAGGGCTTCGAGTTCGAGACCTGGGAGGGCAGGGAGAAGCGCGACGCCGACCCGCTGACCGCCCCCGTCGACTCGGACGACTGCGGCTGCTGACCACAGCACGGGGGCCGGGTCCCGGCGATGTGCCAGGACCCGGCCCCCGTAACCCGTGCTAGAGCTTCGACAGCTCGTCCACCAGGTCGTCCAGACCCAGCGAACCCTGCGAAAGCGCCGCCATGTGCCAGGCCTTGGCGTCGAAGGAATCGCCGTGCGCCTTACGGGCGTTCTCGCGGCCGAGCAGCCACGCCCGCTCGCCCAGCTTGTAGCCGATCGCCTGCGCGGGCATCGACAGATAGCGGGTGAGCTCGCTCTCCACGAAGTCCGCGGGACGGCCGCTGTGGCTGCCGAAGAACTCCTGGGCCAGCTCCGGCGTCCAGCGCTCACCCGGGTGGAAGGGCGAGTCCGCCGGGATCTCCAGCTCCAGGTGCATGCCGATGTCGACGATCACCCGGCAGGCGCGCATCATCTGCGCGTCCAGGTAGCCGAGCCTGCGCTCCGCGTCGGGCAGGAAGCCCAGCTCGTCCATCAGCCGCTCCGCGTACAGCGCCCAGCCCTCGGCATTGGCGCTGACGATGCCGACGGTCGCCTGGTAGCGGGAGAGCTGGTCGGCGACGTGCGCCCACTGCGCCAGCTGCAGGTGGTGGCCGGGGACGCCCTCGTGGTACCAGGTGGAGACCAGGTCGTAGACCGGGAAACGCGTCTCGCCCATCGTCGGCAGCCAGGTGCGGCCCGGGCGGGAGAAGTCCTCCGACGGAGGCGAGTAGTACGGGGCCGCCGCGCCGCCCGGCGGGGCGATGCACGACTCCACCTTCCGCACCCGCTCGGCGAGTTCGAAGTGGGTGCCGTCGAGCGCGTCCATCGCCTCGGTCATCAGCGACTGCAGCCAGGCCTGGACCTCGTCGACGCCCTCGATGTGGGTACCGTGCACATCGAGATGCGCCAGGGCCTCCCAGGGGCCGGCGCCGGGAAGGATCTTCTCCGCCTCGGTCTTCATCTCGGCCAGCAGACGGTGGTACTCCGACCAGCCGTAGGCGTACGCCTCGTCCAGGTCGAGGTCGGTGCCGTTGAAGTAGCGCGACCAGCGGGCGTACCGCTCGCGGCCCACCGTGTCGGGGGCGTCCGCGACGGCGGGCGCGTACACGTCGCGCATCCAGTCGCGCAGTGCCACGACCGCCTCGGTGGCGGAGCGGCCCACGGTGTCCAGTTCCTTGCGCAGCGAGTCGGGACCGGTCGCCGCGAAGTCCTCGAACCAGCCGCGGTCCTCACCCGCCCACTCGGTGAGCTGCCCGACGAAGGTCGCGGTCGGGCGCGGACCGCCGAGGAGCCCGCGCTCCAGGCCCAGCGCGAGCGACTGACGGTAACCCTCCAGCGCGGCCGGTACGGCGGCGAGCCGCTCGACGACCGCAGCCCAGTCCTCCTCGGTCTCCGTGGGCGTCACGCTGAACACTTCGCGGATGCCGTGTGCCGGGGAGTGGATGTTGGAGACGGCGCGCAGTGCCTCGTCGCTGTCGTGGACGGCGAGTTCCGCGGTGAGCCGCTCGCGCAGCAGCCGTCCGCAGCGCCGCTCCGCATCGTTCTGTGCGCCCGGCAGCTGCTCGGCCGCGTCCAGCTTCGCGAGCGTCGTACGGGCGAGCGCGGCGAGGCGCGCGGTGCCTGCGGGGGAGAAGTCGGGCAGGCCGGCGGAGCTCTCCTTGACTCCGAGGTAGGTACCGGTGATCGGGTCGAGCGCGATGAGCTCGTCGACGTAGGCGTCGGCGACCTGGCGGGGCAGTGAGCTGCCGGGTGTCTCTGACATGCCGACATCCTCGTACGGAAGAGGGGTCCGCGTCATCACCCTTCAGACCCTGACTCCTGACTCGGGCGGCAGCAGCGGCCCGCACTCCCACTGCTGGAAGATGAGCCGGGTCTCCACCCTGACCACTTCGCGCCGCGCGGTGAACTCGTCGAGGACGAGCCGCTGGAGGTCCGCGGTGTCGGCCACCGCCACATGGACCAGATAGTCCTCGGGACCGGCCAGGTGGAAGAGCGCCCGTACCTCGGGCAGCGCACGGATCCGGTCCACGAAGGGTCCGACGAGCTCGCGGAGGTGCGGCCGCACCTGCACGGAGAGCAGCGCCTCCAGACCCCGGCCCAGCTTCGCCGGGTCGAGCCGGAGCTGATGGCCGAGAATCACCCCCGAGCGGCGCAGCCGCGCCACCCGGTCAAGACAGGTCGAGGCGGCCACGCCCACTTCCGCGGCGAGCTCCCGGTAGGTGGTCCGGGCATCGTTCTGCAGCAGGCGGAGTATGTGCAGATCGACCGGGTCCAGTGCGACAGATTCGGTCATCGGGCGAACGTAACACGGCAGTTGGCGGTGCCAGCCCGACGGTTGTTCAGAGTACGGCCATGGAAACCGACGCCTCGACCACACCCAGGGCCCTGGCCACCGAAGCCGTGCACGCCGGACGCGAAGACCTCGCCGGGCTCGGACTGCACGCCCCGCCGCTCGACCTGTCGACGACCTACCCCTCCTACGACAGCAGGGGCGAGGCCGCCAGGATCGACGCCTTCGCCGCCACCGGGGCCCGCCCCGAAGGACCGCCCGTCTACGCCCGCCTCGACAACCCGACCACGGGCCGCTTCGAGACGGCGCTCGCCCGGCTCGAAGGGGCCCAGAGCGCGGTCGCGTTCGCGAGCGGCATGGCGGCGCTGACCGCGGTCCTTCTCGTACGGGCGGCGGCGGGCCTGCGCCATGTCGTGGCCGTACGTCCGCTCTACGGATGCAGCGACCACCTGCTGACCGCGGGGCTGCTCGGCACGGAGGTGACCTGGGTCGACCCGGCTGGGGTCGCCGACGCGATCCGCCCCGACACCGGTCTGGTGATGGTCGAGACGCCCGCCAACCCGACCCTCGCCGAGACCGACATCCGGGCGCTCGCCCACTCCTGCGGCTCCGTCCCGCTGCTCGTCGACTCGACGTTCGCCACCCCGGTGCTCCAGCGGCCGCTCGGACTCGGCGCACGGATCGTGCTGCACAGCGCGACCAAGTACCTGGGCGGGCACGGCGATGTGATGGGCGGGGTGGTGGCCTGCGACGAGGAGTTCGCGGGGAAGCTCCGCCAGATGCGCTTCGCGACCGGCGGCATCCTGCATCCGATGGCCGGATATCTGCTGCTGCGCGGCCTCTCCACTCTCCCCGTACGGATGCGGGCAGCGTCGGCGACCGCCGCCGAACTGGCCCGCAGACTGACCGTGGACCCGCGCGTCGCGCGGGTCCACTATCCGAAACTGGGCGGCGCCATGGTCGCCTTCGAGGTGTACGGCGACCCGCACCGGCTCATCGCCGGCGTCACCCTGATCACTCCCGCCGTCAGCCTCGGCAGCGTCGACAGCCTCATCCAGCACCCGGCCTCCATAAGCCACCGCATCGTGGCCGAGGGAGACCGGCGCGCCGGGGGCGTCAGCGACCGGCTGCTGCGGATGTCGGTCGGGCTCGAGGACGTCGAGGACCTGTGGCGGGACCTGTGTGAGGCCCTCAGTACTCAGCCTGCTCGTACGGAAGGCGGGAGCGTACCGGTGTTGCGTCCAGTCGTGCGGTGACCACCAGGGTGCCGTCCTCGATCTGGTAGTCCAGCGGCAGGCCCAGACCGCGCATGGCCGCGACCATCCCGGTGTTGGACGCCTGGGTCACTGCGTACACGCTCTCGCAGCCGGCCTCGACGGC
Organism: Streptomyces beijiangensis; assembly: GCF_017315755.1. GTDB lineage: Bacteria > Actinomycetota > Actinomycetes > Streptomycetales > Streptomycetaceae > Streptomyces > Streptomyces beijiangensis. The sequence continues at coordinate 66,332 of NZ_JAFLRJ010000036.1, forward strand.
GAGCGTGACCAGCCGGCCGAGGAGCTCGGAGCCGATGCCGCGGCGCTGCCAGTCGTCCTCGACGAGCAGTGCCACCTCGGTCTCGTCGCCGTCCCACAGCAGGTGGCCGAGGGCGACGATCCGGCCCGATGCGGTCTGCACGGCGAGGGTGCGGCCGAAGCGCGGGCTGAGGAGGTGGCTGAGATAGCGGTCCGCGTCGCCGACGGGGCCGTGGTAGCGCAGGCCCAGCGTCCGCTCCGAGCAGCGCTCCTGCATCTCCCGGGCGGCCTCGACATCGTCGAGGTCGGCCCGGCGGACGCTGATCTCGTTGCCCTCGGGGAGCGTGAGGACGTCCCGGCTGCGCGGCATGCGCGGCCCGAGGCGGGCATCGAGCTCGACGAGGGCGCGGGCGCGGGCGAACTCGGTCGGGGTGAACGGCAGATAGGGCCGCTCGACGGTGATGACACCGCCCGAGGGATCGCGCAGCCGCAGCGACGTTCCTTCGAGTACGCCTTCCACGGGTGCCGTCTCGCCGGTGGGCCGGCCGGTGAAGGAGACGGCGGGAAGCGAGTGGATGGTGCAGCGGCCGAGCAACTGGCGCAGCGCGAGCGGCAGTTCGGCGGCGTCCAGCGCGGTGCGGGTGGCCAGACCGAGGACCCGGGTGGGTGCGTCGACCAGATCGTGGGCGTCGGCGCGCTCGATCCAGGTGTCCCGGCCGCCGGCCACGGAGACCTCCCGGCTCAGCTCGTTGGCCTGCATATCGGCGGGCGCCCTGAGGAGGAACTCGTCGACCGTGGCGTCGCCGAGTGGATGGGTCTGCAGGGTCAGGATGTCCACCCGGTGGCGGGCGAGTGCGATGCAGAGCGAGGCGAGGGTGCCCGGTTCGTCCCGTACGGTCGTGCGCATCCGCCACAGGGCGGTCGCGGTGCCGGAGGCCTCGGCGGCGGGGGAGCCGCCGGCCGTATCGCCGGCCGCCCCGCTGTCGGCCGGTGGTGCATGGCTGTGGCGGCGTGCCCACCATGTGTGGAAACCGGCCGTGGCGGCGAGTGCGACGGCCGAGAACACCAGGAGGTATGGCCCGTCCGGGCCATGCGCGACGAGATTGGCGATCGCGTCGGCGACGGCCACGGCGGTGAAGAGGGCGGCGAGCTCGACGAGGTCCCGCCGCCAGTGGTGCGGACGGCGGGCGCTCTTCGAAGAAGTCACATCAGTCATGGCATCACTCTGGCAAAGCGGTGTTGCGTGATCACGAACGTTTTGTGACTGACGGGTTAAGTGTGGTTTTGGCTGTTTGGGTACCTTTTCTCGCCAGAGATGGCGTGAAATGCCTTGATCCGTTGCTGTTACTGGCCGACACGCCCGGGCTGCAGAACCTGGGTGAAGAGCACGGTGCCGCCCTGCGCCCGCAGCCGTACCGTCAGCTCACCGCTCTCCCCGTCGATCTCCACCTCGCCGTAGTACGGCGGATTCTCCAGCGGCGAGGCGTTGGCGAACGCCGGCGCCGCCACGAAGACGCGGTCCGGGCCGAAGGTGCCGTCCAACTGGCTCGCCTGGAACCCGCCCGCGGCCAGCGGTCCCGAGACGAACTCCCAGAACGGCGCGAAGTCCTTGAACGCCGCACGCTCCGGCAGGTAGTGCTGGGCGGAGGTGTGGTGCACATCGGCTGTCAGCCACAGGGTCCCGGTGATCCGCCGGTGCTTGATGAACCGCAGCAGCTCCGCGATCTGCAGCTCCCGCCCCAGCGGCGCCCCCGGATCGCCCTGTGCGACCGCCTCGAAGTCGGTCGCCCCGTCGGGAACGACCAGCCCCAGCGGCATGTCGGCGGCGATCACCTTCCAGGTCGCACGCGACCGCGCCAGCTCGCGCTTGAGCCAGGCCAGCTGCTCGGCGCCCATGATGCCCGTGGTGTCGTCGGTCTGCCGGCCGGGGGAGTTGGCGTTGCGGTACGTCCGCATGTCGAGGACGAAGACGTCGAGGAGCGGGCCGTGATTGACCACCCGGTGCACCCGGCCGCCGGGCCGGTCGGGACGCAGCGTGGAGATGGGGAAGTACTCGCGGAAGGCCCGCATCGAGCGGGCGGCCAGTACGTCGACGTTCTTCTCGGTGTAGCGGACGTCGTCGAGTATCTGGCCGGGGTACCAGTTGTTGCGGACCTCGTGGTCGTCCCACTGGATGATCGAGGGGACCTGTGCGTTGAACCGGCGCAGGTTGTCGTCCAGCAGGTTGTAGCGGAAGTTGCCGCGGTATTCGGCAAGGGTCTCGGCCACCTTGGACTTCTCCGCGGTGGTGACATTGCGCCACACCCGTCCGTCCGGCAGCGTCACGCTGGGCAGGATGACGCCGTCGGCATAGATGTTGTCACCGCTGCACAGGAAGAAATCGGGGTCCAGACGGCTCATCTCGTCGTAGACGGTGTAGCCGCCGATGTCCGGGTTGATGCCCCAGCCCTGCCCGGCGATGTCGCCGGACCACAGGAAGCGCACCCCGTCGCGGCGGTGGGCTGGCGCGGTGCGGAAGGTGCCGTGCACCGGCTCCGAGGTGCGGCGCGGGTCGTCCGGGTCGGCGAGGGTGACGCGGTAGTGGATCTGCTCGCCGGCGGGCAGGCCGTGCAGCGCGGTCGTACCGGTGAAGTCGGTTCCGGAACCGAGCAGCGGGCCGTGCCAGCTGCGGGCGCGCCGGAAGGACTCGGTCGCCGAGGTCTCCACGGTCAAACGGGCCGGACGGTCCGAGCGCGCCCAGATGATGCCCGACGAGGTGGTGATGTCGCCGGCCTGGACACCCCAGTCGGCGCGGGGGCGGCCGGCGAGCGCCTGTGCGGGGGCGGCGGCCGCGAGGCCGGCGGGGACGGCCAGCGCGGCCGATGCGGCGAGCGAACCGCGCAGCACGGTGCGGCGGTCGGGTACAGGGATGCGGGGGCTGTACGACATCGATGCGCCTCCAGGGGCGGTTCGGCCGGGTGTGCCGAGCCATGCCTACTGCCCGGCCGAGGCGCCCGCGCGAACCCCAGGTGAACGGCGGGTGGTGTCAGTCGGAGCCCGCCAGCAGCCGGACCCCGCGGACGATCTGAGCGGGCGTCAGATGCGCGTATCCGAGCACCAGCCTGACGGCTCCGTCCTGCGGGCGCGCGCTGCCGTAGTCGGTCAGCGGACGGACGGCCACGCCGGCGCGCTCCGCCCGCCGCAGGAAGCCGGCCTCGGGTCCGTAACGCTCGGGCAGTCGCGCGATGATGTGCAGACCTGCGGCGATGCCGCTGACCTCCGTGCCAGGGAAGTGCTCGGCGAGGGCGCTGACCAGGGTGTCGCGGCGCTCGCGGTAGGCGCGCTGGCAGCGGCGCAGCTGACGGTCGTAGTCGCCGCCGGTGATCAGCTCGGCGAACAGGGCCTGGTCCAGGACGGGATGGCCCAGGTCCAGGGTGCGCTTGCGGACGGCGACCGCCTCGGTCAGCCGCGCCGGTGCGAGCAGCCAGCCGAGCCGCAGGCCGGGGGCGAGCGACTTGCTCACCGAGCCGGTGTACGCGACGTGTTCGGGGTCCAGACCCTGGAGCGCGCCGACAGGGGCCCGGTCGTACCGGAAGTCCCCGTCGTAGTCGTCCTCGATGATCAGACCGTCCACCGACCGTGCCCAGTCGAGGAGTTCGGTGCGCCGCGCGGCCGAATAGCCGATTCCGGTGGGGAAGTGGTGGGCGGGCGTCGTCTGTACTGTCCGTACGCCGCTCGCCGTGAGCGGCCCGACGGCAAGCCCCTCGTCGTCGAGGGGGAGCGGAACCGCCTTCAGCCCGGCCGCAGCGAAGAGGGCGGAGTGCTCGGGGCTTCCGGGGTCCTCCGTGCCGACCGTGCGCTGTCCCTCCTCGCGCAGGACGAAACCGAGCAGCGTCATCGCCTGCGCCACGCCCGAACAGACCACGATCCGCCCGGGGTCGGCGACCACCCCGCGGCGGCGTGCCAGCAACTCGGCCAGAGCGATCCGGAGTTGAGGCAGTCCGCGCGGATCGGGATAGCCCAGCGCATGGTGCTCCAGCGTGTTCAGGACGGACTTGTGCGCGGCGCCCCAGGCGGCGCGCGGGAAGAGCGAGAGATCCGGAGTGCCGGGACGGAAGCTGACGAGGGCGTCGGGGGAGCGCGGGGCCGGATCGCCCGCTTCCCGGGCCACTTCCGGGACCGCGGCCCGCGCCGAGTCGCCCACCCAGGTGCCGGAACCCCGGCCGCTGCGCAGGTACCCCTCGGCGGTCAGCTGCTCGTACGCCTCGGTGACCAGTCCGCGCGAGACCCCGAGATCCATGGCGAGTTCACGGCTGGGAGGCAGCCGGGTGCCCGCCGCGAGCCGCCCCGAGCGGACCGCCTCGCGCAGCGCCTCCTGGAACTGCCTGCCCCGACGGCGGGCGGGAGCCGCTGCGGAGGGCAGCAGCAGTTCCCAGGCAGGCGAATTGGTCCCCGATGGCTCCATGGAAGTGGACCCTAATACGGACCGCCCGGTTGCCTAACGTCGCTCCCATGAACGTGACTTCCTTGCGAGGGGCGCTCCTCGCGGCCTTCGCCTGCATCCTCGTCGGCGGCTCCTTCACCGCCAACTCCGTACTCGGCGACTATCCGTACGCGGGTGGCCAGGCCCTGCGCTACGCACTCGCCTGTCTGCTCCTCCTGCCCCTGCTCGGCCGCGGCCACGGATCCAGGCAGGCGGTCCGTACGCTCTCCCCGGCCCAGTGGGGCCGTATCGCGCTCGTCGCCGCCGTCGGCATGGTCGGGTTCAACCTGGCGGTGCTCGCCGCCGAACGCAGCGCGGAGCCCGCGGTCCCCGGGGTCTTCGTGGGCTGCGCACCCGTCGTGGTCGCCGTGCTCGTACCGCTGCTCGCGGGCAGACGGCCCACCGGGCCCGTCCTCGTCGGGGCGCTCCTGGTGGCGGCCGGGGCCTTCACCGTCCAGGGCTGGGGCCGCAGCGACCTCGCGGGCATCGCCTTCTCGGCGGGCGCCCTGGTGGGGGAGGTGGGCTTTGCCGTACTGGCCGTCCCCGTGCTGCGGCCCCTCGGGCCGAAGCTGCTGTCCGCGACCGTGTGCGGGGTGGCCGCCGTCGAGGCGACGGTGCTCGGGCTCGTACTCGGCGGGCGCGATTTCGTGCGCGTACCCGATGCGGGGGAGACGGCGGCGCTGCTGTGGCAGGCCGCCGTCGTGACCGTCATCGGCTTCGTCTGCTGGTACATGGGGATGCAGCGGATCGGCGCCGAGCGGGCCACCCTCTTCTCCGGGCTCATCCCCGTGGCGGCCGCGATGACCGCGCCGCTGGTCGGCACGGGTGCGTACGGCATCGCGCAGGGGGCGGGGAGCGCACTGGTCGGAGCGGGGGTCGCGCTCGGCTCCGGGGTCCTCGCCCGCCGCTCAGCGGCTGGTGTCGAGGATGACGCGCGCCACGGCGGCCGGGTCGTCGTTCATCGGGACATGGCCGCAGCCGGGGAGCCGGACGAGACGGGCGCCGGGGATCGTGTGCTTGGCCCGGATCCCCTGGCGGCGCAGGAGCAGCCGGTCCTTCGTACCCCAGGCGACCGTGACCGGGATGTCGCTCACATCGTCGGAGAACAGGATGGACCGGCCGGCGGCCAGGGTCTCATCGAAGCCGGTGGCCTCGCGCAGCGCGAGCGTCTCGGCGACGACGTCCTCGGGTGAACGGCGGGCGGGCCGGGCGTAGATGGTGCTGGCGAGCGCCGTACGCCCGGCCGCCGAGTGCGACAGCCGCTCGATGACCGGGAGCGGCAGGGCGCTCGCGATCCCCCGCATCGCACGCAGCGTGGCGAAGGCGTACCGGCGCTCGGCCTGCGTCCAGAACCCTGCGGGCGACAGGGCGGTCACCGACCGTACGAGCTTCTCGCGGCCCAGTTCCAGGGCGAGCAGCCCGCCCAGGGAGTTCCCCGCGACGTGCGGGCGCTCGATGTCGAGCGCCTCGCACAGTGCGCCGAGTGTCGGCACCACCGTCGAGAGGCCGTACGAGACGTCCTCGGGCAGCGCGGGCGACGCGCCGAACCCGGGCAGGTCCACGGCTATCACATCGCGCTCGGCGGCCAGGATCCCGACGACCGGGTCCCAGGCCTGCCGGTGGTGTCCGATGCCATGGAGCAGCAGGAGGGGATCGCCGGTACCGGTGCGGTCGTACGAGACGGTGACCGTGCGGTTCCCCCGGGGGGACTCGACGGTGAATGAGACCTGGGCGGCGGTCATGCTGCTGCTCCCTGCTGTCGGGGACGGTGGTGAGACACCGTGTCAACAAGGATTACCCCTGGGTAGCTTCCACTTCAAGAGGCCGCCGCGAACCCGTTGGCTCAATGCCCCCTGCGGATCTCGTAGTTGAACGACCCGTCGCCGAACCTCTGGTACAGGTTCATCCAGAACGGCATCAGCATCTCCAGACCGCGCGCCTCCACGATCCCGCCGAGGTCGAGCACCCGGTGGGCCGGCCAGCCGAACTCGCCGAGCAGCGCCACCGTTTCCTCCTTGGCCCCCACGTCGTCGCCGCACATGAACAGCTGGTGCTCACCCGGCACCCGGTCCGGATCGATCATCACGGCCAGGTTGACGGTGTTGAGCGTCTTCACCACCCGCGCCTCGGGGAACGACCGCTGGAGCAGCGCGCCCACACTGTCCGACTCGACGGGCGCCACCCGCAGCAGACCGTCCTCGAACGCGATCGGATTCGACACGTCGACCAGCAGCTTTCCCGCCAACTCCGCCTCACCCGCCGCCTGCAGAGCGGCGAGCGCCACCCGGCCGTTGACCGCCACGACGATCCGCTCGGCGAACGCCGCGGAATCGGCGAAGGTGCCGCAGCCGGCCCGCGGGCCCGCCCCCTGCGCCCACTCCAGCGCCTGCGGATTGTCCTTGGTGCGGGAGCCCATCACCACCTCGTGCCCCAGCTCCACGAGTTTGCCGCCCAGCGCGCTGCCCACCGCGCCCGTCCCCAGAACTCCGTAGCGCATCGCATGCCTCCCCTGGCGGGCCGCCACCGGTCGGCGGTCGCCCCGACATTGTGCTCTGTCGCACGGTAAATGTGCCTGGACAGCGGGGACCCGGTCGGGTGGGATGGGAGCGTGGCAGTCGAATTCGCAACCGATACCTTCGAAGAGCACCGCTCCGTACTGACCGGAGTGGCCTACCGCATGACCGGGCGGGTGGCCGACGCCGAGGACGTCGTCCAGGAAACCTGGCTGCGCTGGTCCGCCGACGGGCGCGAGGAGGTCCGCGATCCGCGCGCCTATCTCGTACGGATCACCACACGGCTGGCCATCAACCGCCTGCGGTACGTCCAGTCCCGGCGCGAGACCTACGTCGGCCCCTGGCTGCCCGAGCCGATCGTCACCGAGTTCGGGCGGACCACGCCGGACACGGCGGAGAAGGCGGTCCTGGCCGAGTCCGTCTCGCTCGCCGTCCTCGTCGTCCTCGAATCGCTCTCCCCGCTGGAGCGCGCCGTCTTTGTCCTGCACGAGGCGTTCGGATTCCCGTACGGAGAGATCGCGGAGACCCTCGACCGATCCGATGCGGCGGTGCGCCAGCTCGGTGCCCGCGCCCGCAAGCACGTCGAGGAGCGCAAGCCCCGCTTCGACGTCGATCCGGCCGAACGCCGCGATCTGACCGAGCGGTTCCTCGCCGCGGCGACCGAGGGTGACCTCCAGGGGCTGCTGTCGATCCTCGCGCCCGATGTGCGGCTGGTGGGCGACAGCGGCGGCAAGTCCAAGGCGCCCCTGCGCGTCATCGAGGGCTCCGACAAGGTCGGGCGCTTCGTACTCGGCGCTGCGGCCAAGGGGATCGAGGACGCCGGCTTCCGGTTCGCGGAGCTCAACGGCGGTCCCGCGCTGCTGGTGTTCTCCGGCTCCACGCTGGACAGCGTCTTCCAGCTGGACGTCGTGGACGGACGCATCCAGTGCCTGTACATCGTGCGCAATCCCGACAAACTCGCGCTGCTCGCCGTGGAGTAGGAGTGACGCAGGCGCACTCCAGAGCCCCGTGTTCCGTACCGGACGCGGGGCTTTGTGCTGCGCGCGCCTCACGTCCGTACGAACGTCCTGTGAACGCTCTGCGGCAGGCCTCGGTTTCGCTCCGTAACGGAAGGAGGATTGGTCTTGACCAAGGGGGAGCGTCGCCCTATGGTCGCAGAGTTAGTGCAGGAACCTTTAATAAACAAGGGCACGGAAAAGCCGCCGGGGACACGGCGATTGCGGAGGATCAGGGTGGGGACCACGCAGCTGGAAACGGCGCCGGAGCCGAAGTACTGGCACCTCAAGACCGTCCTGAGCGATGCTCTCGACTCGGATTTCGCGGTGGGGGAGATCCTCCCGAACGAACGTGACCTGGCAGCCCGCTTCGGCGTGGCCCGCGCCACGCTGCGCCAGGCGCTCGAACAGCTCGAGCTGGAGGGCCGTCTGCAGCGCCGCCGCGGTGTGGGCACCACTGTCGCTCCGCCGCGTGTGGGTGTGGACGTGTCGACGTCGCAGCACGTCTGGCCGGGAGCCGGTGACGACGCCTGGAAGCCGGTGGACTGCACGCTCGCCGTACCGCCGGTCGCGGTGGCGCGGATGCTGGACGTGGCCGCCGACGCCGGGTCCGGCGACGCGGTGCACACCGTGCGCAGGATCCGTATGACGCACGGTTCGCCGGTCGCGGCCGAGCTCCTGTACGTACCCGCCGGATCCGTGCCCGAACTCTCCGCCATCGACGCCCCTTCGGGCGCGATCCGGGCGCGCAATGTGCTGCGCGAGCTGCAGCGCCTCGGCCTCGAAGGCCAGGACCGCTCGGTGGAGCTCGGCTCGGCCCGTGCCGAGGACGCCAAGGAACTCGACCGGCTCCCCGGTGCACCCGTGCTCGTCGTCACCACGCGCTACATCGCGGCGGGCGGCACGGTCGCCGTCTCGGTGGCGACCTACCGCGCCGACACCTGCCGGCTCACCTTCGGGGACTCGGGCGACCTGGAGATCAGCCACGACGGCGAGCAGCGCCAGGCCTCCTGAACAACAGTCTTTACCGTACGGCCCGTTCGCTGATCTCAGCGGCGGGCCGTCACCGTTCCCTCGACCGCGAAGAGCTGCTCCTCGACATGGTCGAGAGCGAGCCGCAGTGCACCCGTCGCCACGGCCGAGTCGCCGAGCAGCGAGAGCGCGACGCGCGGCGGCCGCAGACAGAACCGCGCCAACTCCCCGCGCAGCGGCTCCAGTACGTCCTCCAGACCGGCCGCCCAGCCGCCGATCACGACCAGTTCGGGATCGAGCGCGAGCACGAGCGCCGCGACATCGTGCACCAGACGCTCGATGAACCGCTCCATCGCCGCCCGGGCCTGCGCATCGCCCCGCTTGGCGTCCGCGAAGACCTGCGCCACCGCCGGCTCGTCGAGTGCGTGCAGCGGTTGGTCCGTCGTCGACAGGAGCGTCTCCGGGGTCGCCCCGCGGCCGAGCAGATGCAGCGCGCCGATCTCGCCCGCCGCGCCCCCGTAACCGCGGTGCAGCCGGCCGCCGATCAGTGATCCGGCACCGGGGCTGAGCCCTGCGAGGACGAAGACGATGTCGTCGGAGTCGGTGGCCGCGCCCTTCCAGTGCTCGGCGACCGCCGCCGCGTTGGCGTCGTTCTCCACCAGTACGGGACAGCGGAAGGACCGCCGCAGCCGCTCGCCCAGCGCCAGACCCGTCCACTCGGGAAGCGCGGTGCCGAGCCGTACGGTGCCGTCCGCCTCCACGATCCCGGGACTGCCGACCCCGACCGCGCGCAGGCTGCTGCGGGCGACCCCGGCACGGCGCAGCAGATCGGCCACCGTCGTACGCACCCGGTCGAGCCGCTCGTCCGCCGGTGCGGTCTCGGTCACCTCGCGCGAACCCGCTCCGATGATCCGTCCGTCGAGCCCCGAAAGCATGGCGGCGACCCGGTGCGGCCCGATCTCGATGCCCAGCAGATGCCCGGCCTCCGCACGGAACCGGAAGCGTCTGGCAGGCCGCCCCTGGCGGCGCGTCTCGCCGTCCTCCTCGGGCGCGTCCTCGACGACGAGGCCGGCCACCATGAGCCCCTCGATGACACCCTCCACCGTCGGCCGGGAGAGGCCGGTGATCCGGGTGAGATCCGTGAACGTCGGGAAGTCCGCTCCACGCAGTGCGTGGAGCACCACGGCGGAGTTGATCCGCCGCAACAGAGAGGGATCCCCGCCGGTCAGACGCCCCAACGTGTCCTCCTGGCTCAGTTCATGTACGTGTCATGCGCGTGTCTGCCGGATGGTACCGGCTGGCCAGGCGGACCGCAGCAGCCGGGCGTACTCGGCCGCCATCGTCTCCGCCGTCCAGCGCGCGTTGAGGCCGCTCGGATTGGGGAGCGCCCAGATCCGGGTGGCGCCGATCGTCCGCTCCTGCGGCCCGATCCGCGCCTTCGGCTCGTGGAAGGCCGTGCGGTACGCCGTGATGCCGACGACCGCCAGCCACTCCGGCTCCAGCCGTTCCACCTTGGCGGTGAGGATCCGGCCGCCCTCGCGGAACTCCTCCGCGCTCACCTCGTCGGCCCGCGCGGTGGCCCGCCCGACGACATTCGTGATGCCCAGGCCGTACGACAGCAGCTCGCCCTGCTCCTCGGGCTTCAGCCGGTGCGGAGTGAAGCCCGACAGCTGCAGCACGGGCCAGAAGCGGTTGCCGGGGCGCGCGAAGTGGAAGCCCGTGGCGGCGGTCATCAGCCCCGGATTGATCCCGCAGAACAACACGCGCAGACCGCCCGCGACCACATCGGGAACGATGCGGTCGCGGGCGGCTTCGAGCTCTTCGCGCTTCATACGGTCCTGACGGCGGTCAGAGGATCGAGCCGGGGGTGTAACCGGCCGCGGCCGGGTGCTGCTTGGCGATCTCCTCGATACGGGAGACAACTGCCGCCACCTGGGCGCCCGCCGCACCGGTGAAGGAGAGCTTGTCCGCCATGAGCGTGTCCAGCTGGGCGCGGTCCAGCGGCATCCGCTCGTCCGCGGCCAGCTTGTCCAGGAGCTCGTTGCGCTCGGCGCCCTGCTCGCGCATGGCCAGCGCGGAGGCGACCGCGTGCTCCTTGATGACCTCGTGCGCGGCTTCGCGGCCGACTCCCGCCCGTACCGCGCCCATCAGCACCTTGGTGGTGGCGAGGAAGGGCAGGTAGCGGTCGAGCTCGCGGGCGACGACCGCGGGGAACGCGCCGAACTCGTCCAGGACGGTCAGGAAGGTCTCCAGGAGGCCGTCGAAGGCGAAGAACGCGTCCGGCAGCGCGACGCGGCGGACCACGGAGCAGGAGACGTCGCCCTCGTTCCACTGGTCGCCCGCCAGCTCACCGGTCATCGAGGCGTACCCGCGCAGGATCACCATCAGGCCGTTGACGCGCTCGCAGGAGCGGGTGTTCATCTTGTGCGGCATCGCGGATGAGCCGACCTGGCCGGCCTTGAAGCCCTCGGTGACCAGCTCGTGCCCGGCCATCAGCCGGATCGTCTTGGCGATCGACGAGGGGGCCGCGGCCAGCTGCACCAGCGCGGTCACCACGTCGTAGTCCAGCGAGCGCGGGTAGACCTGACCGACCGAGGTGAAGGCGTGCGCGAAGCCGAGGTGACCGGCGATCCGCTGCTCCAGGTCGGCGAGCTTGGCCTCGTCGCCGCCCAGCAGGTCGAGCATGTCCTGGGCGGTGCCGACCGGGCCCTTGATGCCGCGCAGCGGGTAGCGGGAGAGGAGGTCCTCCAGGCGTCCGTACGCCACGAGCAGCTCGTCGGCGGCGGTCGCGAAGCGCTTGCCCAGCGTGGTGGCCTGCGCGGCGACGTTGTGCGAGCGCCCCGCCATCACGAGCTCGGCGTGCTCGGCGGCCAGCTTGCCGAGACGGGCGAGGACGGCCACCGTACGGCCCTGCATGAGCTCCAGCGAGAGCCGGATCTGCAGCTGCTCGACGTTCTCGGTGAGGTCGCGGGAGGTCATGCCCTTGTGGACCTGCTCGTGCCCGGCGAGGGCGTTGAACTCCTCGATGCGGGCCTTCACGTCGTGCCGGGTGACCTTCTCGCGCTCGGCGATCGAGGCCAGGTCCACCTGGTCGAGTACGCGCTCGTAGTCGGCGACAGCGGCTTCCGGCACCTCGATCCCGAGGTCCTTCTGCGCACGCAGCACGGCGAGCCAGAGCTGGCGCTCCAGCTTCACCTTCTGCTCGGGGGACCAGAGGACGGCGAGCTCGGCGGAGGCGTAGCGGCCGGCCAGGACATTGGGGATGCGGGGCTTTGCAGTCACGTAACCAGATTCTACTGGTGGTTTCTGCAGGCCAGAGCCCCGGCCTCATTTGTGACTTGCTACGAGAGCGGCTCGTTCTCGTACGGCAGCAGCTCGGCCCTCTTGGGAGCTCTTCCGTCGCCCGAGGACCTGCCCGTGAGCCGCCGTCCGATCCACGGCACCAGGTGCTCGCGGGCGAAGCGCAGATCAGTGGTGCGACGGGTGGTCCAGCCGGGGGCGACGGAGGGCGGCAGCACTGCCTGCCAGTCGTCCTCCGCCTCCAGACCCAGCGCCTGCCAGATGGCCTCGGCGACGCGGCGGTGGCCTTCGGCGGTCAGATGCAACCGGTCGATGTCCCACATCCGCTGGTCGCCGAGGACCTCGGCGCCGTACAGGTCCACGACCAGGGCGCCGTGCCGCGAGGCCAGGGAGTCGATGAAGGCGAAGAGCTCCTCCATGCGCGGGCGGAAGCGCTGGAACACCGGGCCGTTGCGGCCGGGGCTGCGCATCAGCACGAGCTGCTTGCAGGACGGTGCGAGCCGCTCGACGGCCTCTTCGAGACGGCCGCAGACCATGGCCATGTCGCACTTGGGCCGCAGGGTGTCGTTGAGCCCGCCGACCAGGGTCACCACGTCCGCCTGCATGGCGGCCGCGACGTCGACCTGCTCGTCGACGATCTGGCTGATGAGCTTTCCGCGTACGGCGAGATTGGCGTAGCGGAAGCCGGGCGTGCGCGCGGCGAGGCGGGCGGCGAGCAGATCGGCCCAGCCGCGGTACGAACCGTCGGGGAGGCGGTCGGACATTCCCTCGGTGAAGGAATCGCCGACGGTGACGAGGCTGGTGTACGAGGCATTCAAATCCATGGCGGCGCAATCCTACCGTGCAGTAGGGAGTGGGCCGGGGGCCCTCCCGGGCTCTTGTCATCGCGGGACCTGTCCGCCGGGGCGCTGCCGCGGTATGCCGGGAGCACACCGGGCTCCCGGCCCCGGTCCGCCACACGAGAGGGAGCGATCCATGTTCACCGCAGCCTTCTGGAAGGCCACCGCAGAGCGCGCCGTCCGCACCTTCGCGCAGTCGCTCGCCGCGGTCCTGGTCGCCGGTGCGACCAGCCTCATCGACGTCGAGTGGCGCGCCGCCTTCGCGACGGCGGGCCTCGCCACCCTTCTTGCCGTACTCACCGCGATCGGAGCCTCCGGCGTGGGCCGGGAGGGCCCCGGCCTCACCGAGACGACCGACCGTTAGCCCGCGGTCGCGGCGGGCGGCTGGCCGACCAGTTCCCGCAGGACGTCCTCCATCGTGACCAGTCCGGCGAGCGTCCCCTCGTCACCCAGTACGGCAGCCAGGTGCGTTCGGCTGCGGCGCATCGCGGTCAAAACGTCGTCGAGCGGTGTCGCCGCCCGCACCCGGGCGATGGGCCGCATGTCGGACGCCGGGAACGGCACGTCGCGCGGGGTTGCGTCCAGCGCGTCCTTCACATGGAGGTAGCCCAGGATCCGCTGCGCCGAGTCCACCACGGGGAAGCGGGAGAAGCCGGACTCCGACGAGAGCTGCTCCAGCTGTTCCGGGGTCGTCCCCAGACGTGCGTACACGACCTTCTCCAGAGGCACCACCACGTCCCGCACCGGGCGGCGGCCCAGCTCCAGGGCGTCGTGCAGCCGTTCGGTCGCCCGGTCGTCGAGCAGTCCGGCGATCTTGGCGTCGGTGACAAGACGGGCCAGCTCGTCGTCGGTGAAGGTCGCGGCCACCTCGCTCTTCGCCTCGACCTTGAGCAGTCTCAGCAGGAAGTTGGCGAAGGAGTTGATCGCGAAGATCACCGGGCGCAGGGCCCTGGCGAGCGTCACCAGGGGCGGGCCGAGCAGCAGCGCGGTCCGTACAGGGCCTGCCAGTGCGATGTTCTTCGGCACCATCTCTCCGAAGAGCATGTGCAGATACGTGGCCACCGCCAGCGCGATGACGAACGAGATGGGGTGGATCAGACCGGTCGGCATCCCGACGGTGTGGAACACCGGCTCCAGGAGGTGCGCGATGGCGGGCTCAGCGACCACACCGAGTACCAGCGTGCAGAGCGTGATGCCCAACTGCGCGGCCGCCAGCAGGGCCGACACATGCTCCAGGCCCCACAGCACGCTGCGCGCACGACGGTTCCCGGCCTCGGCCTCCGGCTCGATCTGGCTGCGCCGTACCGAGATCAGCGAGAACTCGGCGCCGACGAAGAAGGCGTTGACGACCAGCGTGAGCAGACCGATGAGCAACTGAATCGCGGTCATCGGCCCGCCTCCTCTTCCTCGTCCTGGCCGGTGGACAGCGGTTCGTGCAGCAGGACGCGCGCCGCGCGCCGCCCTGTCGCGTCCACCACGTCGAGCCGCCAGCCCGCGGCCTCGAAGGTGTCGCCCTCGGCCGGGATGCGTCCCAGCGCGCTCGCGACCAGACCGGCGAGTGTTTCGTACGGCCCGTCCGGCACGCGCATGCCGATCGTCTGCAGCTGGTCGGTGCGTACGGCGCCGTCGGCCGAGTAGACCGTCCGGCCGTCCGCGTCCTGGCCCGCGGGGGCGAGGTCGGACGTCTCGTGCGGATCGTGCTCGTCGCGTACCTCGCCGACGACCTCCTCGACGATGTCCTCCAGTGTGACGACCCCGGCCGTGCCGCCGTACTCGTCGATGACGACGGCCATGGTGCGCTTGCCGTACAGCCGGTCGAGCAGCCGGTCCACGGTCAGCGTCTCCGGTACGAGCAGCGGCTCGCGCAGCAGCTCGGAGACGGGGTGGCGGTGCCTGCGCTCGGCGGGCAGCGCGAGGACGTCCTTGATGTGCGCGACGCCGACGACCGTGTCGAGGCTGCCCCGGTAGACGGGGAAGCGCGAGAGGCCGGTGGCGCGCGTGGCGTTGGCGACGTCCTCGGCGGTGGCCTGTATGTCGAGCGCGGTGACCTGCACCCGCGGGGTCATCACGTTCTCCGCGGTCAGTTCGGCGAGGTTGAGCGTACGGACGAACAGCTCGGCGGTGTCGGCCTCCAGCGCGCCCGCCTTCGCGGAGTGCCGTGCCAGCGCCACCAGTTCCTGCGGGCTGCGCGCGGAGGCCAGCTCCTCGGCGGGCTCCATGCCCATCCGGCGGAGCATCCGGTTCGCGGTGTTGTTCAGGTGGCTGATCAGCGGCCGGAAGAACGCGCTGAACGCCCGCTGCGGGGTCGCCACCACCTTCGCGACGGCCAGCGGCGACGAGATCGCCCAGTTCTTCGGGACCAGCTCGCCGACCACCATCAGGACGACGGTGGAGAGCGCGGTGCCGATCACCAGCGCCACGGTGGAGGCCGCGCCCGAGGACAGACCGAGGGACTCGACCGGGCCGCGGATCAGCTCGGCGATCGAGGGCTCGGCGAGCATGCCGATCACCAGGTTGGTGACGGTGATACCGAGCTGGGCGCCGGAGAGCTGGAAGGTGAGGCTGCGTACGGCCTGCAGTGCGCTGGACGCACCGCGCTCGCCACGCTCCACGGCCCGTTCCAGCTCACCGCGCTCGATGGTGGTCAGCGAGAACTCGGCGGCGACGAAGGCCGCACAGGCCAGGCAGAGCAGCAGCGCCACGACGATCAGGAGCACTTCGGTCATCGGTTCACCTCCGTCCCATGATCAGGCAGGGAGTGGAGGAACGCGCGATGTCGGGTACTGGGAGGCTCGCCCATGGGCGGACGCTCACACCTTTCGGTCGTCGGAACAAAGTTCACCCATGGTAAAGGAAGGGCAAAGTAGCGGGTTGGCCGGTCAGCCGGCCAGCGGTTTGACCCAGCGGGTCCACTGTTCCTCAGGACCGTAACCGGCGGCGCGCCAGGTGCGCTGCCCCTGGTCGTTCCGGTCGAGCACCATGGCGTCCGCGCGCCGCCCGCCCAGCGAGACGAACCGTTCCTCCGCCGCGGCGAGCAGGGCGGAACCGATGCCCCTGCGCCGCTGGTCCGGATGGACGGCGAGCCGGTACAGATGGCAGCGCCAGCCGTCGAAACCGGCGATCACCGTGCCGGCGAGCTCCCCGCCGCGCTCCGCGAGCAGCAGTGCGTCGGGGTCGCGGGCGACGAGCCGCTCGATGCCGCTCCGGTCGTCGCTGATGCTGGTGCCCTCCGCCGCCGTCTTCCAGAAAGCCAGTACGGCATCCAGGTCGTCGGGCGATGCGGACCGTATCCGAAGATCGTTCATATGCGGATCCCATCACCGGCCGGGGCGCGCGGTCGACCGGATTCCACGATGCGGTCACTCACATCGCTCATGTCACTCATGGGCGATTGCGGTCAGTACGTTCATCCGCGAGGCCCGGAGCGCGGGCAGCACCGCCGCGGCCAGGCCCACCACCACCGAACCCACCACGACCGCGACCACCGTCGACCACGGCACCGCGAACGCCTTGAGACCCTGCAGCGCCAGGACCTGCTGCATCGCCACGCCCCACACCATGCCCAGCGCGAGACCGAGCAGCGCGCCGAAGACGGCGATCACCACCGACTCCAGGCGGATCATCCGCCGCAGCTGCACCCGCGAGAGCCCGATCGCCCGCAGCAGCCCGATCTCCCGGGTGCGCTCCACGACCGACAGGGCAAGGGTGTTGACGACCCCGAGCACCGCGATGACGATCGCCAGACCGAGGAGCGCGTAGACCAGGTAGAGCAGGACGGCGATCTGGTCGCTGACGATCTTCTTGTAGTCGGCCTGGTTGTTGACCTTCACCTGCGGATACGAGGCGAGGGCCTTCTCCAGGGCCGTACGGAGCGTCTGCTGATCGACGCCGCTCGCCGCATTGACGTAGACGACCGCGTCCTGGCCGTCGGGGAGGTACTTCTCCGCCGTCGCGAGCCCCATGAACATGCCCGCTTCCGCGCCTGGGCCGCCGGAGGAGTCCATGTCGGTGAGCGCGGACAGGGTCAGGACCGCGGTGGCGCCCCCGGGGAAGGCGACCCGCACGGTGGAGCCGAGCTTCAGGCCGTGGTCATGGGCGTAGTCGCGGTCCATGGCGACATGCCCCGACGCCAGGGCCTCGGCGGTGGAGCCGTCGGAGTAGCTGAGGTGGGCGACGTCGTCGAGCTGCGGGTCGTAGCCCGCGGCCGTCGTGTCGGTGCGCCGGCCGTCGGGGAGCCGGAGCTGGAGGGGGACGAACCGCTGCCGTACGACCGTGCCCACGCCTTCCACACCACGGATCTTCCCGGTGATCTCCTCGGGGAACGGGGTGAAGTTGCTGTTCTGCACGATGTAGTCGGCGCCCAGGACCCGGTCGATCTGCTGGTCGAAGGACTTGGTCATGGAGGCGCTCGCCACCGACATCCCGACCACCAGGGCGAGACCCACCATCAGCGCCGACGCGGTCGCGCCGGTGCGCCGGGGATTGCGCAGCGCGTTGCGCTGGCTCATCCGGCCGACGGAGCCGAACACCCGGGGGAAGGCACCGCCCAGGACCCGGATCACCGGGCGTACCAGCAGCGGTCCCGCCACCACGGTGGCGATCAGCGTGAGGACGACACCGAGGCCCAGCAGCGACGAGGACGTCGCGGTCTTCGTGCTCGCCGCGCAGCCCGCGAGCGCCGCCGCACCGGCCGCCGCGAGGACGGAGCCCACCACCGCGCGTACCCTCAACGGCCTTCCCACACCGGCGACTTCGGCGTCCGAGAGCGCGGCCATCGGGGACACCTGTGCCGCCCTCCTGGCCGGCAGGTAAGCGGCCACGAAGGTCACTCCGACGCCCACCAGATACGAGGCGACCGGGGTGCCCCAGCCGATCACGATCTCCGCGGCACTGAGGTTCATCCCGAAGGTGCCCATCAGCGCGATGAGCCCGTACGCGAGCCCGATACCCGCGGCCAGCCCCAGCGTGGAGCCGATCGCGCCGAGCAGCAGCGCCTCGATCCGCACCGAGCGCTGGACCTGGCGGCGGTCGGCGCCCAGCGCCCGCAGCAGCCCCAGTTCGCGGGTTCGCTGGGCGATGAGCATGGAGAAGGTGTTGACGATCAGGAAGATGCCGACCAGCACCGCGATGCCTGCGAAGCCCAGCATCACGTACTTGATCACGTCGAGGAAACCGCCCAGGCTGGCGGCGGAGTCCTTGGCCTGCTCGGCGGCGGTCTTCAGCTCGTACCCGCCGCCGATCTCGGTGGCGATCCGCTGCTTGAGCACCTTGTCGTCGACACCCTTGGCCGCCTCGACGGAGATTGCGGTCGCCTCGTCGGCCCTGCCGAGCAGCTTGGTCTGGGCGGTCGGCGTGTCCAGGAAGACCAGCGCCGCACCGGGGTTGGTGGTCGTGAAGGTGGCGATGCCCACGACCCGCACCGTGAAGGAACCCGGCCGGGCCAGGACCGTCAGCGAGTCGCCGATCCGCACCTTCTTCTTGTCGGCCGTGTCCTTGTCGAGGAGTGCCTCGCCCGCGCCGTGCGGCTCGTGCCCGCTGGTCAGCTTCACCGGACTGCGGTCGGTGAGATACCAGTTGGTGGCGATCGTGGGGGCGCCGCTCGTCGGCCCCACGTTCTTGTTGTGGCTGTCGACGATCGTGATGTTCTCCACGGAGGCGTCGACCCACGCCTTGGAGACCCCGTCGACCTTCCCGATCCGGCCCGCGAGCGAGGCCGGGACGGTACGGGTGATGCCGGACGGTATCTGCTCGTCCACGTCCTTCTTCGGCTGGACCTGTACGTCGGCCGAGGTGGAGGCGAAGAGCCGGTCGAAGGTGCGGCCCACCGTGTCGGAGAAGATCAGGCTCCCCGCGACGAAGGCCACGGACAGGATGATGGCCATCGCCGACAGCAGCAGGCGGCCCTTGTGCGCGAAGAAACTCCGCAGTGTCGCCCTCAGCACGGCGGCCTCAGCTCTTGTGGGCCGGGTCGAAGCGTTTCATCCGCTCCAGGACCAGGTCCGCGGTGGGTTCCGCCATCTCGTCCACGATCCGTCCGTCCGCCAGGAAGAGCACCAGGTCGGAGTGGCCTGCGGCGCCCGGGTCGTGGGTCACCATCACCACCGTCTGGTCCAGCTGGTCCACGGCGTCACGGAGGAAGGAGAGCACCTCGGCGCCGGCCCGCGAGTCGAGGTTGCCGGTCGGTTCGTCGGCGAAGATCAGCTCCGGCCGGGAGGCGAGCGCCCGCGCGCAGGCCACCCGCTGCTGCTGGCCGCCGGAGAGCTGCGCGGGGCGGTGCTTGAGGCGGTCGCGCAGCCCGAGCGTGTCGATCACCTGGTCCAGCCATTTCTGGTCCGGCTTGCGGCCCGCGATGTCCATGGGCAGCGTGATGTTCTCCGCCGCGGTGAGCGTGGGCAGCAGGTTGAAGGCCTGGAACATGAAGCCGATACGGTCCCTGCGCAGCCGGGTCAGCTCGCGGTCCCGCATCCCGGTGATCTCCGTCTCGTCCAGCCACACCTGCCCCGCGGAGACGGTGTCGAGCCCGGCCAGGCAGTGCATCAGCGTGGACTTGCCCGACCCCGAGGGGCCCATGACGGCGGTGAAGCGGCCGCGGGCGATGTCGACGTCGACCGAGTCCAGGGCCAGGACGGTGGTCTCCCCGCTGCCGTACGCCTTGGTGAGCCCCCGGGCGCGCGCCGCCACCGGAACCTCCGATGCCAGGCCGTACGTGCGTGCAGTCGTAGGTGTGGACAAGGCCGCCTCCCCGTTTGTGGCCGTCCCAACTCCCGTGCAGACGTTGAGAGTAGAGGGTGAGGAGCTGCCTCCGGTATCCCCCGGAGGTCTGGTCCTCTTGCGAGTGCTAGCGTCATCGCGCTAGCGTGGTGGTGTGGCCAAGACTCAGCTGAACGTACGCGTGGAAGAGTCCACTGCCGAAGCCGCACGCCGGCGCGCCCTCCAGCGCGGTATGAGCGTGAACCGGTACATCGAAGAGCTGGTGAAGCAGGACGCGGGCGAGGTGGGGCGCACCTTTGTCGACGCCGCGGCCGACTTCATGAAGCAGTACGCCTCGGTGTTCGCCGAGGAGTTCGACTCCGAGCAGCAGCGCAAAGGCCACCGTTGAACCTCGAGATCGACCTCGCCTGGCTGTTGATGGTCGCCGAGCACAAGACCCCCGGCGACCCGCAGGTCACCGACTGGGGTGCGCTGGTCGCTGCCGTATCGCGTCATCAGGCGGAGATATTCGGCATCCCGGTCTACAGCGACCCGCCCGCCCGCGCTGCGGCGTTACTCCAACTCCTGCTCCATGTACCGGCGTTGGAGCACTCCAATGCGATGTTCGCCTCGGCCGTCGCCTACGGCTATCTCGTCGCCTGCGGCCTGAAGGTGGTCACCTCGCCGGAGCAGGTCAGAGATCTGGCCCGGCTCGTCAAACAGGACAAGGCCGATGTACGGACCATCGCCGACGAACTGCGCCAGTGGAGCCTGTGAGACCTCACTGCTCCCCGGTGAGCCCGGGACGGTACGCGACGCCCAGCACGCAGGGCGAAGTGGGGACCCGCAGCCCCTCCTCCGGCACAGTGAACCGCCGGTACTCACCCAGTTCGAAGCCCGCCGCCTCGATCGCGGCCAGGGTGTCCCGTGAGGTGTGACAGCCGCCGAACAGCAGCGGCCAGAGGGTCCGGTCCGCGACCCGCTGGACCGTCGCCATGGTCCGGTCCTGTGCCAGCCCGTGCTCGAAGAAACGCAGTTCACCGCCGGGGCGCAGCACCCGCCTGATCTCGGCGAGCGCCCGCGGCAGATTCCGTACGGTGCACAGCACCAGCGAGGCCACGGCCGCGTCGAAGGCCTCGCTCTTCACCGGCAGCGCCTCGGCCGCACCCGGCACCACATCCACCGGCACCTCGGCGCGCAATGCGCTGCGCAGGGCCAGCTGCCGCAGGGTGCGCTCCGGTTCGATCGCCACGACCTCGGAGACCGCCGACGGGTAGTGGGCGAAGTTCAGACCGTTGCCCGCACCGATCTCGATGACCCGGCCGGAGAGCCCGGAGAGCAGCTCGGTGCGGTGTGCCGCGACCCCGCCCTTCAGGTCGGCGGAGACGCTCACGCGGGCGTAGAAGCGCGCGAAGACCGGATGGTGCACGGCATCGCGGGGAACCTTGGCGGGGCGCAGGGGCATCGTGGACCTCTTCCGGCGGACCGGTCCGCCTTCGAGCGGGCGGCTGCAGTGATTGTCCCCCCGCGCGGGCCCCCTCACCCCCTTCATGTCTCAGTACGCCCAGGTGCCACCGAGGCCCGGCGCCAGCCAACTCGCCGCCCGGGCACGGAAGTCGGCGGGCGTGAGCGAGCCCGCGCCCTCGGGGACCATGCCCACCAGCGGCGCCCCGGTGGCCCCGGCGAAGTCGTGCACATTGCAGCGGGCGGCCAGGTCCGGGGCGGCCGGCCAGCTGCCGATGACGACCCCGGCGCAGTCCAGCCCCCGCGCGTGCAGCGCCTCCACGGTCAGCGCGGTCGCGTTCAGTGTTCCCAGGCCGGCCTGCGCCACCACAAGCACAGGGGCCCCGAGCAGCCGTGCCGCGTCGGCGAGGGTCCCGCCCTCGTCGTCGAAGCGTACGAGCAGCCCGCCCGCCCCCTCGACCAGTACGAGGTCGTGCTCGGCTGCCAGCTTCCCGGCCGCGTCCGCCACCTCGTGCGGCCGCACCGGAGCCATCCCGGCACGGCGCGCGGCCGTCGCGGGCGCCAACGGCTCAGGGAACCGGGCCAGTTCGACGGCGGTCACGGAGCCGGCGAGCCGCTCCACCTCCTGCGCGTCGCCGCGCTCGCCGGGCGCGAGCCCGGTCTGCGCGGGCTTGAGCACCGCCACCGACCGGCCCCGGGCCGCCGCAGCCAGCGCGGCGGTCACCACGGTCTTGCCGATCTCCGTGCCCGTACCCGTCACCACGAGAATCGTCATCTCAGCCCTCCTGTGCGACCGCGCGCACCGCACGGCAGATCTGTGCGAGGTCCGCGTCCCCGGTGACGTACGGCGGCATGGTGTAGACGAGATCGCGGAACGGCCGCAGCCAGACGCCCTCCCGTACGGCAGCCCTGGTGGCCGCCGCCATGTCCACCGGACGGTCCAGCTGTACGACACCGATCGCGCCCAGGACCCGTACGTCCCGCACACCCGGCAGCCCCGCGACATCGGCCAGACCGTCGCGCAGCCCGGTCTCCAGCCGCTTGACCTCCTGCCGCCAGTCCTGGCCGAGCAGCAGCTCGATCGAGGCCAGTGCGACCGCGGAGGCCAGCGGATTGCCCATGAAGGTCGGACCGTGCGCGAGGACGGGGACCTCGCCCTGCGCGATCCCTGCCGCCACCCGCTCCGTGCAGAGCGTTGCCGCCATCGTCAGATAGCCGCCGGTCAGCGCCTTGCCCACACACATCACATCGGGGGAGACACCCGCATGGTCCGCCGCGAAGAGCTCGCCCGTACGGCCGAAACCGGTGGCGATCTCGTCGAAGACCAGCAGCACGTCATGGGCGTCGCACGCCTCGCGCAGCACCCGCAGATACGCGGGGGAGTGGAACCGCATCCCGCCCGCGCCCTGCACGACCGGCTCCACGATCACCGCGGCCACCTCGTGCGCATGGAGCCCGATCAGCTCCCGCAGCCGGTCGGCGTACGCCTCGTCGAACTCCGCCGGCGGGGCGTCCGCGAAGACCTGACGCGGCAGCGCACCCGACCACAGCTCGTGCATCCCGCCCTCGGGATCACATACGGACATGGGCTGCCAGGTGTCCCCGTGGTAGCCGCCGCGCCAGGTCAGCAGCCGCTGCTTGGCGGGCCGCCCCACCGAACGCCAGTACTGGAGGCACATCTTCACCGCGACCTCGACCGACACCGAACCCGAGTCGGCGAGGAAGACGTGCTGCAGCGGCTCCGGTGTGATCTCCACCAGCTTCGCGGCGAGCCGCACGGCGGGCTCATGGGTGAGCCCGCCGAACATCACATGGCTCATCCGCTCCACCTGGCCGTGGGCCGCCGCGTTGAGCACCGGGTGGTTGTAGCCGTGGATCGCCGACCACCAGGACGACATGCCGTCGATGAGGTCACCGGTGCCCGCGACCCGCAGCCGTACGCCCGAGGCCGACTCCACCAGCAGCGGCTCCTGGCGTCCTGGCATCGGTCCGTACGGATGCCACACATGACGGCGGTCGAGTTCGAGCAGCTCACGCAGGTCGAGCAGCTCAGGCATTGGGTGCGAGATCCGTCCCCGCGCCCCGGCGGCGTACCGACACCAGACCGTCGCGGTGGTCGGGCAGCGTGGTCTCCCCGGCGCCCTCCACCACGAAACCGGCGTCCGCGATCATGTCGAGGTCGGCCTTGCCCGCCTGGCCCTCGCTGGTCAGGTAGTCGCCCAGGAAGATGGAGTTGACCAGGTTCAGGGCGAGCGGCTGCATCGAGCGCAGATGCACCTCGCGCCCGCCCGCGAGCCGTACCTCCGCGTCCGGGCAGACGAACCGGACCATCGCCAGGATGCGCAGGCACCGCTGCGGGGTGAGGTTCCACTCCTCTGCGAGGGGCGTCCCCTCGAAGGGGATCAGGAAGTTGACCGGCACCGAGTCGGGGTCCAGGCCGCGCAGCGCGAAGACCACGTCGACCAGGTCGGCGTCGCTCTCGCCCATGCCCGCGATCAGTCCGGAGCAGGCCGAGAGGCCCGCCGACTGGGCGTGCTGGACGGTCTCCACGCGATCGGAGAACTCATGCGTGGAGCAGATGTCCTTGTATGTGGCTTCTGAGGTGTTGAGGTTGTGGTTGTACGCGTCGGCGCCGGCGTCCCGCAGCCGCTCGGCCTGGCCGCCCTTCAACAGCCCCAGGCAGGCACAGACTTCGACGCCCTCGTTCTCGCCCTTGATCGCCTCGATGGTCTCCGAGACGCGGTCGATGTCACGGTCGGAAGGACCGCGTCCGCTCGCCACCAGACAGACCCGCTTTGCGCCGCCCGCCACACCGGCGGCCGCCGCCTTGGAGGCCTCGTCGGGCTTCAGCCAGGTGTACTTCAGGATCTCGGCCTTGGAGCCGAGCCGCTGCGAGCAGTACGAGCAGTCCTCGGGGCAGAGACCCGACTTCAGATTGACGAGATAGTTGAGCTTCACCCGCTTCCCGAACCACTGACGGCGCACCTTCCCGGCCGCGGCCACCACATCGAGCAGTTCGTCGTCGGAGGTCGCCAGTACGGCGAGAGCTTCTTCGCGGGTCGGCAGCTCGCGCCGCAGCCCTTTGTCCACCAGTGTGTTCAGCAGGTCCATGGGCCTGATCCTGGCGTACGGCACCATGCGCCGCCAAGGAGGAACCGCACAACAGACCCGGTCCACGGTGTGTGCATTGCCACACCCTGACCTCGGACGGCCGCCGCTAGTGTCTGTGCACTGCCTACAAAAGGAACGCCCATGCCCCGTGACGCTTTTGATGGGTTCCGCTGGATCGACGAAGCGGCCCGGGGGCGCGAGGCGGCCGGTCTGGTGCGCACGCTGCGTCCGCGCCCCCCGGTGTCGGCGCTTCTCGACCTGGCGAGCAACGACTATCTGGGGCTCACCCGGCGGCCGGAACTGACCGGTGCCGCCGCCGAGGCCGCCCGCCGCTGGGGCGCGGGCGCCACCGGCTCGCGCCTCGTCACCGGCACCACCGAACTGCACGCCGAGCTCGAACGCGAACTGGCCGACTTCTGCGGTTTCGAGGCCGCCCTCGTCCTGTCCTCCGGCTACGCGGCGAACCTGGCCGCGCTCACGGCGCTCACCGGAGCCGACTCGCTGATCGTCTCCGACGCGGGCAATCACGCCTCGATCGTGGACGGCTGCCGGCTCTCCCGCGCCGGGACCGCGGTCGTCCCGCACACCGACCCCGAGGCCGTACGCAAGACGCTCGACGCGTACGGCGGCCGGGCGCTCACCGTCACCGACTCCATCTTCTCCGTCGACGGCGACGCCGCGCCGCTCGCCGAACTGGCCGCCGTATGCCGTGAGTTCGGGGCTGCGCTCGTCGTCGACGACGCACACGGTCTCGGTGTGCTCGGCGAGGGAGGCAGGGGAGCGGTCAGCGCCGCGGGACTCGCGGGCGACGCGGACGTGGTCGCCACCGTCACGCTGTCCAAGTCGCTGGGCAGTCAGGGCGGCGCGGTCCTGGGGCCCGCCCGGGTCATCGAGCACCTGGTGAACACCGCCCGTACGTTCATCTTCGACACGGGCCTCGCACCGGCAGCGGCGGGAGCCGCCCTGGAAGGACTGCGGCTGCTGCGCCGCGAGCCCGCCCTGGCGGGGCGTGCCCGTACCGTGGCGAGCGCACTCTACGAAGGTCTGACCGGCGCAGGACTGACCGCGTCACGGCCGCAGGCCGCTGTCGTCTCCGTCATCGCCCCGTCCGCGGAAGCCGCGGTGCGCTGGGCAGGCGACTGCCGGAGCGCGGGCCTGGCCGTCGGATGTTTCCGGCCGCCGTCGGTCCCGGACGGCATCTCGCGGCTGCGACTCACCGCGCGGGCCGACCTGACGGACCGGCAGATCAGGACGGCGGTGGACACGATCGTGGCGACCGCGCCCACCGGATGACCGTCAGTCCAGGTTCCCGAGCGCCTCGTCGCGCACGGCGGCCAGGAAGTCCGTCCACGTTCCGGCCGCGAAGAGCAGTGCGGGGAACGTGACGTTCTTCGAATCACGTACGGCAAGCCGGCCGCAGCCGAGCTGTGCCGCCTCGACACAGTTGTTCATTCCGGTACTGCGGCTGCTGCGCCGCCATTGCGCGCCGTGCAGAGAAGTGGAAGTGCTGGAAGAGGTGTTCGCATGGCGCATGGACATGATGCCTCCCCTTACACGCCGTCACCGATCCCGGCGATGAGATCCAATGAGTGCTGTGGCGGAAGGGCGAGCGCCTGAATGGTGCGGAACGCGGCGCTGTATGCCTCAAGGTCTTCTTTCCGCTCAAGGTAGAGGCTACTCGTCAAGTGGTCGAGAACAACCACATCCAGATCAGCAATGTTCGGAAAGGAGAAGATAATGAAAGGACATGTCATTCCGATGTAGGCGCCGATACCAACGGGCAGTACTTGGAGTCGTACTTGCGGCAGTTGGGCGGTATCCGTCAAATGGCGCAGCTGGTCCGCCATCACCCTGCGGCCGCCGACCGGCCGGTGCAGCACCGCCTCGTCGATCACGGCGCTCAGCTCCAGCGGGTACTCCACCCTCAGCACCTCCTGGCGGGCGAGACGCACCTCCACCAGTGAGTCGACGGCGTCCTGCGGCAGTTCGGCCAGCGAGGCGCGGGTGACGGCCCGTGCGTAGTCCGGGGTCTGCAGCAGCCCTGGCACCGCCGAAGTCTCCAGGGTCTTTGCGGTCCTCGCCTGTGACTCCAGACTGATGAAATCCTGGTACTGGGGCGGCAGCAGCCCCCGGTAGGCGTGCCACCAGTGGGCGCCCCCGTCGTCGCCGGCGCCCGACAACGCCGTGAACAGTGCGCGCTGTTGGGGGTCGCGCACCCCGTACGCGTCGAGGAGCAGTGTCACATCGGCTGTTTTCACCCCGCTCCGACCCGTCTCGATGCGGCTGATCTTGGACTGGTGCCAGCCCACGAGCTGTGCTGCCTGATTGCTGGTGAGTCCGGCACGGCAACGCAGATTCCGTAATTCCATGCCCAGTTTGCGGCGTCGCACCGCAGGGCCGTTGCCCATAGGATTCTCCCTTCACTCCTGCCATGCGGCGATGGGCCAGTCTGCCTCCCAAATACGGCCTTCCGTAGCAGAGTTCATCACTTCGGGCGACAGATATATGCACATCTCGGTGGATCGGCGCCGATGGCGGCACGATGAGTGGCACTCTGGCGCGAAGCACAGTCCGAGGCCGTCCTCGAAGGACATATCCGGAATGCGTCGGAGCCGGCCTCGGAGGGAAAGGGACAGCGACGCCATGGCAGACCATCAGGAAGCATCCGTCACTCTGCCGAGCGAGCCGGGCTCGGTATCCTCCGCCCGTCGCTTTGTCGCCAACGTACTGACCGAATGGGGGCTTCCGGCGGATACGGAGATCGCCGACACCGTTCGGTTGATCGTCTCGGAGCTGGCGACCAATGCCGTACAGCACACCTTCGGGCAGTCACCCACCTTCACGGTCGACGTCCAGCTGGACCGCGACGAGCAACTGCGCATCGGCGTCACCGACAGCCATCCGAGGTGGCCGCAGCGACTGCCCGCCGCCGTCCAGCAGGACAACGGCCGCGGCATGGTGATCATCCGCTGGCTGGCCGCGGAGTGTGGCGGGCGGCTGACCGTCACCCCGACCCCCGAGGGCGGCAAGACGGTCTGGATCGCGCTGCCGTGGACGGCCGCCGTCGAGAGATGGCCGGACAGGTCCCAGCCGGACCGCTCCTAGGAGCACAGAACCTAGGAGGGACGCCCCTCCTGGCCGCGCCCGAACCCTCCGCGCAACAGCGCCCGGAGGGTGTCGGCGGCCGGGCTCTCCTCGCCCGTCCGGTATGCGACCGAGATCGTACGGCGGTACGCGGAGGGCTCCAGGGGGCGTACGCCCAGCGGCGTCATCGACATCGCAGCGACCATCTCCGGCACCACCGCCACCCCGATCCCGGCACTGACCAGCGCGCACACCAGGGCGTAACCCGGCGTCTCGCACACCACCGCGGGCGTCGCCCCCGCCGCGGCCAGCGCGGACTCGACACCCTGCCGGGGCGGATGTGCGGGCGCGCTGCTGATCAGCGGCTGCCCGGCGAGCGAGGCCACCGGCAGCCGTCCCGTACCGCCCGCAAGGACATGTCCCGGCGCGGTCACCAGCACCAGTTCCTCCACCAGCAGCGGCTCCAGGGCCACCCCCGAGGGCGGCGGCGCGGAGACGGCGGGCTCGTACGCATGGGTCAGCGCCAGGTCCGCCTCGCCGGTGGCCACCGCGTTCACACCGTTCGGCGGCTCGTAGTCGGCGAGGGTCAGCTCCACATCAGGATGGGCGCGGCGGAAGGAGCTCAGCACCGGCGGCAGCAGATGGATGCCCGCGGTGGTGAAGGTGCCCACCTTCAGCCGGCCGCCGGAGAGGCCGGCCAGCTGGGACAATTCGTGCCGGGCCCGGTCCATCTCGTCCAGTACGGTGCGGGCCCGCGCAGCCAGCAGCTCACCGGCCGCGGTCAGCCTGGCCCCGCGGCGGTGGCGTACGAGAAGAGTGGCTCCCGCCTCGCGCTCCAGCTTGGTGATCTGCTGGGAGAGCGCGGGCGCGGTGTAACCGAGCCGCACGGCGGCCCCGGTGATCGAACCGGCCTCGGCGACCGCCACCAGCGCGGTCAGGCGCGTCGGATCGTACATTAAGGGTTCCTTCAGGCAGACCCAGAAGATTGCAAGTACACGTTAAAGCCTCCGGCAGTCCAGGCTGTACGGCATGGACGCTCAACTGCTCGCTTTCACCGGGGTCGCCGCAGGCATGGTCGCCATGCCCGGCGCGGACTTCGCCGTGGTCGTACGCAACGCGCTCGCCTCGCGCGGCGCCGGTGTCGCCTGCGCTGTCGGCGTGGCAGGGGGGCTCCTGGTGCACACCGCGCTGGCCGTCGCCGGACTGGCCGCCGTCCTCGTCGCGGTGCCGGTCCTCTTCCGTACGCTCCAGATCGCGGGCGGGATCTACATCCTCTACCTGGGCTGCCGCGCGCTCCACGCGGTGCTCCGCCCCGCACCCGTGCAGCCGGAGGCGGACGGGGATGCGGCCGACGGCATCGGGCGCTGCCTGCGCCAGGGCTTCCTCACCAATGTCCTCAACCCCAAGGCGCCGGTCCTCTTCCTCAGCCTGCTGCCCCAGTTCGTCCCGCACGGGGCGCCCGTCCTGCCCCGTACCCTGCTGCTCGCCTCGATCGTGGTCGCGCTCGCCCTCGTGTGGTTCCCGGCCGTGGCGCTCCTGGTGGACCGGCTCGGGCACTGGCTGCGCAGGCCTCGTACGGCCAGGACGGTCGAGGGCGTCACCGGGACCGCTCTGGCCGGTCTCGGCGTGATCCTCGTGGCCGGCTCCGTTTCCCACTGAGCTCGCGTCCC
Source organism: Streptomyces beijiangensis (assembly GCF_017315755.1). Lineage (GTDB taxonomy): Bacteria > Actinomycetota > Actinomycetes > Streptomycetales > Streptomycetaceae > Streptomyces > Streptomyces beijiangensis. Next base: position 95,410 of record NZ_JAFLRJ010000036.1, read on the forward strand.
ACCAGCCACGGCAGCACCGCCCACAGCCCGCCGCAGACGAGCAGCGTGCCTACGCCTGCCGCGATGCCCTCCGGCATCCCGTGGACCACATCGACGACCAGCAGCACCGACGCCGAAAGGGCGAGCGCCAGAACGGCCATCCCCGCGCCCGCGAGCCGCGAGGACACCGTCACGATCCGCTCCTTCGCGCCCTGACCGAACAGGACTCGGTGCAGCGCTGCGGGAGCGGTGAAGAGCCCGGCGGCCACCACGGTGAGCAGCAGGGTCGTCACATAGGTCCCCCGCTCGAAGGAGTCGAGCTCAGGAAAACGGCTGGTGAAGGCGAGGGTCAGCAGAAAGGCGAAGAGGAACTGCACGCCGGTCTGGACAACCCTGAGCTCCTGGAGCAGTTCGCCGTAGTTGCGGTCGGCCCGCTCCAGCCGTGTCTCGTCGCGTTCTGTGCCGGCACCCTCGTCAGTCATGGAGTGCGGGTAGCCAGCCGGCCGGAGACCATGCCCCGGCCGGCGGGACAGCGCGTCAGCGCACGCGTCCGTACCAGACGCTCTTCGTCCAGATCTTCTCGAGCTTCACCACGGAGCCCGTCTTGGGCGAGTGCCAGATCTTGCCGCTGCCGGCGTAGATCCCCACGTGGTAGACGTTGCGTCCGGAGTGGAAGAAGACCAGGTCGCCCCGGACCCGGCTGCCGGACGAGATGTGGCGCACCTTGTTGTACTGCGCCTGTGCCGTGCGCGGCAGGCTCTTGCCCGCCTTCTTGTACGAGTAGAGCGTCAGCCCCGAGCAGTCGAACCGGGACGGGCCCGCGGCCCCGTACTTGTACAGCGATCCCTTCTTGGACGCGGCGACATTCAGCGCCTTCGTCGCGAGTGTGGCCGCCTGGGCCTCGGATGCGGCGCCGGGCGCCAGCAGGGTGCCACCTACAGCGGCGGCGGTGAGAACCGTTACGGCACCGGTTCTGGACAGCAGGGACGGGACACAAATCCGCGCAGTCATGCGCAACCCTTCGTCAACCGCCTGTGAAGGATGACCTGTCGGATTCGGACTGGCGAAGATGCCCGGCCGCTGCTCGCGGCTTCACCCCAAGGGCCGATCCCACACTCGGGTCGGGCCCGTACTGCCTGGGTCCTCCACTCCTGCCGATGCACTCCTGTCGACCAGACGTCCGGGTGCGGCGGCAGGACTCGGCGTCCGCCCGGACCGCCCCGCCGAGGTGGCGGGGGCTTGTCGTCATCAGGGATCTTGACGCATGAAGTGCCGGATTTCCGAACTTTACCGTTGGTATGTGAGGCTCCTCACGACTGCCCTGTTCGGGTGGACAGGACTCCGCAGCTGTAGAGCGTCGAGCCCTCGACGACCGCCCCGCCAGGTGCGGAATCGCAGATTCCGTACTACGTCTCAGTGCACCGCGCAAGTCATTTGGTGCAGAGGGCCTAGTCCCGTCTACGCCATCCGGGGGAGACAGATCAATTCCCCGCCGGGGGTGGCACGGTAACCCGTCCGGCTCTGCGCTCCCCGTCCAGCACCCGCAGCGCCGTCGCGAGGGTCCCGGCATGGAGCCGGTCCTCGCCGCGGGCGTGCATCAGCGTCAGTGCGTCCCGGAGCTCGGCGGCGCGGGCGACCAGCGCCTGCGCTGCCCTCAGCGCCCCGTAGGTGTCGCTGCCGCGGGCGGGATTGATCCGCCCCAGCTGGTCCACCACGTCCAGATAGCTGTCGATGAACTCGGCCTCGGCGCGCGTCAGCGCGGGCAGCGGCGGCAACTCCGGTGGCAGCATCCCGGTCACCTCTTGGTGACGACATGGTCGACCAGCCCGTACGCCTTGGCCCCGGTGGCGTCGAAGACCTGCGTGCGTTCGATGTCCGCCGCGATCTGCCCGGCGCTGCGGCCCGTGTGCGTGACGAGGATCGAGGCCATCAGCTCCCTCATGCGCAGCAGCTCACGGCTGTGGATCTCCAGATCGGACGGCTGCCCCTGTACGGGTTCGTCGATCGCGGGCTGCGTCACGACGATCCGCGCACCAGGCAGCGCCGCCCGCTTGCCCGGGGCGCCGGCGGCCAGCAGTACGGCGGCAGTGGACGCGGCCTGGCCCAGGCAGTAGGTGGCGACGTCGCAGCCGATGAGCTGCATGGTGTCGTAGATCGCGGACATGGCGCTGACCGAGCCGCCGGGCGAGTTGATGTAGAGCGAGATGTCACGGTCGGGGGCGTCGTACTCGAGATGGATGAACTGCGCGATCACGTCGTTGGCCGAGATGTCGTCCACGGCGGTCCCGAGGAAGACGACGCGCTCCCCGAGCAGCTTCGAGTACGGGTCGAGGGTGCGGCTCCCCGAACTGGTGCGCTCGGTGAACTCGGGCAGTACGTAACGGGCGCTGTGGGCGGAAGGGCTGTGCATGGGCATACCTCTCCTCGGGCGACGCTCCTGTAAAAAATGTACAGGACGTACAGGGCGTTATGATGGGGAGCATGGCCTACGAGATTCCCGTGACGCAAGCCCGGGCAGAGCTTGCCGACTTGATCAACCGTGTCGTCTACGGCGGCGAACGGGTGGTCGTCACACGCCATGGCAAGCCGCTTGTCGCACTGGTGTCCGCCGCTGACCTGGAGCGACTCGAGAGCGAGTCGGTGGTGGCCGAGGAACAGGTGATCAGTTCGGTCTCCTCCGTGCGCTCGATCACGTCCGCTCCCGGCGAACGCGGCCGCTTCGGTATCGCCGCGGAGCACCGCGAGCGCTGAACGCCGTGTCCGTATACGGAGGAACGGCCCGCGTGCCGCTGATCATGAGTAATCAAAGGATCAGTTAACGCATCGGAAAAACTTCCGCCCTAATGTGCAATGCCTGGCCGCGGGGTCTGTCGTCGCACCTCAACGAAATGTTGAAGTTCGGGTACGGCCCCGCTGCGCCCAGCCGGGCACTGGGCCGCGAACTGTGAGGTGGAAGCGTGCAATTGACCCCGCATGAGCAGGAACGGCTGCTCATTCATGTGGCAGCGGATGTGGCCGCGAAGCGACGGGCGCGCGGGCTGCGGCTCAATCACCCCGAGACGATCGCCCTCATCACCTCGCACATCCTGGAGGGCGCCAGGGACGGACGTACCGTCGCCGAACTCATGGCATCCGGACGCAAAGTGCTCAGCCGTGCGGACGTCATGGAGGGCATCCCCGAGATGATCCACGACGTACAGGTCGAGGCGACCTTCCCGGACGGCACCAAGCTCGTCACCGTCCACGAGCCCATAGCCTGACGGGGGAGCGGCACCGATGATTCCCGGAGAGATCCTGTACGCGGAAGGGGTCGTCCCCTTCAACGAGGGGCGCCCCGTCACCCGCCTCACCGTCCTGAACGCCGCCGACCGGCCCGTCCAGGTCGGCTCCCACTACCACTTCGCCGAGGCCAACCCCGGTCTGGCCTTCGACCGCGCCGCCGCCCGCGGACAGCGGCTGAACATCGCCGCGGGCACCGCCGTGCGCTTCGAGCCCGGGATCCCGGTCGACGTCGAACTCGTCCCCTTCACCGGGGCGCGCATCATCCCCGGCCTGCGGGGAGAGACCGGAGGTTCCCTCGATGCCTGAGCTCTCCCGCGCCGTGTACGCCGACCTGTTCGGCCCCACCACCGGCGACCGGATCCGTCTCGCCGACACCGACCTGCTCATCGAGATCGAGGAGGACCGTTCCGGCGGACCCGGACTCGCCGGTGACGAGGCGGTGTTCGGCGGCGGAAAGGTGATCCGCGAGTCGATGGGCCAGTCCCGTACGACCCGTGCCGAAGGCGCACCCGACACCGTCATCACCGGCGCGGTGATCCTCGACCACTGGGGCATCGTCAAGGCCGACATCGGCATCCGCGACGGCCGGATATCCGGGATCGGCAAGGCCGGCAACCCCGACACCATGGACGGAGTCCACCCCGATCTGGTCATCGGTCCCGAGACCGAGATCATCGCGGGCAACGGCCGGATCCTCACCGCCGGAACCGTCGACGCACACGTCCACTTCATCTCGCCGACCCTCGTCGACCAGGCGCTGTCGGCGGGAGTCACCACGCTCGTCGGCGGCGGCACAGGACCGGCCGAGGGCACCAAGGCGACCACCGTCACCCCGGGCCAGTGGCACCTCACCCGGATGTTCGAGGCGCTGGAGGAGTACCCGGTCAACATCGGGCTGCTCGGCAAGGGCAACACCATGTCCCGCGACGCGATGCACTCCCAACTGCGGGGCGGCGCGCTCGGATTCAAGATCCACGAGGACTGGGGTGCCACCCCGGCGGTCATCGACGCCTGTCTGCGGGTCTGCGACGAGACGGGCGCCCAGCTCGCCATCCACACCGACACCCTCAACGAGGCCGGGTTCGTCGGCGACACCCTGGCCGCCATCGCGGGTCGCACCATCCACGCGTACCACACGGAGGGGGCGGGTGGCGGGCACGCGCCGGACATCATCACGGTGGTCTCCGAGCCGTACATCCTGCCCAGCTCCACCAACCCGACCCGCCCGCACACCGTCAACACCATCGAGGAACACCTCGACATGCTGATGGTCTGCCACCACCTCAACCCGTCCGTCCCCGAGGACCTGGCGTTCGCCGAGTCCCGGATCCGGCCCTCGACCATCGCGGCCGAGGACATCCTCCACGACCTCGGCGCCATCTCGATCATCTCCTCGGACGCCCAGGCGATGGGGCGCATCGGCGAGGTCGCCCTGCGGACCTGGCAGACCGCCCATGTGATGAAGAAGCGCCGGGGTTCACTCCCCGGGGACGGGCGCGCCGACAACCACCGGGCACGTCGCTATGTCGCCAAATACACGATCAACCCGGCCGTCGCCCAGGGCCTCGACCACGAGATCGGCTCGGTGGAGACCGGGAAACTCGCCGACCTGGTGCTGTGGGAGCCCGCGTTCTTCGGCGTCAAGCCACTGCTGGTGATCAAGGGCGGACAGATCGCGTACGCACAGATGGGCGACGCCAACGCCTCCATCCCGACCCCGCAGCCGGTCATGCCGCGCCCGATGTTCGGCGCCAAGGGGCGCGCGCCCGCGGCCAATTCGTACAACTTCGTCACTCAGACGGCGATCGACGACGGCCTGGAGGAACGGCTCGGGCCCGGCAAGCAGCTCGTCCCGATCCACTCCACTCGGGGGATCACCAAGGCGGACATGCGGGAGAACGACGCGCTGCCGCGCGTCACTGTCGACGCCGACACCTTCACGGTGACCATCGACGGCGAGGCGGTCGAGCCCGCGCCCGCCGCCGAACTGCCCATGGCCCAGCGTTACTTCCTCTTCTGATGGGCTCCTGATGAGCCGCGCAGCACTGCTCGTCCTCGCCGACGGCCGGTTCCCCGCCGGAGGCCACGCGCACTCCGGCGGCGCCGAACCGGCCGTCAAGGCGGGGCGGATACGCGACGCCCAGGATCTGGCCGCCTTCTGCCGGGGGCGGCTGCACACCGCCGGACTCACCGCGGCGGCGCTCGCCGCCGCGGCCGCGCTCGGTCTCGACCCGCTCCGCCTCGACGAGGCGGCCGACGCCCGTACGCCGTCACCCGCCCTGCGCGCCACCGCGCGCAGGCTCGGCCGCCAGATGATGCGGGCCGCCCGCGCCAGCTGGCCGTCACCCGAGCTGGAAGCACTGGCAGCGGCCCGGCCGCGCGGCGCGCACCAGCCTGTCGTCCTCGGGCTCGCCGCCCGGTCGGCGGGGCTCGGCCCCGAGGACGCCGCGCACTGTGTCGCGTACGAGACGGTGAGCGGTCCGGCGACAGCGGTCGTACGTCTGCTGAGCCTGAACCCCTTCGACGCGACGGCCGTCCTCGCGCGCCTGGCCCCGGAGATGGACGAGGTCGCCCGGCGGGCTGCCGAAGCCGCGCGCGGCGGCTTCGGCGAACTCCCCGCAGCCTCCGCGCCGTTGCTCGACATCACGGCGGAGGCGCATGCGGCCTGGCCCGTACGCCTCTTCGCCTCGTAAGAACTCCGCACGGCCCAAGGAGTCGCACCATGCACATCGACCATTCCCACGAAGGCCCCGCCGCCGTCAGTGCCGATGCCACCCGCCCCGACGGCCGCAGGCGCGCCCTGCGCGTCGGCCTCGGCGGACCCGTCGGTTCCGGCAAGACCGCGACCGTGGCCGCCCTCTGCCGGGCGCTCCGCACCGAGTTGTCCATCGCCGTCGTCACCAACGACATCTACACCCGCGAGGACGCCGAGTTCCTGCTGCGCAACGCGGTGCTGCCGCCCGAGCGGATCCAGGCCGTGGAGACGGGTGCCTGCCCGCACACCGCCATCCGCGACGACATATCGGCCAACCTCGAAGCCGTCGAAGACCTGGAGGAGGCGGTCGGCCCGCTCGACCTGATTCTCGTCGAGTCCGGCGGCGACAACCTCACCGCGACCTTCTCCAAGGGGCTCGTCGATGCCCAGATCTTCGTCATCGACGTGGCGGGCGGCGACGACATCCCGCGCAAGGGAGGGCCCGGTGTCACCACGGCAGATCTGCTCGTGATCAACAAGACCGACCTCGCGCCGTACGTCGGCTCCGACCTGGACCGGATGGCCCGCGACGCCGCGGCGCAGCGCGGTGAACTGCCCGTCGTCTTCACCTCGTTGAAGGGCGAGGACGGGGTCGGGCCCGTCGTCGACTGGCTGCGCGAGCAGCTCGCCGGCTGGGTGGCATGAGCATCCGGGCCACCGCCCGTATCCACGCGGTCCGTACGGAGGGCGGCGCCACCGCGCTCCCCGTGCTGGAGAGCGCCGGACCCCTGGCCCTGCGGCGCACGCGCGCCTCGGGGGCAGGGGCCAAGGTGACCGTCGTCGGCGCGATGAGCGCACCGCTCGGCGGCGACCGGCTGGCGATCGAGGCCGAGGTGGGGGCAGGGGCGCGGCTCGCGGTCGACTCGGCGGCGGCCACCATCGCCCTCCCCGGCCGCGACGGAGAACGGGCCCACTACGACGTACGCCTCACGGTCGGCGACGATTCCGAACTGCGCTGGCTGCCCGAGCAGTTGATCTCCGCGTACGGCAGCGACCTCAGGATGCGGACCCGTATCGATCTCGCCCCCACCGCCCGGCTGGTCTACCGCGAGGAGCAGATCCTGGGCCGGTACGGCGAAATGCCCGGCACGCTCTCCACCCGCCTCACTGTCCACCGCGACGGACGCCCGCTCCTGGACCAGGAGTTGGGGTACGGCCCCGGCGCGCCCGGCGGCTGGGACGGCGGCGCCGTTCTCGGCGGACACCGGGCCGTCGGCCAGCTCCTGATCGTGGATCCGGCGTTCGAGGAGAAAGAGCCGGAGGTGAGGATTCTGTCAGGGACAGCAGTCCTCACCCCTCTCGCAGGCCCCGCCGTTCTCGTCACCGCGCTGGCCCCCGACGCGCTGTTGCTGCGCAGGCTCCTCGACGCCGTACTGCGCGACGAGGCCGGGTGACGCGGGCCGTCAGCTGCCGACGTACCAGCTGAACCCGGCGTTGGAGGCGGCGAAGGCCGGCAGAGCTCCGAAGATCACCAGGTCGGCGATGCCGAGGATCACGGCGGCCTTCGCCATCCCGCGCGACTCACGGTGCGATGCGCTGGTTCCGTAACCGGTCATGAGCACTCCTTGGGTCTCGGGGACGGTCCCGGGGAGATGCGGGTCACCCGCAATGTCCCTTCCATGCGCGGAGGTTGGGCGGCCGGTCCGGCGCACCGCTGAGCGGTACCACCGGCTCCGGCTATCGGATTGGTAAAGAAACATCTGTACGACCTGTTGCCGGGGGCACTCCAGGGGCGAGGATCCCCGGGTACGTACAGAGACGCGCCGCCACGAGCGGCGCTTCACGGAGGGGGAGGTACCACTTGAGACGCACCGCAGTGCTCGGCTCGGCCGGCGCGATTGCCGCCGCAGCGACCCTCATAGCGAGTGCCATGGCAGTTCCGGCGACCGCCGACGGCCGCCACCACGGAGGCCACGGCTCCTCGCAGGGCAAGACCGAGGCGTACGGCGCCGCCGTCGCGGCCGCGAAGGCCGCGAAGACGGGTATCGCCTGGGCGGACTGTCCGGCGGACTGGGGCTTCTCGAAGCCGATCCAGTGCGGCTGGGTGACCGTCCCGGTCAACTATGCCAAGCCCAACGGCAAGCAGATCAAGATCGCTGTCGACCGTGCGGTCTCCACCGGCACGGCGGCCGAGCGCCAGGGCGCGCTGGTCTACAACCCGGGCGGCCCCGGCGGCTCGGGCATGCGCTTCCCGACCCGGGTCACCACGAAGAACCCGCTCTGGGTGAACACTTCCAAGGCGTACGACTTCGTGGGCTTCGACCCGCGCGGTGTGGGTCACTCGGCGCCGATCTCCTGCGTCGACCCGCAGGAGTTCGTGAAGGCCCCCAAGGCCGACCCGGTCCCCGACAGCGAGGCCGACAAGAAGGTCCAGCGCAAGCTGGCCGCCGCGTACGCGGACGGCTGCGCCAAGCGCAGCGGCGACCTGCTGCCGTACATGACGACGCCGAACACCGCACGCGACCTGGATGTCATCAGGGCCGCGCTCGGTGAGAAGAAGCTCAACTACCTGGGCGTCTCCTACGGCACGTACCTCGGCGCGGTCTACGGGACGCTCTTCCCCGGCCACGTCCGTCGCATGATCGTCGACAGCGTGGTCAACCCGGAGCAGTCGAACATCTGGTACGAGGCCAACCTCGGCCAGGACGTGGCCTTCCAGGGCCGCTGGAACGACTGGGAGGCGTGGGTCGCCAAGTACGACGCGACCTACCACCTCGGCGACACCCCCGCGAAGGTCGAGGCCAACTGGCTGAAGCTGCGGGCCGCCGCGAAGAAGGCCCCCATCGGTGGGGTCGTCGGACCGGCCGAGCTCCTCGGCTTCTTCCAGAGCGCCCCGTACTACGACTCCTCGTGGGTGCTGGTCGCCTCCACCTGGAGCAAGTACGTCGCCGGTGACACCCAGGCGCTCGTCGACGCAGCAGGCCCCGACATGTCGGACATCGCGGGCAACATCTCCGCGGAGAACGGCAACGCGGTCTACACGGCGGTCGAGTGCGCGGACGCCAAGTGGCCCACCAGCTGGAAGAAGTGGGACCGCGACAACACCGAGCTCAACAAGAAGTACCCGTTCCTGACCTGGTCGAACGCCTGGATGAACCTGCCGTGTGCCACCTGGTCCACCAAGCAGCAGACTCCGGTCAAGGTCAGGACCGGCAAGGGTCTGCCGACGGTCCTGATCGTCCAGTCCCAGCGTGACGCGGCCACCCCGTACGAGGGCGCCGTGAAGCTGCACCAGGCCTTCAGGGGATCGCGTCTGATCACCGAGAAGGACGCGGGCTCGCACGGTGTGACCGGTCTGGTCAACCCGTGCATCAACACCAAGGTGGACAGCTACCTGCTCACCGGCAGGACCGACAGCCACGACGTGACGTGCACACCGCACGCCACGCCCAAGCCGTAGGTCGAACCGCGGAGGGGCGGGACCGGAGCGATCCGGTCCCGCCCCTCCGTGCTGCGGTCAGCGCGCCGCGAGCCAGGTGTCCTCGGCCGCGTAGTCGAAGAGATCGAGATGCGGGTCGTACGTCCTGGCCATGTCGGGGAAGGCCTCCCGCCAGTCCTTGCCCCGCAGCCGCTCGGCCAGCAGCGCGACGGTGACGGGCAGGGAGTCGGCGTACGAGGTCACCGGCCGGTAGCCCAGCTCGCGCTCGGCGGCCGCCATGTCGAGCACGACGGGGTTCTCACCGCTCCACGGGGTCGCCCCGACCGTGCCGTCGACCGGCTTCCCCTCGAAGGTGACCAGTTCACTCCGTACGCCCAGTACCCCGTCGACGGCCGCACTGATCTCCGCCACCGTCGGGGCCTGCGGATCCGCGGCGTTGAGCACCCGCGCACCGGGCTTCGAGGCGGCGAGCCGGATCAGCTCCGCCACATTGGAGGAGTGCACCGGCTGGAAGCGGCTGCGGCCGCCGTACGCCAGGACGCGCACCGGCCGCCCGTCCAGCGCCCGCTTGACGAAGAACAGTTCGCGTGGGGCCTTGCAGTACGGGCCGTGGATCGCGCCCGCCCGCAGCAGCGTCGCCGGCAGGGCGCTCGCCAGCAGCTCCTGCTCCAGGGCGACTTTCCGCCCCGCGTACGCCGCCTCGTCGGCAGCCACCGTCGCCTGGGTCTCCGGCATCGGCAACGGGAAGCGCGGGGCGCCGTCCGGCTCGCCCTGGGTGGCGAGACTCCGGCCCGAGGAGTCCTCGTACACCGAGAGACTGGAGATCACCACGGCCGATCCGACCCGGTCCGCGAGACCGGCCAGCTGCTGTGCGTGTCCCTTTCCGTACGCGACCACGTCGACGAGGACGTCGCAGCCCTCGCCCAGGGCCGCTTCGAGCGCGCCCTCCTCGTTGCGGTCGACGGTGACCGTACGTACCTCACCGGGCCAGCCCGCCACGCGGTCGCCGCCGCGCGAGGCGGCCCGCACCTCCCAGCCGTCCGCGACGAGCGCGGGCACCGCAGCCCGTCCCACCATTCCTGTTGCCCCGACCACGAACGCGATTCCCTTGCTCATGGGGCGACCGTAGGCGCGAAGTGATCACGGTTTCCAGGGTCTTTCGCTCTCAGCTCAGCGGACGGCGCAGGAACTTCCGGGCCTCCTCGGCCTTCACATCGGCCGCGTAGCGGTCCACGTACTCCTGCCCGGAGAGCCCGAGGATCGCGTAGATGATCTCGTCGGTGACCGCCCTGAGAGCCGCCTTCTCGTTCTCCATGCCCGCGTAGCGCGAGAATTCGAGGGGCTCCCCGAAGCGGATGGTGACCCGTTTGATGTTCGGCAGCTTCTGCCCGGCAGGCTGGATCTCGAAGGTGCCCACCATCGCGCATGGCACCACAGGCACCTGCGCCCTGATCGCCATGACGGCGACACCGACCTTGCCCTTGTAGAGCCGGCCGTCGTGCGAGCGCGTGCCCTCGGGATAGATCCCCAGCAACTCGCCCTTGCGCAGCACCCCGAGGCCCTCACGGACCGCCGCCTGCCCGGCCTCCTTGCCCGACCTGTCCACCGGGATCTGTCCCGCGCTGCGGAAGAACGCGGCGGTCAGCCGGCCTCTGATGCCGGGGCCGGTGAAGTACTCCTGCTTCGCGAGGAAGGTGATCCGCCGCTTCAGGACGACGGGCATCAGGAAGTGGTCGGAGAACGACAGATGATTCCCCGCGACGATCGCGGCTCCGTCCTCCGGTATGTGTTCGAGCCCCTCGGTCCTCGGCCGAAAAAGGACTCTCAACAGAGGCCCCAGGAATATGTATTTGAGTACGTAATAGAACACCCGGTTGCTCCCTACTGCAGCGAACCACTCTGCGAAGTGTGTTCTTGCTGGTCGCAGCTCGTTTCGGGGCGCTCAGTGTAGGGGCAGGTGTCGCCTGGTGTAACCACCCAGGGACATACCGCACTTGTCCTCGCGACGGCCGGGCGGCGTCCGCCTCCGCGGCGCCTTCGGAACTCGTTGAGGTGAACGACCAATCCCCTCACGTACCTGCTCCGAATAGCAGCCGTGATGAAAATTTGGAGCAGAGGCATCCGCCTTCCGCTCGCAGCCCTCTCGGGACTGCTGGCCGGGTTCGCCGCACTGGCCGTCGCCGAGCTGGTGTCCGCGGTGGTACGCCCCGAAGCGGGGCCCGTGGTGGCGGTGGGCGGTGCGGCCATCGACCGCACCCCGCCCGCGGTGAAGGACTGGGCGATCCGGCACTTCGGCACCAACGACAAGCTCGTGCTGCAGCTCGGCATCGTTGCCGTACTCGGTCTGCTGGCGCTCGCGCTCGGTGTGCTGGCTCTGCGCCACCGCCGTATCGGGGCCGCGGGGGTCCTGCTGTTCGGAGTGGTCGGCGCCCTGGCGGCGACCAGCCGTCCGGACTCGGACAGTTCCGCGGACGCGCTGCCGTCCGTCGCCGGGGCGTTGGTCGGCGCGGTGCTGCTGTACTGGCTCATCGGCCGTCTCACCCTGCCGCCGCGCGGTGCGAGGGATCCGGCGGATACACCGGGTGAACAGGGCTGGGACCGGCGTGGATTCGTCATCGCCGCGACCGCCGCAGCCGCAGCCTCCGCCGGTGCGGGGCTCGTCGGACGGTCGCTGAACAGTTCGCGCGGCGCGGGAGCCGTCGCCTCCCGGGGAAAGGTGGTCCTGCCCGCTCCGGCATCGGCCGCGCAGCCGGTACCTGCGGGGGCTGCCCTGCATGTGCCGGGCATCAGCCCTTTCATCACGCCGAACGGCGACTTCTACCGCGTCGACACCGCCCTGGTGGTGCCCAAGGTCGATGCCATGGACTGGAAACTCACCATCCACGGCAAGGGTGTCGGCCGTCCCGTCACGGTCACCTTCCAGGACCTGCTGAACCGCCGGCTCATCGAGCGGGACATCACGCTGACGTGCGTGTCCAACGAGGTGGGCGGCCCCTACGTCGGCAACGCCCGCTGGATCGGTGTGCGGCTGGCCGACCTCCTCAAGGAGGCGGGAGTGAAGCCTCCCTCGCGGGGCGGTCCGGCCGATCAGCTGGTGGCCCGCTCCGTGGACGGGATGACGATCGGCAGCCCGGTGGAGGACGTCATGGACGGCCGCGACGCGATGCTGGCCATCGGGATGAACGGCGAGCCGCTGCCCTTCGCACACGGCTTCCCGGTCCGGATGCTCGTCCCCGGACTGTACGGATACGTGTCCGCCTGCAAGTGGATCAAGGATCTCGAACTGACGACGTTCGACTCCTACGACCCGTACTGGGTGAAGCGGACCTGGGCCAGGAAAGCGCCGATCAAGACCGAGTCGCGCATCGACACCCCCAAGCCCTTCGCCCGTCCCAAAGCCGGCACCGTGATGATCGCCGGGGTGGCCTGGGCCCAGCACCGGGGCATCGACAAGGTCGAGATCCAGGTCGACGACGGTCCCTGGATGCCGGCCGATCTCGCCGCCGAGGACACCTCCGACACCTGGCGCCAGTGGTCCCGTCCCTGGAACGCCACCTCCGGCGGTCACACCCTCACGGTCCGCGCGACCGACCGCACGGGCCAGGTCCAGACCGAGGAGCGCACCGACACCATCCCCGACGGCGCGAGCGGCCGGCACTCGGTGGTGATCACCGTCGACTGAACCTCCTCGCCCCCACCAGACCCTCTGACCGGGCCGGACATTCCGGCCGGTCCTCAGCAACCCCTCACAGGAGAATCCATCATGAGTGCCCCCCGTTTCCGCCGTGCCGCCCTCATCGCCGCTGCCGCCGCGGTCCTGCCGATCGCACTGACCGCCTGTTCCAGCGACAGCAAGGACAGCACGGCGGAGTCCACGCCGACCGCGAGCAAGTCGATGGCGTCGTCGGGTGATGCGATGAGTACGGACAAGCCGTTCGGTCCGGGGTGCGCCTCGGTCCCCAAGGACGGTGCGGGCAGCTTCGACGGCATGGCCAAGGACCCCGTCGCCACCGCCGCCTCCAACAACCCCGCCCTGTCGACCCTGGTCGCCGCGGTGAAGAAGGCCGGCCTGGTCGACACCCTCAACAACGCCCAGAACATCACCGTCTTCGCCCCGACCAACGACGCCTTCGCGAAGATCCCCAAGGCCGACCTCGACAAGGTCCTCAACGACAAGGCCCAGCTCACCAAGATCCTCACCTACCACGTCGTCGGCCAGAAGCTCACCCCCAAGCAGCTCGAGAACGGCACCTTCACCACCCTGGAGAAGAGCAGCCTCACCACCTCGGGCTCCGGCACCGCCTACAAGGTCAACGACACCTCCAACGTCGTCTGCGGCAACGTCCCCACCGCCAACGCCACCGTCTACATCGTCGACACCGTCCTCATGCCCAAGAGCTGACCCTGTCGTCCGGGGGAATCGCCTCGTGGTCCCGGTCCGCGGCATTCGCGGCCGGGACCGCCTGCGGGGAATTCCGCTGCCCTCGTGATCTCGTGTGGGGTGATGGCAGCCGCCAACGGATCAGCACAGAGCAGGTGGGAGGCCTCATGGACAGCGATACGAATCCGTCGCTCCGATGCCTGGTGACCGGCGCGACCGGATACGTCGGAGGACGGCTGGTGCCCCCCTTGCTGAAGGCGGGCCACCAGGTGCGCTGCATGGTGCGTTCCCCCGAGAAGCTGCGCGACCACGAGTGGTCCGGTCAGGTCGACACCGTCCGAGGCGATGTGACCGACCCGGCGTCCGTGGCCGCCGCGCTGGACGGCATCGATGTGGCGTACTACCTGGTGCACGCGCTCGGTACGGGCGCCGACTTCGAGCAGACCGACCGCGATGCGGCCCGTGTCTTCGCGGACGCCGCCGCGACCGCCGGAGTACGGCGGATCGTCTACCTCGGCGGGCTCACCCCGACGGAGGTCCCGACCCAGGACCTCTCGCCCCATCTGCGTTCACGCGCCGAGGTCGGTGACATCTTCCTCAAGTCCCCGGTGCCTGCCACCGTGCTGCGCGCCGCCGTCATCATCGGCTCCGGCTCGGCCTCCTTCGAGATGCTGCGCTACCTCACCGAACGTCTTCCGGTCATGGTGACCCCCAGCTGGGTCAGCACCCGGATCCAGCCCATCGCCGTCCGGGACGTCCTCCGCTACCTCGTCGGCAGCGCCCTCATGCCCCAGGACGTCAACCGCACCTTCGACATCACAGGGCCGGACATCATGACCTACCGGGACATGATGGAGAGGTACGCGGCGGTCGCCGGCCTGCGGAAGCGGCTGATCCTTCCCGTGCCCATGCTGAGCCCGAGACTCTCCAGCCACTGGATCGGCCTCGTCACACCGGTGCCGCGGTCGATCGCCCGGCCCCTCGCCGAGTCCCTGCGTCATGAAGTGGTCGGCGACGAACACGACATCGCGCGTTATGTGCCCGACGGGCCGGACATGCCGATCGGCTTCGACCAGTCGTTGTCGCTGGCCCTGTAGCGGGTCCAGGACGCCCAGGTGGTGACGCACTGGTCCTCCGCCTCCGTGCCCGGCGCGCCCAGCGATCCGCTGCCCACCGACCCCGACTGGACGGGCGGCAGTCTTTACACCGACCGCAGGCAACGCGTCGTACACGCATCCCCGGAAGACCTCTGGCGGGTCGTCGAAGGCATCGGCGGCAAGAACGGCTGGTATTCCTTCCCTCTCGCCTGGGCCTTGCGCGGTTGGCTCGACCGGCTGGTCGGAGGGGTGGGCCTCGGCCGCGGCCGGCGCGACGCACTCCGGCTGCGCGTGGGGGACTCGCTGGACTTCTGGCGGGTAGAGGAGATCGTCCCCGGCCGGCTGCTCCGGTTGCGTGCGGAAATGAGGCTGCCGGGTCTGGCCTGGCTGGAGATGCGCGTGGACCAGGACGACGAGGGCGGGTCCCGGTACTCCCAGAAGGCGATCTTCCATCCGCGCGGGCTGCTCGGCCATGCCTACTGGTGGAGCGTCTCGCCCTTCCACGCCGTGGTTTTCGGGGGAATGGTACGGAACGTCGCGAAAGCCGCCGAGAAGGGGAAGGGCCGGTGAAGACCAATCCGTACCCCGGGGCGGCTACGGATCACCTGTGCACCGAGCGACGGGAAATCCCTCCGTTGCGGCGGATGCGGATACGGCGCGGGTGAGGTGAGGACGATGACGGACGACGAGTTCGACAGGCTGATGGCGGAGCTCCGCGAGGCAGCGGACCACGGTCGGCTGCCGCCCGCGCCGGAGCAGGACGACGAGTACGCGATGCTGGCCCGCCACGCCGAGTTCGGCGCAGGCGCGCACTGAACCGCCGGACCTGCCCGCTGACCGAGGGACATGCCCTGCTCGTACGAGGGAAGACCGGCGCGGCAGCTTGCTGTACGCCGATGCCGGGCGGTGCCCTGGGCTCTCCCCTTGGCACCACACCCGCACCACAATCACCAGGAGCCCCGGATGCGTATCCCTGTCGCCCTCGCCGCAGCAGGCCTCGTCGCCCTCGCCGCCGCGGCCCCGGCCGCCCAGGCGGAACCGACCCCGGCGCAGGGTCTCTTCCTCACCGTCACCGGCGACGAGAACACCTGGATCCGCGGAGTTCTGCTGCAGTGCCCGGCGGGCGGCCCCAGCCACCACCCGGACGCCGGGGCCGCCTGCGCGGCGCTCGACGCGGCGGGCGGCGACCTCGACGTGCTGGCCGGCGACCCTCATCCGTGCACCAGGGAGTTCGCCCCGGTGACGGTCGGCGCGACGGGGACCTGGCACGGCCGTCCCACCGCCTGGCACAAGACCTACGCCAACGCCTGCATGCTGCAAGCGGCGACGGGCCCCGTCTTCCACTTCTGACACTTCTGACACTTCCGGCACTTCTGATCAGTTGCCGCGCGACGCGACCATCCCCAGGGTCGCGAGCCCCAGTACCACCCAGCTGAACCACAGCCAGCCGTTGCTGCCGAGCACCACCGTGTAGCCGGTCACCGTGACCAGCGCTCCGACGGTCATCACACCCATCGCCTTCGTGGAACCGGTCATGAAGAGGCCCCCTCCTTCGAGTGGAGGGGGCCATCGTCACCCGGAGCGTGCCCGCTCCGCTACTGCTGGCGCGCCTGCAGTGACGCCAGGTAGGCGTTGTACGCCTGCAGTTCCTTGTCGCCGTCCCGGTCAGCGGCCCGGTCGGAGCGCCGTGCGATGCGCTGCTCGGAGCGGTACCACTGGAAGACCAGCGCGATCAGCACCAGCACCGAAGGGATCTCGCTGAACGCCCAGGCGATGCCGCCGGCCGCGCTCTGGTCGGCGAGGGCATCGATCGCGAGCGAGGACGACGGGTTCTTGTACGTGGTGACCATCGGCTCGGTCGCCATCATCAGTGCGATCCCGAAGAAGGCATGGAACGGCATGCCCGCGAAGAGCTCCAGCATCCGCATCACATAGCCGGGCCTGTGCGGGCCGGGATCCACGCCCATGATCGGCCAGAAGAAGACCAGACCGACCGCCAGGAAGTGCACCATCATCGCGATGTGGCCGGTCTTGCTGCCCATCAGGAAGTCGAACAGCGGCGAGAAGTACAGCCCGTAGAGACTCGCGATGAAGAGCGGGATCGTGAACGCCGGATGCGTGACGATCCGCATGAACCGGCTCTGCAGCAGCGCGAGCAGCCATTCGCGCGGCCCCTTGCGGTTGCCCCGCCCGGCCACCGGGAGCGCGCGCAGGGCGAGGGTCACCGGGGCGCCGAGCAGCAGCAGGATGGGGGAGAGCATGGAGATCACCATGTGCTGCACCATGTGCACGCTGAACATGACCATGCCGTAGTCGTTGAGCTTGGTGCACATCACCAGCGCGACGCTCAGCACGCCGAGGGTGAAGAGCGCGATCCGGTGCACCGGCCAGCTGTCGCCGCGCCGTCGCAGCCGCACGACACCCCAGCCGTAGAGGCCGAGACCGACCAGGGAGCCGATCAGAAAGAAGGGGTCCGCGGAGAATTCGAGCCCCCGCCCCAGCGTGAACGGCGGCAGATCCATCATCATGCCGTGCCCGCTGTGATCCATTCGTCCGCTCCTGATTCGTTCCGTACGGTCCGCACCAGAGTAGAACTGCCCCCGGCCGCAGCAGCGGCCGGGGGCAGTTCGTTACGTATCGGACGAATCCGGAAGCGAATCCGGAAGCGAATCCGGAAGCGAATCCGGAAGCGGATCCGGAAGCGAATCCGGAAGCGGATCCGGAAGTGCTAGAGCACGCACTCGGCTTCGGCGTACCGCTCGGCGGGAACCGTCTTCAGGGTCTCCACGGCCTCGGCGAGCGGGACCATCACGATGTCGGTGCCGCGCAGCGCGGTCAGCATCCCGAATTCGCCGCGGTGCACCGCCTCCACCGCGTGCCAGCCGAAGCGGGTGGCGAGGACACGGTCGTACGCGGTGGGCGTGCCGCCGCGCTGGACGTGGCCGAGGATCACCGGGCGGGCCTCCTTGCCCAGGCGCTCCTCCAGCTCGACGGAGAGCCGGTTGGCGACACCGGTGAAGCGCTCGTGCCCGTACATGTCCTTGACGCCGACGTCCACGCTCATCGAACCGCCCTCACGCGGCTTCGCGCCCTCGGCAACGACCACGATCGCAAACTTCTTGCCGGCCGAGAAGCGCTTGCCGACCAGCGCGGTCAGCTCCTCGATGTCGAAGGGCCGCTCGGGTACGACGATGGCGTGCGCGCCAGCCGCCATGCCCGAGTGCAGTGCGATCCAGCCGGTGTGCCGGCCCATGACCTCGACGATCAGCACGCGCTGGTGCGATTCGGCCGTGGTCTTCAGCCGGTCGAGGGCCTCCGTCGCGACCCCGACGGCGGTGTCGAAGCCGAAGGTCACGTCGGTGGACGCTATGTCGTTGTCGATGGTCTTCGGTACGCCGACGATCGGCAGCCCCGCCTCGGAGAGGAGGTTGGCGGCCTTCAGCGTGCCTTCGCCGCCGATCGGGATGATCGCGTCGAGGCCCAGGTCGGCGACGTGCCCCCTGGCCGTCTCCACGCCGCCGCGCAGGTGAGCGGGCTGTACACGGGAGGAGCCGAGGATCGTGCCGCCGCGGGCCAGGATTCCGCCCACCGCATCGAGGTCGAGCTTGCGGTAGTCGCACTCAAGCAGGCCCTTCCACCCGTCGTGGAAGCCGATGACCTCGTCGCCGTGGTCGACGACGGCACGGTGGACGACCGACCGGATCACGGCGTTGAGGCCGGGGCAGTCGCCGCCTGAGGTGAGTACACCAATTCGCATTGCCCGGAAAACCTTTGCAACGTGGGCCGATGACCGGACCACGTCGTCCGGTTGGATCCCCGCCACCCTACCGGCGCAAGGTGGCGGGACCGAACCGGGCGTCCGCCTGCTGGACTTCGCTCAGCTGAGCGAACTGTGCGTCATGCGGGCTGCGTTGCAGATGCGATGCGTTCGGCGCGCAGCGCTTCGTACCAGCGGTCGTCCGTCGGCGGAAGCGCGTTCACATCGAGGGCCAGCTTCAGCAGCAGGTCCGCGATCTGCGGATTGCGGGCGAGAACCGGGCCGTGCATGTACGTACCGAAGACGGTGTCGTTGTACGCGCCCTCGGTGCCGTCGCCCGTACCGTTGCCCTTGCCGAGGCGTACTCGTGCGAAGGGGCGTGCGGAGGGGCCGAGGTGGGTGATGCCCTGGTGGTTCTCGAAACCGGTCAGCTGCGGCAGCCCGAGCCGGTCGTCGATGTCCCCGAGCACGTCGCCGACACACCGTTCGCCTTCGCCGCGGGTCGAGACCACATCGAGCAGTCCGAGGCCGGGCTCACGCTCACCGAGGTCGTTGATGAACTCGTGGCCGAGGATCTGGTACCCGGCGCAGACCGAGAAGATGATCGCGCCGTTGGCGGCGGCCCGGCTGAGCCCGCCGTCGCGGCGCAGCCGCTCTGCGGCCAGTCGCTGCGGCCGGTCCTCGCCGCCGCCGATCAGATAGATGTCGCCCGAAGTGGGCACCGGCTGGTCGCTGCGTACGTCGATACGCGTGACGTCCAGGCGGCGCTGATGGGCGCGGCGCTCCACGACGAGGGCGTTGCCCTGGTCGCCGTAGGTGGACAGCAGGTCGGGGTAGACCCACACCAGGCGCAGGCTGTTGTCGCTCATGCTTGCTCTCCTCAACGCGTCAGTTGCCGACTCGGCGGCGCACGTCCTGGAACGCGGTGTAGTTGGCGATCAGTTCGATCCGTCCCGGCGCGGAGGCCCGTACCGCCTCGTCCACGCTCTCGCAGACCCGGAAGTCCAGGCCCGCGACCTCGAGGCGTACCGCGAGGTCCAGCCTGCGGTCGCCGATCAGGGAGATCGGGTGGCCGGCGAGACGCGTGTAGTCGACGTCCCAGAGCCAGGAGGTGTCCGTGCCGTCGGCGCCGCGGGCGTTGACGGCGAGGATCACCGGGGTGGGCGGCGGGTCGATCAGCGAGAAGGTCTCCAGCCAGCCGGCCGGGTTCTTCGCGAGGAGCAGGCGCAGATCGCGGCCCTGGAACTGGACCACGTCATAGCGTCCGGCCACGGCCTGTACGGCGTACATCCGCTCCAGCGCCACCTGCGGCGGCACACCGAAGGTGGCGGCGACAGCAGCGGTGACGGCTGCGTTGGCCTTGTTGGCGCGGCCCGGGAGCTGCAGATGGATCGGCCACGCCGAGCCGTGCGGGTCCAGGACATGGTCGCCGGAGAGCGCCCAGCTGGGCGCGGGGCGGCGGAAACCGCACTCGCCGCAGAACCAGTCGTCGCTCGGCCGCTGCAGCACACCGCCGCAGGACGGGCACGACCAGGCGTCGTCCTTCCACTCCTGGCCGGCCGCGACCCACACCACGGTGGGGGACGACGAGGCGGCCCAGACGATCAGCGGGTCGTCCGCGTTGGCGATGACCACCGCCTGCGTACCCGCGAGGCCCTCGCGCCACTTCTCGGCCAGCATCCGCGTCTCGGCGGCCCGGTCCAGCTGGTCGCGGGAGAGGTTGAGCAGTGCGATCGCCTTGGGCGTCACATCGCGTGCGACCCCGGAGAGGTACTTCTCGTCGACCTCGATCACGCCGTACCTGGCGTCCGAACCACCGGCGAGCGCGGAGGTGATGCCCGCGGGCATGTTCGCGCCCAGGGCGTTCGACACCACAGGGCCACTGGCCTGCAGCGCCTCGGCGATGAGCCGGGTCGTCGTCGTCTTGCCGTTGGTCGCGGAGACGAGGATCACGTCCAGATGCTGGGCGAGGCGGCCCAGCAGATCCGGGTCGAGTCTCAGCGCGACCTTGCCGCCGATCACCGATCCGCTGCCGCGCCCCGCGGCGCGCGATACCGCTGCCGCGGCCTTGCCTGCGGTCACGGCCAGCTTGGCCCGCGGCGACAGCGGCTCCGTGTTGCCTGACATCGTCCCTGGTCCTCCTTGCATCGGCGCGGGCCTCAGCCTATCGAGATCCGCACCGGGGCCCGACCTCGGCTCCACCGGCGGCGGGCTCGTCCCGTACAGAACGTAATCTTGCCGCCATGCGAAACCGTCCGATCCCCGGCAGTTCGGGAGCCGCGCAGGAGATGTCCCTGCTCGGCGACCCGGTGCTGCACTCGCCCTGCGAACCCGTGACCGCGTTCGGTCCCCAGCTCGCCCGGCTCGTCGAGAACATGTTCGCGACGATGTACGCGGCCCAGGGCGTCGGGCTCGCCGCCAATCAGATCGGGGTGGCGCAGCGGGTCTTCGTGTACGACTGCCCGGACGACGAGGACGTCCGCCACCTGGGGCATGTGGTCAACCCGCGCCTGGTCGAGGCGGATGGCATCACCGTACGGGGCCCGGAGGGCTGTCTCTCGCTGCCGGGTCTGGAGGCCGCCACCTCCCGCTTCGACCACGCGGTCGTCGAGGGCTTCACGGTGGACGGCGATCCGGTGCGGGTCGGCGGGACGGGCTTCTTCGCCCGCTGTCTGCAGCACGAGTGCGACCATCTGGACGGACTCGTCTACACGGACCGCCTCGGCGGCTGGCGCAAGAGCAAGGTGATGCGCGCGGCCCGCAAGACGCCCTGGGGTGCGAACGCCTGAGGGCCTGACCACCGGGCCTCGAACGTGAGAAGCCGGGACCGCTAGAAGCCGGGGCCGCCGGCCCGGTTGCCCGCGGCGGCCAGCCTGCCCCACAGCAGATCGGCCAGCGAGCGCACCAACTCGGCGCGCGAGCAGGGCCGTTCGCCGAGCCACCAGTCACCGGCGGCATGCATCATCCCGACGATGCCGTGTCCCCACACCCGCGCCAGCTGCTCGCTGCCGGGTCCGAGGTCGACGCGCTCGGCGATCACTTTGGCGAGCTCCTCGCCGAGCCGGCGCAGCAGCGGAGCCGAGTGGAGACCGACGTCGAAGCCGTTCTCCGGCATCACGGTGTCCTCGGCGGGATGCATCAGGAAGCGATAGACCTGCGGCCGGGCCTCGATCGCGGCGAGATAGGTGTCGAGCGTGGCCTCGACCCGCTCGCGCCGCTCGGCCGGGGCGTCGAGCGCCGCGCGCAGCGCGTCGAGCAGGGCGTCGGTGTGCCGCTTGGCCAGGGCGCGGTAGAGGCCGCCCTTGTCGCCGAAGTGGCGGTAGAGGATCGGCTTGGTGATGCCGGCCTCGGCGGCGATGGCGTTCATGGAAGCATGCGGGCCGTCCCGGAGCACCACCCGGTCGGCAGCCTCGAGCAGCTGGCGTCGCCGGTTTGCGGCCGACCGCTGCTGGGTGGCCTGTGTGGTCTCCATGGTGCTTCTCCCCGCCCGTCCGTACGATTCCGATCCCCTGCCGAAACGTAACAGGTTGACAGCGCCTACTTACCGGTAACAGACTGCGGTTACCGCAAGTAACTCCTTGAACGACCGCAGTACTGGAGGGGACATGGCCGAGTTCACGCTCGAACTCAACGACGACCAGAAGCAGGTGCGCGACTGGATCCACGGCTTTGCCGCGGATGTCATCCGCCCGGCCGCCGCCGAGTGGGACGAGCGTGAGGAGACTCCCTGGCCGGTGATCCAGGAAGCCGCCAAGGTCGGCATCTACTCGCTCGACTTCTACGCGCAGCAGTTCTTCGACCCCACGGGTCTCGGCATCCCCATGGCCATGGAGGAGCTCTTCTGGGGCGACGCGGGCATCGCCCTCTCCATCGTCGGTACGGGTCTGGCCGCGGTCGGCGTCCTCGCGAACGGCACCGAGGAGCAGATCGGCACCTGGATTCCCCAGATGTACGGGGACGCCGCCGACGTCAAGGTCGCCGCCTTCTGCTCCTCGGAGCCGGACGCGGGCTCGGACGTCGCCGCGATGCGCACCCGTGCGGTCTACGACGAGGCCAAGGACGAGTGGGTCCTCAACGGCACCAAGACCTGGGCGACCAACGGCGGCATAGCCAACGTGCACGTCGTGGTCGCGGCGGTCGACCCGGAGCTCGGCTCCAAGGGTCATGCCTCCTTCATCGTCCCGCCGAACACCCCCGGCCTCTCCCAGGGCCAGAAGTTCAAGAAGCACGGCATCCGCGCCTCGCACACCGCCGAGGTCGTACTGGAGGACGTGCGCATCCCCGGACACTGCCTGCTCGGCGGCAAGGACAAGCTGGACGACCGCCTGGCCCGCGCCCGTGAGCGCGTGAAGGCGGGCGGCGGCGAGCGCGTGAAGAACGCCGCGATGGCCACCTTCGAGGCGTCCCGCCCGGCTGTCGGCGCCATGGCGGTGGGCACCGCCCGGGCCGCGTACGAGGTCGCACTCGACTACGCGAAGACCCGCACCCAGTTCGGCCGCCCGATCATCGACAACCAGGGCATCGCCTTCCAACTGGCCGACATGCGCACCCAGATCGACGCGGCCCGCCTTCTGGTGTGGCGCGCCTCCTGGATGGCGTCCGCGGGCAAGCCGTTCACTTCGGCCGAGGGCTCGATGTCGAAGCTGTACGCCAGCGAGACGGCGAAGAAGGTCACGGCCCAGGCCATCCAGATCCTCGGCGGCAACGGCTACACCCGCGAGTACCCGGTGGAGCGGATGCACCGCGACGCGGCGATCTACACGATCTTCGAGGGTACGAGCGAGATCCAGCGCCTGGTGATCGCCCGCACTCTGTCGGGCATGCCGATCCGCTGACGTCCCGGCGGCGTCTCCGCATGCGGACCTCCGTCACCTGCGGCACGGTGGGGGCGGGGGACCGTAGACGAAAGGCGGCAGTGATGGGCGACGACAACGGCACCTTCGACAAGCTCAAGGGCAAGGCGAAGGAAGCGGTCGGCAAGGCGACAGGCAATGACCGCATGACCGGCGAGGGCAAGACCGACCAGGCCAAGGGCAAGGCCAAGGACATGGTCGAGAGCGCGAAGGACACCCTCGCGGGCGCCAAGGACTCGCTGACGGGCGACAAGAAGCCGGAATAGCACGCGCCGCACGAAGAGGGCCCCGCAGGCCGGACCTGCGGGGCCCTCGACTGTCCCCGACGCGCCGTACCGCCTTCACGCACGCATCGTCGGGCCACGACGGGGCAACCTTTTCCACCATGACCATCTTCGTCGTGACGATCCCCGGCACATTCCTCGCCGACCTCACCCCGGCCGCGCACCAGACGCTCCTGAGCAGGCTGAGTCCGGCCGATCCGCAGACGACCACGTTCGGTGAGGCGGAGGATCTCGCTCTCCTCACGCTCTACAGCGGCACCAAAGCGTTCAGCCTCCGCCTGGAGGTGGAGGCCGACGACACGACGGGCGCCGAGGACGAGGCCCGCCGCATCGCGGCCGACGCCCTGCAGGTGGCGGGCTTCACCGAAGCAGAAGCCCCGCTCGGGGACGCGGTCATCACCGGCATCGACTCCTAGGGGCGAAGCGCCGAGTCGTGCGGGGCGCGAGGGAGTGGAATCATAGATTCCGGTGAGAAACGCACCCTCAGGAAGGAGGAGGCATGGCCTCCAAACGACGCCGCAAGAAGAAGGCCCGCCGTAAGCACAACGCGAACCACGGCAGCCGCCCCCAGAGCTGAGCCCACAGCCGGAGCGCGAAAGCGCCCGCTCCCGGCCAGGGAGCGGGCGCTTTTCTCTGCGTATGACGGAGTGCGGCCAGTGAGCCGGCAGGCTTCACGAATTCAGCGTCGGCGGTCCACCCGATGCCGCCGCACGGCGGGCGCAGGAAGACGAGACTCCCGAAGGCATCCATGGCCTCGCCCTCCTTGCCGCTCTGGGTGAGGCCGTGTCGCTCGGTGTAAGCGTGCCCAGTGGATCTACGCAGGTGGCTTTGCAGGTGCGCCGGATCTCGGAGAGGAACCGGGAACCGGGCCGTGTGTCGTCTCGGCGGTCGTCAAGCACGGGGCCCGGGGACCGAGTGCACCGGAGCGCAAAGAAGCGCCCGGTCCCCTTTCAGGGCGGGCGCTTCATTCTGTGCATGGTTATCCGATGGCGATTCCGCTTCAGGCGGGCAGCTGGGCCTCAATAGCCGCGATGAGCTCGGGGGCGTCCGGCTCGGTGCGGGGACGGAAACGGCCTACCACTTCGCCGCGTGAATTTGTCAGGAACTTCTCGAAGTTCCACTGGATGTCGCCGGCCTCGCCCTCCGCGTCGGCGACCTGGGTCAGCTCCGTGTACAGCGGGTGCCGGTGCTCCCCGTTGACCTCGACCTTCTCCAGCAGCGGGAACGTTACGCCGTACGTGGCCGAGCAGAAGGTCTGGATCTCCTCCGCGTTGCCCGGCTCCTGGCCCGCGAACTGGTTGCACGGTACGCCGAGGACCGTGAAGCCCTTCTCGCCGTACGTCTGCTGCAGGCGCTCCAGGCCGGCGTACTGCGGTGTGAGGCCGCACTTGGACGCGACGTTCACCAGCAGGACCGCTTTGCCGCTGTAGTCGGCCAGGGAGGTGGGCTCGCCGGTCAGGGTGCGCAGGGGGATGTCGTAGAGGCTCATCGATAGCTCCTGTCGTGCGGATTGCGGGTCTATGGGTACGTACTGTTCCAGAGACCCGCCGTAACGCATCGGAGGGGTCGGTCCGTGCAGACCTCGGCTTGCGCCCGGCGTCGGCCGCCCTGCGGCGTTCCCCACCTCGGGCTTCGCGAAGTCCGGACTGCCGCGTGGCCTCCCACGGGGCGGCGAGTTCGGCGAACAACTCGCCGAGGTGTGAGCGGGAGACACCGGACAGGGCAGGCTGAGAGCAGGCCGCGCGGGCCCAGGTCGGCTTCACAACTCACTTAACCCGCACGGCCCTTGCTACGGCACGGCCACATCAGCCGGAGCGTCGCTGAGAGCGGCAACCGCCTCACATGGGCTCAGCCAGAGCCGCCCGCCACTCCGGGCGCGGATCAGCCCCCACACTCGTCCA
The DNA here is from genome assembly GCF_017315755.1 of Streptomyces beijiangensis. GTDB lineage: Bacteria > Actinomycetota > Actinomycetes > Streptomycetales > Streptomycetaceae > Streptomyces > Streptomyces beijiangensis. The sequence goes on from NZ_JAFLRJ010000036.1 coordinate 121,078, forward strand.
GTACTCCCGGCCACGCACGATCCGTCCCTGCTGGACGGTCCAGAACGAGGCCACACGGAACACGCCGAACTCGTCATGCGGCACCTCGACTTCGGAAACAACCTCGCTGCCGTCAGCTACGATCCGCAGCACCCGAATCGACCAGCCCCCCGGATATTCGCTGTTCACCGCGACGAAGTTCTTGTTGCCAACGATGCGCTCCGCGCTGACCGGCCACTCCACCACGACGTCCTCTGCGACCAAGTCAGCGACACCTGACCAATCGCGCGCCTGGATCCGATCCCACAATGCCTCAACCACTGCCAAAGGTTCCATGGGAGCACCCTTGCATGAGCCACTGACACCTCGGCCCTGGGCGGCTGCGGTGTTCGCGCGACGACGGGGCTCCACCCGGTGCCCATACGAGGGAGGGCCCTTTGGCGAGCTCCGGACTGTCGGCTTTCACGACCTGTGCAGCAAGTCTGCTGCAGCCGACTGGGTGTGAGCGGATTCGGGTGTATGGGCCGGACCGGATCGGGATACCCGTTCAGGGTGTCGATTTGTTACCTGTGTTGTACGGACGAAATAGCCCTTCCTGGACCACCGAGACCAGGAGGTTCCCCGCCCGGTCGTAGATCCGGCCGCGCGCAAGGCCGCGTCCGCCCGTCGCGATCGGGGACTCCTGGTCGTACAGGAACCATTCGTCCGTACGGAACGGGCGGTGGAACCACATCGCGTGGTCCAGCGACGCCATGTCGAACCCGCGCGGGCCCCACAGCGGTTCGACGGGGATGCGGACCGCGTCCAGCAGCGTCATGTCGCTGGCGTACGTGAGCGCGCAGGTGTGCACCAGGGGGTCGTCGCCGAGATCGCCGACCGCGCGCATCCAGACCGTGCTGCGCGGTTCGGCTCCCTTGATCTCGTCGGGTGTCCAGCGCAGCCGGTCGACGTAACGGATGTCGAAGGGCTGGCGGCGGGCCATCCGTTCCAGGGCGTCGGGGAGTTCGCCCAGGTGCTCGCGGATCTCCTCGGTGACCGTCGGCAGCGACTCGGGGTCGGGGACCTCGCGGGCCGGCGGCAGCTGGTGCTCGAAGGTGCCCTCCTCCGGCTTGTGGAAAGAGGCCGTGAGGTTGAAGATCGTGCGGCCTTGCTGGACCGCGGTGACCCGACGGGTGGTGAAGGAGCGGCCGTCCCGCATCCGCTCGACCTGGTAGACGATCGGGACGCCCGGGCGGCCGGGGCGCAGGAAGTACGCGTGCAGGGAGTGGACCGGGCGGTCGCCGTCGGTCGTACGCCCGGCCGCGACCAGCGCCTGGCCCGCGACCTGGCCGCCGAAGACCCTCTGGAGGGACTCCTGGGGTGAGCGGCCGCGGAAGATGTTGACCTCGATCCGCTCCAGGTCGAGCAGGTCGACGAGTCGCTCGGCGGGGTTCGTCATCTGTGAATCTCCTGAGGTCTCAGAGCTGGCCGACTGCGGTGACACGGACGACCGCACGGGCCTCTTCGTCGGAGGCCGCGAGATCCACCTCCGCGCTGATGCCCCAGTCATGGTCGTCGCTGGGGTCGGCGAAGATCTGGCGGACACGCCACAGACCGTGGGCGGCGTCCTCCTCGATGATCAGCAACTTGGGGCCGCGGGCGTCGGGCCCCGTGCCCAGCTCGTCGTGCTCGTCCCAGTACGCGTCCATGGCCTCGCTCCAGGCGTCCTTGTCCCAGCCGGACTCGGCGTCCAGCTGGCCCAGGTCGTAGAAGCGGTCGAGCGCGGCCAGTTCGACGCGGCGGAACATCGCGTTGCGTACGAGAACGCGGAAGGCCCGGGCGTTGGCGGTGACCGGCTTGACCTGGTCGGCGCGCTCGGCGGCCTGTTCGGCCGTCTCCACCTCGGGGTTGGCGAGCTGCTCCCACTCGTCCAGGAGGCTGGAGTCGACCTGGCGGACCAGCTCGCCGAGCCAGGCGGTCAGGTCCTGGAGGTCCTCCGACTTCAGGTCGTCGGGAATGGTGTGTTCGAGCGCCTTGTACGCGCCCGCGAGATAGCGCAGCACGATGCCTTCGGTGCGGGCCAGCTCGTAGTGGGAGGTGAACTCCGCGAAGGTCATGGCGCGTTCGTACATGTCGCGGATGACGGACTTCGGCGAGACCGGGTGGTCGCCGACCCACGGGTGGCTCGTGCGGTACACGTTGTACGCGTGGACCAGGAGCTCTTCGAGGGGTTTGGGGTACGTGACGTCCTGCAGGAGCTCCATGCGCTCCTCGTACTCGATGCCGTCCGCCTTCATCTGGCCGACCGCCTCGCCACGCGCCTTGTTCTGCTGGGCGGCCAGGATCTGCCGCGGGTCGTCCAGCGTCGACTCGACGACGGACACCATGTCCAGCGCGTACGAAGGGGACTCGGCGTCCAGCAGGTCGAAGCAGGCCAGCGCGAAGGTGGAGAGCGGCTGGTTGAGCGCGAAGTTCTGCTGGAGGTCGACGGTGAGCCGGATGGTGCGGCCCTCGGCGTCGGGGGTGTCGAGCTGCTCCACCACACCGCCGTCCAGCAGGGAGCGGTAGATCGCGATGGCGCGACGGATATGGCGCAGCTGGGCCCTGCGCGGCTCGTGGTTGTCCTCCAGGAGGTGGCGCATCGCGTCGAAGGCGTTGCCCGGGCGGGCGATCACCGAGAGCAGCATGGTGTGGGTGACCCGGAAGCGCGAGGTCAGCGGCTCGGGATCGGCGGCGATCAGCTTGTCGAAAGTGGCGTCCGTCCAGGCGATGAAGCCCTCGGGGGCCTTCTTGCGGACCACCTTGCGGCGCTTCTTCGGGTCGTCCCCCGCCTTCGCGAGCGCCTTCACGTTCTCCACTTCGTGCTCGGGCGCCTGGGCGGCGACGAAGCCCGCCGTGTCGAAGCCGGCCCGGCCCGCGCGGCCCGCGATCTGGTGGAACTCACGGGCGCGCAGGGTGCGGACACGGGTGCCGTCGTACTTGGTGAGCGCGGTGAACAGGACGGTACGGATGGGGACGTTGACGCCGACGCCCAGTGTGTCCGTACCGCAGATGACCTTCAACAGGCCTGCCTGCGCCAGCTTCTCGACCAGGCGGCGGTACTTGGGGAGCATGCCCGCGTGGTGGACGCCGATGCCGTGGCGGACGTAACGCGAGAGGTTCTGGCCGAACTTGGTGGTGAATCGGAAACTGCCGATCAGGTCGGCGATCTTCTCCTTCTCCTCTTTGGAGCACATATTGATGCTCATCAGCGACTGCGCGCGCTCGACGGCGTTCGCCTGCGTGAAGTGCACGATGTAGATCGGGGCCTGCTTCGTCTCCAGGAGCTCGGTGAGCGTCTCGGTGATGGGCGTGCGGCGGTACTCGTAACTGAGCGGGACCGGTCGCGTCGCCGACTGGATGATCGAGGTGGGCAGGCCCGTGCGGCGGGTCAGATCCTCCTTGAAGCGCGACATGTCACCGAGGGTCGCGGACATCAGGATGAACTGGGCCTGCGGGAGCTCCAGGATCGGGATCTGCCAGGCCCAGCCGCGGTCCGGCTCGGCGTAGAAGTGGAACTCGTCCATCACGACCTGGCCGATGTCGGCGTGCTTGCCGTCGCGCAGGGCGATGGAGGCCAGGACCTCCGCCGTGCAGCAGATGACGGGTGCGTCGGCGTTGACCGAGGCGTCGCCGGTCAGCATGCCGACGTTCTCGGTGCCGAAGAGTTTGCAGAGGTCGAAGAACTTCTCGGAGACCAGCGCCTTGATCGGAGCGCTGTAGAAGGTGACCTTGTCCTGGGCCAGCGCGGCGAAGTGCGCACCCGCCGCGACCAGGCTCTTTCCGGACCCGGTGGGGGTGGAAAGGATCACGTTGGCCCCGGAGACCACCTCGATCAGCGCCTCTTCCTGGGCCGGGTAGAGGGTGATGCCCTGATCCTCGGCCCATGACGAGAAGGCCTCGAAGAGGGCGTCGGGGTCGGCGGTCGGCGGCAGCTGATCAATAAGGGTCACACCCCCATCTTGCCTGCCGGACGACCGGATCACGGAACCGGACGTCAGGACGAAGATCATGAGCGATACGCTCTGACCTCAACTGGCTTCACCACAACAGCAATGGGGCGGGAACGACCATGATGGGACCGGCACACTCTCTGTCAGGAGCGGCAGCCTGGCTGGGGGTGGGGGCCGCCGCGGCGGCCAAGGGCCATCCGATGCCATGGCCGGTGCTCGTGGTCGGAGCACTGATCTGTGCGGGCGCGGCCCTGGCGCCCGACCTGGACCACAAGTCCGCGACCATCTCGCGGGCCTTCGGGCCGGTCTCCTGGGTGCTCTGCGAGATCGTCGACAAGATCTCCTCCGGCGTCTACAAAGCGACCCGCGCCAAGGGCGACCCGCGCAGGAACGGTGGCCACCGGACCCTGACCCACACCTGGGTGTGGGCGGTGCTGCTCGGGGCCGGCATCTCGGCCGTGGCAATCTTCGGCGGCAGGTGGGCGGTGCTCGGCATCCTCTTCGTCCACCTGGTCCTCGCGATCGAAGGCCTGCTCTGGCGGGCGGCACGCGGGACCAGCAGCGACGTCCTGGTGTGGTTGCTCGCCGCCGCCGGTGCGTGGATCCTCGCGGGGGTCCTGGACAAGCCGGGGAACGGCGCGGACTGGCTGTTCACGGAGCCGGGCCAGGCGTACATGTGGCTGGGCCTGCCGATCGTGCTCGGCGCGCTGGTGCACGACATCGGGGACGCGCTGACGGTGTCGGGGTGCCCGATCCTGTGGCCGATCCCGATCGGCCGCAGGCGCTGGTACCCGATCGGGCCGCCGAAGCTGATGCGGTTCCGGGCCGGCAGCTGGGTGGAGCTGAAGGTGCTGATGCCGGTGTTCATGGTGGCGGGCGGGGTGGGCTGCGCCGCGGCGCTGGGCTACATCTGAGTTCCTGCCCGGGTCAGACGCGGCGTGCGGCCCACACGGTGCGTTCGGTACGGACCGCCAGGTCGCCGCGGCGCAGGATGCTCCGGGGGCTGTCGGTGTCGAGCAGCTGATCCAGGGCGGTCAGGTCCTCGGCGGACAGCTCGTGGGCGGCGCTGTCCCGCAGGCGCTTCAGGCTGCTGAGCGCGTAGTGGCCGACCGCGTCGCTGCGGGAGCCTTCGACGTTCACCGTGATGGTGCGCTCGCCCTCGACGCCGAACCCGGCGGCCGCCAGCATGGGCCCCCAGTCGGCTCCGCGGTGCGGCACACGCTCGGCGGCGTGGTGCGCGAGGGCGGCGTGGCAGCGCTCCTCGATGCCGGGCCGCTCCTCCGGCGCGTCGCCGGGCAGGAAGCGCGGGAAGCCGGCCAGCTCGACGACGGCGAACAGTCCGCCGGGCGCGAGCAGATCGTGGACCTTGCGCAGCGCGCGGCCGGGGTCGGCCATGTGGTGCATCGACGCCGACGCCCACACCAGGTCGGGCCGGCCGAGCTCGGGCCAGTCCGCGTCGAGATCGGCCTGTACCGTGCGCACCCGGTCACCGGCACCGAGTGCCTCGGCGCGCTCCCGCAGGCGCCGGAGATGGCCGGCCGACGTGTCGACCGCGGTCACCTCGGCTCCGGGGAACCGCGTGAGCAGGGCGAAGGTGCCGGTCCCGGTTCCGCAGCCCAGGTCCACGATGTGGCGCGGGTCCTTCTCCACGGGCAGCCATGCGGTGATGGACGCGGTGTGCTCGGCGAGCACTTCCGCGTCCAGATCGAGGATCTCCGCATGGCCTTCGGAGTCGTCAGGGGTGTGCTGGGCAGCGGGGTGCGCGCCCTCGTGTGCCGTGTGCGGGGATGCGTGGGTCATGTCGGCCACGCTAAGAGGATCTTGCTGTCGCGGCACCATGGTTCCCGGGATGCGCAAGACGATGGCCGGATGTACGGCCGCAGGCGCAAGCCGGGCAGGCTCGGCCGCCGGCTCAGACGTCGTTGCCGCGCGGGTGGCCGCGGCGGGCGTCGCGGTCGAAGATGCCCATGATCTCGCAGGGTCCGCCTTCGGCGCCGATGGCGTGCGGCAGCATCGTGGGGAACTCCACCGCCTGGTTCGTCTCCACGCGAATGCGCCGGTTGCCCAGTAGCAGAACCGCGGTGCCCGACAGGACCACGAGCCATTCGCGGCCCGGATGGGCGCGCATGCGTGAGGGGCTGTCGGGCGGCGGATTCGTCATGCGCTGGCGTACGACACTCATGCCGGGGTCCGCCTTGATGGGCCAGCGCATGAGCCCATGGGTTCCGTCGATCACCGGGCTGATGACGACGTCGTCGGTGTCGGCCTCGACGAGCTGGTCCAGGGACGTGTCCAGGGCGCGGGCGAGAGTGGCGAGCTGGTCCAGGGCGAGACGGCGCTGGCCGTTCTCGATGCGGCTGAGCGTGGACTGACTGACCTTGGCGCGCGCGGCCAGTTCCTCCAGGGACCAGCCCTGGGCCACCCGCAGGGCCCGGATCCGTTTGCGTACCAGGCTGTCCAGCTCGCCATTGTCTTGCGTCATAGGCAACATCTTATGCCCCCACCGCAAGGAGTGTTTACCGTCGTGAACGCAGCCCCCCGACGACGCACCGCCCCTGGGAGAGAAATCCATGCGTACGAAACAGTCTCCACAGCCCCGCGCCGCCGACCCCGGCGGTGCCACCGGCGAGGGTGTCCTCGACGCGCGCCGGCGCCGCACGATCCTGGTGACCGTCTGTATCGCGCTGATGGCCGTCATCGCCTCGGTGTCCGGGCTCAACGTCGCCCAGCCCGACCTCGCGGTCGCCTTCGGCGCCTCGCAGAGCACGATCCTCTGGATCATCAACATCTACACGCTCAGCCTGGCCGCGCTGCTCCTGCCGCTCGGCGCGCTCGGCGACCGCCGGGGCCGCAAGCCCATGCTCATCACAGGACTGACCGTCTTCGGCGTCGCGAGTGCGGTGGCCGGTCTCGCCCCCTCGACGGAAGTCATGCTCGCCGCACGCCTGTTCAGCGGCGTGGGCGCGGCAATGATCATGCCCATCACCCTCGCCGTCATCACCTCGACCTTCCCGGAGGAAGAGCGCGGACGGGCGATCGGGATCTGGACCGGTGTCGCGGGAGGCGGCGGCGTCCTGGGGATGTTCCTCTCCGCGGCCCTGGTCGACGTGGCGAACTGGCGGTGGCTGTTCGTCCTGCCCGTCGTGCTCGTCGTCGTGGCGCTCGGCATGGCCCTGCGGTCCGTACCCGACTCCCGCGAGAAGTCAGGGCACACCTTCGACACCGTCGGTGCGCTGACCTCCGTCGTCGCGGTGGTCGGCCTCATCTTCGTCCTTCAGGAAGGACCCGAACGGGGCTGGACCGCCCCCGCCACCCTGCTCGGCCTGGTCGTCGGCCTCTTCGCCGCCGTCGGCTTCGTGGCCTGGGAACTGCGCCGCCGTGACGCCGCCCTCCTGGACGTGCGCCTCTTCGGCGAGCGCGGACTGGCCGGCGGTTCGATCACGCTCCTGGTGGTCTTCGGTGTACAGGCAGGGATCTTCGTGGTGCTCTTCCCGTTCTTCCAGGCCGTGCTCGGCTGGTCGGGACTGCTGTCCACCCTGGCCCTCATGCCCATGGCCGTGCTCATGATGATGAGTTCGGGCCTCGCCCCCAAGCTGGCCGCACGGATCGGCAGCCGGTCCACGATGGCGACCGGAATCCTCCTGGCAGGCGCCGGTCTGGCCCTCATGGCCACCTTCGTCTCCGTCGACGGCGGCTACCTCTCCGTCCTTCCCGGCATGCTCGCCATGGGGACCGGGATGGGGCTGTCCATGACGCCGTCGACCGAGGCCATCACCGGCGCCCTGCCGCGTGAGCGCCAGGGTGTTGCCTCCGCACTCAACGACGTCACCCGGGAGTTCGGCACCGCGCTCGGAGTCGCCCTGCTCGGCGCGCTCCTGTCCGCCGGTTACCGCAATGCCATCGACTCCCGGCTCGACGGCGTTCCCCGGGGCGCCGCCGACACCGCACGCGAAGGCGTCGCCAACGCCCTGGAGGCCGCGAACGGAGCGGGCTCCCACGCACAGGCGCTGGCCCGTGCCGCCCGGGAATCGTTCGTCGGCGGCTGGCAGCAGGCCATGTGGGCAGGCGTCGCCGTCATGGCCGTCCTGTTCCTCTGCATCCTCACCCGGGGCCCGCTGCGTGCCACGCACCTGTCGGCGGCCGATACGGAAGCCGCCGACAGCGTGGCCTCGTGAGGAGGCGCCTCGTGAAGAGGCGCCGGGTCAGCCGTGCCAGGACCGCCACAGCGCCGCATAGGCGCCGTCCGCCGCGACCAGTTCGTCGTGGCTGCCCAGTTCGCTGATCCGGCCCTCCTCCACCACCGCGATCACATCCGCGTCGTGTGCGGTGTGCAGCCGGTGCGCGATGGCCACGACCGTACGACCGTCGAGGACCCGCGCCAGCGACCGCTCCAAGTGGCGGGCCGCGCGCGGGTCCAGGAGCGACGTGGCCTCGTCGAGGACCAGGGTGTGCGGATCGGCGAGCACGAGACGGGCCAGCGCGATCTGCTGGGCCTGGGCCGGCGTGAGGGCGATCCCGCCCGAACCGACCTCGGCGTCCAGTCCCTCCTCCAGGGCCCGCGCCCAGCCGTCCGCGTCCACCGCGCCGAGCGCTGCCCACAGTTCGGCGTCCCCGGCCCCGGTACGGGCGAGCAGCAGATTGTCGCGCAGCGAGCCCACGAAGACGTGATGCTCCTGGTTGACCAGCGCCACATGCTCACGCACCCGCTCGGCCGGCATCCGGGACAGCTCCGCGCCGCCCAGCGTGACCTCGCCCGTACGCGGCGCGTAGATCCCCGCGAGCAGCCGCCCCAGCGTCGACTTGCCCGCACCGGAAGGCCCGACCAGCGCCATCCGCGTCCCGGGCGGCACATCGAGGGTCACCTGGTGCAGGACGTCGACGCCCTCCCGGTACCCGAAGTGCACGTCGTCGGCGCGGACTTCGCGCCCGTCGGGTCCGATCCGCTCGTCCCCGGCGTCCGGTTCGATCTCCCGTACGCCCACGAGCCTGGCCAGCGACACCTGCGCCACCTGCAGCTCGTCGTACCAGCGGAGGATCAGCCCCACCGGGTCGACCATCATCTGTGCGAGCAGCGCTCCCGTCGTCAGCTGGCCCACGGTGATCCAGTCCTCCAGGACGAACCAGCCGCCGAGCATCAGCACAGCGCCGAGGATCGTCACGTACGTGATGTTGATGACCGGGAAGAGCACCGAGCGCAGCCACAATGTGTACCGTTCCCACGCCGTCCACTCGGCCACCCGCTGGTCGGACAGGGCCACGCGCCGCGCGCCGAGGCGGTGGGCCTCGACGGTGCGGCCCGCGTCGACCGTCTCGGTGAGCATGGCGGCGACCGCCGCGTACCCGGCCGCCTCCGAGCGGTACGCGGAGGGCGCCCGCTTGAAGTACCAGCGGCAGCCGACGACCAGCACCGGCAGCGCGATCAGCACGGCGAGCGCCAGCGGCGGCGCCGTCACCGTCAGCGCGCCGATCAGCAGCGCCGCCCACACCACGCCGATGGCGAGCTGCGGTACGGCCTCGCGCATGGCGTTGGCGAGCCGGTCGATGTCCGTGGTGATACGGGAGAGCAGGTCACCGGTGCCGGCCCGCTCAAGGACGCCCGGCGGCAGCCCGACCGACCGCACGAGGAAGTCCTCGCGCAGGTCGGCCAGCATCTCCTCGCCGAGCATCGCGCCACGCAGCCGTACCAGCCTGGTGAAGAGGGTCTGGACGAGGAGCGCGACGCCGAACACGGCGGCGGTGCGCTCCAGATGGAGTTCCTTCGCCCCGTTCGACAGGTCCTCGACCAGGGAGCCCAGCAGGTAGGGGCCGACCAGTGAGGCGATCACCGCGACCGCGTTGACCCCGATCAGCATCGCGAAAGCAGTGCGATGCCGCTTCATCAGCTCGCCCACATAGGTCCGTACGGTCGCGGGCGTGCCGACCGGCAGGGTGGTGGCCGTCTGGGGTGCCGCCGGGTCGTACGCCGGGGGCGCCAGGCCGATCATGCCGACTCCTCGATCTCTGCGAAGGCTTGGGTTTCTTCTTCTGTCTCACGGGTCACGACCGCGCGGTACAGCGGCTCGGTGTGCACCAGTTCGCGGTGCACACCCACCGCCGCGACCGTGCCGTCGTGCACGAACACCACGCGGTCCGCGTGGTCGAGCAGCAGCGGCGACGATGCGAAGACCACGGTCGTACGCCCGGCGCGCAGGTGCTTGATGCCGGCGGCGACGCGCGCCTCGGTGTGCGAGTCGACGGCCGACGTCGGCTCGTCGAGCACCAGCACCTCGGGATCGGTGACCAGCGAGCGCGCCAGCGCGAGCCGCTGCCGCTGTCCGCCGGAGAGCGACCGTCCGCGCTCGGTGATCCTGGTCCGCATCGGGTCGTCGCTGTCGTCGACGGACGCCTGTGCGAGTGCGTTCAGTACGTCGCCGCACTGGGCGGCGGCGAGCGCGTCCTCGGCGCTCACCTCGCCGGACGAGGGGACGTCGAGGAGCTCTCGCAGCGTGCCCGAGAGCAGCACCGGATCCTTGTCCTGTACGAGGACGGCCCGGCGGGCCGCGTCGAGCTCCAGGTCGTCGAGGGCGATCCCGCCGAGCAGCACGGACGGCGCCTTCTCCTCGGACGCGGACTCGGCATGCCCGCCGAGCTGTTCCGCGAGGGCCCCCGCCGCGTCCGGGTCGCCGCACACGACGGCGGTGAACCGGCCGGCCGGGGCGAGCAGTCCGGTGGCCGGGTCGTAGAGATCCCCGGCCGGGCTGCCGGAGGCGGTGCCCTCGTTCTCGTACGACGTCCGCTCCAGCGACAGCACCCTGGCCGCGCGCTTGGCCGAAGGCCGGGAGAAGGAGTACGCCATGGCGATCTCCTCGAAGTGCCGCAGAGGGAAGAGCATCAGCGTCACCGCGCTGTACACGGTGACCAGCTGGCCGACCGAGATACGGCCCTCGGAGGCGAGCTTCGCCCCGTAACAGACCAGCCCGATCAGCAGCAGACCCGGCAGCAGCACCTGGATCGCCGAGATCAGCGACCACATGCGCGCACTGCGTACGGCGGCCTTGCGGACCTCCTGCGAGGCGCGGCGGTAGCGGTCGAGGAAGAGCTCCTCGCCGCCGATGCCGCGCAGGACGCGCAGGCCCGCGACGGTGTCCGAGGCCAGCTCGGTGGCCTTGCCGGCCTTCTCGCGCTGGATGTCGGCGCGCTGGGTGGCGCGGGGGAGCAGCGGCAGTACGGCCAGGGCCAGTACGGGCATGGCGATCGCCACCAGCACCCCGAGCGACGGCAGGTAGAAGGCCAGGCCGACGCAGATCAGCACCAGTGCGGTCGCGGCGGCGGCGAAGCGCGACAGCGCCTCGACGAACCAGCCGATCTTCTCGACGTCGCCGGTGGAGACCGCCACGACCTCGCCCGCGGCGACCCGCCGGGTCAGCGCGGAGCCCAGCTGGGCGGTCTTGCGGGCCAGCAGCTGCTGGACGCGTGCCGCGGCGGTGATCCAGTTGGTGACGGCGGTGCGGTGCAGCATGGTGTCGCCGATCGCGGTCACCGCGCCGAACAGCAGGATCAGCCCGCCGGAGATGATCAGCCGGACGCCCGAGCGGTCGATCACGGCCTGTACGGCCATGCCGACGCCGAACGGAAAGCCGGCGATGCCGCACTGGTGGAGCAGGCCCCAGGCGAGGGACTTGAGCTGTCCGCGCAGTTGGTTGCGGCCGAGCCAGTAGAGAAAACGAGGGCCCGACCGGACGTCCGGATCGCCAGGATCTGAATACGGAAGATCGCGAATCTGCATGACGTCCCAGGGATTGATGGTTGGCGCAAACCGTGCAAGGTTCGCGCCTGTGCGGTCCCCGGGGCAATCGATTTTCCGCTCTCCGACCTGGAATGAGCCACGGACGTCCGGCCGGGCCTGCCCCGCTGCTACACCGATGGCCTCGTGGAGTCCATCCCGGAACGGGCCTTCTTCCACTCGCCGCGGGTGAAGTCCGGTATCTGCTGCGGCTGCCCCTTGCCCTTGATCGACAGATGGCTCAGCGGTACGGGCGAGGTCCAGGTCGCAGCGTCGTACACATCGAAATCGGGGACGAGACCGAGCTGGATGCACTGCATCAGCCGGAAGACGAGCATGTAGTCCATGCCGCCGTGCCCGCCGGGCGGATTGGCGTGTTCCTTCCACAGCCAGTGGTCCCACTCGGCGTACTTCGAGAAGTCGCCCCAGGAGTCGTTCTTGTGGTCCGGCTCGATGTAGATCCGCTCCGGGTAGTCCTCGAAGACGCCCTTGGTGCCGCCCAGGCTGTTGATCCGGCTGTACGGGTGGGGCGTCGAGACATCGTGCTCCAGGCGGATCACCCGGCCCTTCGCCGTCTGGACGAGACTGATCGTCCGGTCGCTCTCGATGTAGGTTTCCTTCCAGCTCGGGTCGCCTGCGGGCATGTTGGCCGCCCGGTACTCGGCGAGCCCGAGCGAGGGCGAGCCGACGCTGGTGATGGACACGGCGCGGTCACCGCGGTTGATGTCCATGTAGTTGGCGACCGGGCCGAAGCCGTGGTTGGGGTAGAGGTCGCCGCGCAGCCGGGTGTGCCACAGGCGCCGCCAGGGGCCTTCGTAGTACGTCGGCGAGAACATCAGGCCGCGCAGATCGTGGTTGTACGCGCCCGCGCCGTGCAGCAGATCGCCGAAGAGCCCGGCGTGCGCCATGCGCAGGACGCGCATCTCGTTCCTGCCGTAACAGCAGTTCTCCAGCTGCATGCAGTGCCGTCTGGTGCGTTCCGAGAGGTCGACCAGCTCCCACAGCTGGTCGAGCCTGAGCGCGATCGGGCACTCCACGCCGACGTGCTTGCCGTTGAGGAGGGCGGCTTTCGCCATGTCGAAGTGGACGTCCCAGGGGGTGGCCACATGGACGAAATCGATGTCGCCGCGCCGGTAGAGATTCTCGTAGTCGTGCTCGCCGTTGGCGTAGACAGCGGGTGCGGGCCGACCTGCGGCGACGACCTTGGCGGAGGCCTGCTCGGCCTTCGTCCTCACCGGGTCGCAGACGGCGACGACCTGTACGCCGGGGACGGCGAGATAGAGGTCGATGACGCTGCCGCCCCGGTTGCCGAGGCCGATGATGCCGACGCGGACGGTGGAGCGGCGCTCGAACGGCACGCCGACCATGGTGCTGCCCTGGCGCTTCGGTACGTGGGCCGAGGTGCTCTCCTCGGCGGCCGCGGCGCCCGTGCCGAGCGCGCCGAGTCCGAGTCCGAGTCCGGCGGCTCCCACCGCTCCAGCGGTCAGTGCCGACCGACGGCTGATGCCGCCGTCGCGGCCTTCCTCCCGGCTCTCCTCGCTCCCGTGATCCTGAACTTCTGCCTCGTTCATCGAGCCTCCAAGAGTGCTGACGGTGCGCGGCTGTTCTGTGATCCCGTCAGGACCCTGGTGGCTGAGGCTGCTGTTGCGCAAGGGGAAGATTTGGACTCTTGTTTACGAACCCTTGGACTCAACTCTCTTGAATTGTCCGGTAATTGGTCTGCGGATCAGCTCCGCCGCAGGTAGTCGGGTCCCGGACGGGTCGCACGCTCCAGCTCCAGCAGTACGGAGAAATAGCTGCGGCCCGTCGCATGGTCCATGCCCACCTCGCACATCCGGTTCGCCGAGAGATGCACCTCGAAGTCCCTGGCGGTGACCTCGGCGGCCTCCTTCGCCGTCGCCGATGCGGTGAGCTCCTTGTGGAGCATGCCGCGGTCGCCCGCGAAGGCGCAGCAGCCGGCGTCGTCCGGGACGACGACCTCCTCCGCGCAGGCCTCGGCGACGGCCTTCAACTGGCCCTCGTCGCCGAGGTGTTGCATGGAACAGGTGGGGTGGAGGACGGCGGAGCGCGCCTTGCGGACCACCGTCAGCTCGGGGAGCAGCTGGTCCGCGGCCCAGACGATCGAGTCGACGATCCGCAGCTCCCGGTGGAGCGCACGGTTGTCGTCGCTGAGGTACGGGACGACCTCGTGGGCGATGCCCAGCGTGCAGGACGAGGCGTCCACGATCAGGGGGAGTTTCCCCCCGCCGGTCCAGCCCCAGGCGGCCTCGACGATCCGGTTGGCCATGACGATGTTGCCCTCGTCGTACCCCTTGGAGTGCCAGATCGTCGCGCAGCACGTGCCCGTGACGTCCTCCGGGATCCACACCGGCTTTCCGGCGCGCTCCGCGAGCAGGACGACGGCCTGGGGGAGGGAGGGGCCGCGGTGGCCGTCGGGTTCGCCGAAGATGCGGTTGACGCAGGCCGGGTAGTAGACGGCGGTGGCGCCCGCGCGGGGGGTGCGGGGGAGTGTGCGGGCCGCGGCGCCCGGGATCTCGGGCAGCCACTCAGGGACCAGGTCGGGGCGTACCGCCTTGCGGACGAGGCCGGTCACGGACTCCAGGAGCCGGTCGCTGATCCGGTCCGCGGCCGCCACGGCCAGGCGCGCCGACTTCTCGACCGTCTTGAAGTTCTTGGCGGCCAGGGCGGCGATCCGCTCCTCGCGCGGGGTGTGCCGCCGGTGGCGGAAGTCCTTCATCATCGCGCCCGTGTCGATGCCGACGGGGCAGGCGAGTTTGCAGGTGGAGTCGCCGGCGCAGGTGTCGACTGCGTCGTAACCGTACGACTGGAGCAGGCTCTCCTCGACCGGCGAGCCGCCCGGCTGGCGCATCATCTCGCGGCGCAGCACGATCCGCTGGCGCGGCGAGGTGGTCAAGTCGTGGCTGGGGCAGGTCGGTTCGCAGAATCCGCACTCGATGCAGGGGTCGGCGACCAGCTCGACCCTGGGGATGGTCTTGAGGCCGCGCAGATGGGCCCTGGGGTCGCGGTCGAGGACGATACGGGGGGCGAGGATCCCGGCGGGGTCGATGATCTGCTTCGTACGCCACATCAACTCCGTTGCCCTGGGGCCCCATTCGAGCTCCAGGAACGGCGCGATGTTGCGGCCGGTGGCGTGCTCGGCCTTGAGCGAGCCGTCGAAGCGCTCGACGGTGAGGCGGCAGAAGTCCTCCATGAAGGCGCCGTAGCGCTCCACGTCCTCAGGGTCCGCGGCGTCGAAGGCCAGCAGGAAGTGCAGGTTTCCGTGGGCCGCGTGACCGGCCACGGCGGCGTCGAAACCGTGCCTGGTCTGGAGCTCGATCAGGGCCGTGCACGCATCGGCGAGCTTCGACGGAGGTACGGCGAAGTCCTCCGTGATCAGCGTCGTACCGGAGGGGCGGGCGCCGCCGACCGCCGTGACGAAGGCCTTGCGGGCCTTCCAGTACCCGGCGATGGTCTTGGCATCACGGGTGAACTCATTGGTCACCGAGGCGACGGGGGCGACCAGTTCGAGCCCGGTGACCGTACGTGCCGCCGCCTGTTCGTAACCCTGGCGCCCCTCTTCGTCTGGCGCCCGGAACTCCACCAGGAGCGCGGTGGTCTCCTTGGGCAGTCCGGCCCAGTCGGCGGGCACTCCCTCCACGCTCACCGAGGCGCGCAGGGTGTTGCCGTCCATCAGCTCCACCGCGATGGCGCCGGCCTCGTTGAAGAGGGGCACGGCAGCGGCCGCGGCGGGCAGGGAGGGGAAGAAGAGCAGCGCGGTGGAGACCAGGCGGTTGAGCGGGAGGGTGTCGAAGACGACCTCCGAGATGAAGCCGAAGGTGCCCTCGGAGCCGACCATGAGGCCGCGCAGGATCTCGGCGGGTGTCGCTCCGTCGAGGTAGGCGTCCAGGCGGTAGCCGTTGGTGTTCTTGATCTCGTACTTGGCGCGGATACGGGCCGTGAGCTCGGCGTCTGCCTCGATCTCGGCCTTGACGGCGAGCAGGTCCGCGCAGAGGTCGGGTTCGGTCCTGGCCAGATCGGTGTCGGCGGTCGGGGACGCGGTGTCCACGACGGTGCCGCTCGGCAGCACGAAGGTCAGGGAGGCGAGCGTCCGGTAGGAGTTGCGGGTGGTGCCGGCCGTCATTCCCGACGCGTTGTTGGCGACGACCCCGCCGAGCGTGCAGGCGATGGCGCTGGCCGGGTCCGGGCCCAGGACGCGGCCGTGCCGGGCGAGGGTGGCATTGGCCCGCACGATCGTGGTGCCCGGCTGGATACGGGCCCGCGCGCCGTCCTCCAGGACCTCGATGCCCGCCCAGTGGCGCCGTACGTCGACGAGGATGTCCTCGCCCTGGGCCTGCCCGTTGAGCGAGGTGCCCGCGGCCCGGAAGACGACCTCCCGCCCCTTGGTGTGGGCGTACGAGAGGATCGCGGAGATGTCGGCGACGGTCTCGGCGATCACGACGACCTGGGGGACGAAGCGGTACGGGCTGGCGTCCGACGCGTACCGTACGAGATCGGAGATCTTGGTCAGGACCTTGTCGGGGCCGAGCAGGGCGGACAGCTCGCGGCGCAGCGGCTCGGGCGTGCCGGTTGCCCGGCTGTCGGTGACCCGGTCGGGTGAGGGCCCCTCGCTCGTCGTCGGGCGGAGAGCTCCGGGTTTCGGCTCGAGCAGCGGCATCTGCGCACAGTCCCCTCAGCAGCGGCGCTCCGGTGCTCCATCGACCAGAGCGGACAGCAGGCCGCCGAGCACCTCGCGCTGATCGGCGGACAGTGGGGCAAGGATCTCCTCTGCGGCCCCGCGGCGCGCGTCGCGCAGCGCCCGCAGGGTGGTCTGTCCTTCGTCGGTGAGCTCGATGCGCACCACCCGCCGGTTGGTCGGATCGGGGGCGCGGCGTACCTTGCCGGACTCCTCCAGCGCGTCCACCAGGCTGGTCACGGCGCGCGGCACCACTTCCAGCCGCTCGGCGATGTCGGCCATCCGCGGCGGCCGGTCGTAGTGCGAGAGGGTGCGCAGCAGGCGGCCCTGCGCGGGGGTGATGCCGGCCGGCTCCAGATGCTGCTTGTGGATGCGGTGGAGTCTGCGGGTGAGCCGCAGCAGCTGCTCGGCCAGCACGCCGTCGGCGTCGGGAATGCTCATACCGGGAACAATAACAGGACCTAGTTCATTGTGAGTATAGGTAACAATGAGCTAGGCTCTTAAAATCTTCGCTGTCGAACCCTTGAGGGAGCCCATGAAGCCCGATCGCCCCGACTGGACCCCACCGCCCCGGGACGGCACGCAGCCGCCCGCCGAGGTGCGGCGCATCCTCCGTCTCTTCCATCCCTACCGAGCCCGCCTGGCGCTCGTCGGCCTGCTGGTCGGCGCCTCGTCGCTGGTATCGGTCGCCTCCCCGTTCCTGCTGCGCGAGATCCTCGACGTCGCGATCCCGCAGGGCCGGACCGGGCTCCTCAGCCTGCTCGCCCTCGGCATGATCGTGACCGCCGTGGTCACCAGCGTCTTCGGCGTCCTGCAGACCCTGATCTCGACGACGGTCGGCCAGCGCGTCATGCACGATCTGCGCACCGCCGTCTATGCCCAGCTGCAGCGGATGCCGCTCGCCTTCTTCACCAAGACGCGCACCGGAGAGGTGCAGTCCCGCATCGCCAACGACATCGGCGGAATGCAGGCGACGGTCACCTCCACCGCGACGTCCCTCGTCTCCAATCTCACCGCTGTCATCGCCACGGTCGTGGCGATGCTCGCGCTCGACTGGCGGCTCACGATCGTCTCGCTGCTCCTGCTGCCGGTGTTCGTCTGGATCAGCCGCCGGGTCGGCCGCGAACGCAGGAAGATCACCACGCAGCGGCAGAAGCAGATGGCGGCCATGGCCGCCACGGTCACCGAATCGCTGTCGGTCAGCGGAATCCTGCTCGGCCGCACGATGGGCCGTTCGGATTCCCTCACCCAGGGCTTCGCCGCGGAGTCCGAGAAGCTGGTCGGCCTCGAAGTGCGCTCCAGCATGGCCGGCCGCTGGCGGATGTCGACCATCGGCATCGTCATGGCCGCCATGCCCGCCGTCATCTACTGGGCCGCGGGCATAGCCCTCCAGACGGGCGGCCCTTCGGTCTCCATCGGCACGCTCGTCGCCTTCGTCTCGCTCCAGCAGGGTCTTCTCCGCCCGGCCGTGAGCCTGCTGTCGACCGGTGTCGACATACAGACTTCCCTCGCCCTCTTCCAGCGGATCTTCGAGTATCTGGACCTGCGGGTGGACATCACCGAGCGCGCGGACCCGGTCCGGTTCGACCGGGCGAAGGGCGAAGTCCGCTTCGAGGACGTCGAGTTCCACTACGACGAGCGGAGCGGATCCACGCTCGACGCGATCGACCTCACCGTCCCCGCGGGCGGCAGCCTGGCCATCGTCGGTCCGACGGGATCGGGCAAGTCGACGCTCAGCTATCTGGTTCCGCGGCTGTACGACGTGACCGGCGGCCGCGTCACCCTGGACGGCGTCGACGTACGGGACCTCGACTTCGACACCCTGGCGCGCACCGTGGGCGTCGTCTCCCAGGAGACGTACCTCTTCCACGCCTCCGTCGCCGACAACCTGCGGTTCGCCAAGCCCGATGCCACCGACGAGGAGCTCGAGGAGGCGGCCAGGGCGGCACAGATCCACGACCACATCGCCTCGCTGCCCGACGGGTACGACACCCTGGTCGGCGAGCGCGGATACCGCTTCTCCGGCGGGGAGAAGCAGCGGCTGGCCATCGCCCGTACGATCCTGCGCGATCCGCCCGTGCTGATCCTCGACGAGGCGACCAGCGCGCTGGACACCCGCACCGAACACGCGGTGCAGCAGGCCATCGACGGGCTCTCCGCCGGCCGTACGACCATTACCATCGCTCACCGCCTCTCGACCGTCCGCGACGCCGACCAGATCGTCGTCCTGGACGCCGGACGTACGGCGGAGCGCGGTACGCACGAGGAACTCCTCGCCCTGGACGGGCGGTACGCGGCCCTGGTGCGCCGCGACAGTGAGCTGACGCAGGCGGCCTGACCGGCCTGACCGGCTACGCACGGCAGCGCCGCCGCTCCCGTGGGACGGGGAACGACGGCGCCGGTCGGGACTACGGTCAGACGAGCCAACCCACGAAGTGGACGATGCCGGCAAGCAGGTTGGTGAGGAAGTTCATGGTGGTGCCTTCTCCTTGAGCATGATTCATCAGTGGGACTGCGCAATCACGGTCTGCAGCCCGTCGCTTGCACACCGTAAGCATCATGCGCAGCAGGGGTGTTGGGCAATGGATTCTGGAACGATCACACGTTCCAGCGAACACCCGATCCCGTGTTCGTTCGTTCCCCCTGGCCCTGCCGGGACGCCAGGCTCGCGTAATCGGGCGGTATGGCGGGATAAGTTGCCCGCATGCCGAACGACAAGCTCCGCATCACGCGCCGCGGACGACTGATCCTTCTTGCGGTGACGGGAGTCGTCGTGGCCGCCGCCGTCGCCGTGCTGGCAGTCCTTCTGATCGGCGGGGGCGACAGCGGGCAGAAGCCGCCTCTCGTCATCCCCGAGGGCTGGCGCGCCGTCCAGGTGTACGCGGCGTCGGACAAGTCCCTGGGTGTGGCACCCGGCACCACGGAGAAGGCCGCGGGGGCGGCGAGTCTGAAACTGCCGTCGGAGGCCAGGGGCAATCCCGAGGGTTATCTCTTCCCGGCGACCTATCCGATCGACGCGCAGACGACCCCGGCCGGTCTGCTCACGTACATGGTCAACACGGCCAACCGGCACTTCGGAGCCGACCACATCACCCAAGGGGCGCGGCGCAACGATGTGACGGTCTATCAGACCGTCACCATCGCCTCGATCGTGCAGGCCGAGGCGGACACCACCGCGGACATGGGGAAGGTCTCCCGGGTCATCTACAACCGGCTCGCGCAGGGCATGCCGCTGCAGATGGACTCGACCCTCAACTACGCGCTGAACCGCTCCACCCTGGACACCACCACCGGTGACACCAAGATCGACAGCCCGTTCAACACCTATGAGCGCAAGGGACTTCCGCCTACCCCGATCGGCAACCCCGGGCAGGACGCGATGAATGCGGCCATCAACCCGACGCCGGGGAACTGGCTGTACTTCGTCACGGTCGCACCGGGGGACACGCGGTTCACCGACAGCTACAGCGAGCAGCAGAAGAACGTCCAGGAGTTCAACAGGAACCAGAAGAGCGCGAGGAGCTGACGGCGCCGGACGAGGGGCGCCGGACGAGGGGCGTCGGGCGAGGGGCGTCAGACGAGCGCGGGCGCACGCTTGCCGAGCAGCCGCCGGATGTCGTGCACCGCGGCCCGCCCCGCCCGGTTGGCGCCGATCGTGGACGCCGAAGGCCCGTAACCCACCAGATGGATCCGCTCGTCCCGGACGGCTGCCGTCCCCTCGACCCGGATGCCGCCACCCGGCTCGCGCAGCTTGAGCGGCGCCAGATGGTCGATCGCGGGGCGGAAGCCGGTGGCCCACAGGATGACGTCCGCCTCGACCGTGCGCCCGTCGTCCCAGGCCACCCCGTGCGGGGTGATGCGGTCGAACATCGGCAGCCGGTCCAGGACGCCCTGCTCGCGGGCGCGGCGAACGGCGTCATTGACGGGCAGCCCGGTCACGGACACCACGCTCTGCGGCGGCAGCCCGCGCCGTACCCGCTCCTCCACCATCGCGACGGCGGCCCGCCCCGCGTCCTCGCTGAAAGGCCCCTCGCGGAAGACGGGCGGCCTGCGGGTGACCCAGGCGGTCCCGGCCGCGTACTCGGCGATCTCCATCAGATGCTGGGTCCCGGAGGCACCACCGCCCACCACGACCACGCGCAGCCCGGCGAACGCCTCGGGTCCCGGGTAGCCGGCGGTGTGCAACTGCCGCCCCAGGAAGGTCTCCTGGCCCGGATAGCGTGGCCAGAAGGGCCGGTCCCACGTCCCCGTGGCGTTGATCAGCGCACGCGCCGCATACCCGCCCTCGGAGGTCTCGACGAGCAGCCGCCCGCCTTCCCCCTCGCGCACGGCGGCCACCTCCACCGGCCGGTGCACGCGCAGATCGAAGGCTTCCTCGTACGCGCTGAAGTACTCCCCGATCACCTCGGAGGAGGGGCGGCGCCCGTCCGCGCCCGTCAGCTCCATCCCGGGCAGTGCGTGCATCCCGTGGACCTTGCCGTACGTCAGCGAGGGCCAGCGGAACTGCCAGGCGCCCCCGGGCCGCGGCGCATGGTCGAGCACGATGAAATCGCGGTCGGGCTCCAGGCCCGCGCGCCGCAGATGGTAGGCGCCTGACAGGCCCGCCTGCCCGGCGCCGATCACGACCACGGCCATTTCGATGGCCCGCACCCCAAAGCTGTTCACGGTTCTACCAACAGCTTCGGGGTCCTGGATCTTCCCGTACGGGCGGCTCAGCTGCCCGGGAGCAGCCCGCGGGCCGCCAGCTCGGGCCGTACGCCCTCCCCGAACCAGTACGCCTCCTCCAGGTGCGGATAGCCCGAGAGCACGAAGTGCTCGACGCCGAGCGCGTGGTACTCCTCGATCCGGTCGGCGACGTCGCCATGGCTCCCCACCAGCGCGGTTCCGGCACCGCCGCGCACCAGCCCCACGCCCGCCCACAGGTTCGGCGCGATCTCCAGCTTGTCGCGCGTCCCGCCGTGCAGCGCCAGCATCCGCTGCTGCCCCACGGACTCGCTCTTGCCGAGCGCCGCCTGGGCGGCCGCGATCGTCTCGGTGTCGAGATCGCCGAGGAGCCGGTCCGCGGTCGCCCAGGCCTCGCGCGCCGAGTCCCGCGAGATGGTGTGGATACGGATGCCGAACCGGACGGTCCGCCCCCGCTCCTCCGCGAGCCCCCGGATCCAGTCGATCTTCTCCTTCACCTGGGCGGGCGGCTCGCCCCACGTCAGATACACGTCCGCGTGCGCGGCGGCGACCGGCCCGGCCGCCGCCGACGAGCCCCCGAAGAAGATCTCCGGCAGCGGATCCGGCGGGAGCGGGGTGAGCCCGCCCTCCACCTGGTAGTGCTCGCCGTCGAAGTCGTACGGCTTCCCGCCCCAGGCGCCGCGCACCACCGACAGGAACTCGGCCGTACGCGCATAACGCCGGTCGTGGTCGAGGTGGTCCCCGAACCGCCGTTGCTCGGTCGCGTCCCCGCCCGTCACCACGTTGAGCAGCAGCCGCCCGCGCGTGATCCGCTGGTACGTGGCCGCCATCTGCGCGGCGAGCACGGGCGAGATGACCCCCGGCCGGAACGCCACCAGGAACTTCAGCCGCTCGGTGTGCTGAGCCAGCGCGACGGTCGTCAGCCAGGCGTCCTCGCACCAGGTCCCGGTCGGAGTGAGCACCGCTTCGAAGCCCAACTGCTCGGCGGCTTTGGCTATTTGGGCCAGATACTCGATGTCGGGAGCGCGCACCCCGCTGGCCGGAGTGATCTGCGAACGCGTGATCCCTCCGTCGGTGTACGCGTGACGGTCGACCAGCGTGCGGCCGTCACCGCCGGTGGGCAGGAACCAGTGCAGATGCACGGACATGGCGAAGCCTCTTCCGTAGAGGGAAGACAGGGGGAAAGAAAAGAGAGAAAGAAGAAGGGGGAAGAAAGGCGTCAGAACCCGCGGCGACAACACGCGGCAGAGGCCACCCGCAGCAGGTCGATATGACCGCGCGTGGTGAGCAGCACTGAACGCAACATGGCGCCGAACGTAGCGAGCGGCCCGGACGCGGTCAATGGCGTCTCGTCCTCTGGACTAGCGCAGGGCCGCGCGAGAATGAGCCGCATGTCCGACACCTTCACCACCCGCGTCCTGCACATCGCCACCGGCCGGACCGAGACCGTGACCGATCTGACCCACGACTGCGAGCAGTTCCTGCGCGAGGCGGCGGCGGGCCGTGACGGCCTGCTCAACGTCTTCGTGCCGCATGCGACGGCCGGGATCGCTGTCCTGGAGACGGGCGCGGGCAGCGACGACGACCTGCTCGCCGCCCTCCGCACCCTGCTCCCCGCCGACGACCGCTGGCAGCACCGCCACGGCACGCCGGGCCACGGCAGGGACCACGTCCTGCCGGCGCTCGTACCGCCGCACGCGACCCTGCCGGTGATCAGCGGGCGGCTGGAGTTGGGTACCTGGCAGTCGGTCTGTCTGGTCGACACGAACATCTCCAATGCCAACCGTCAGGTTCGACTGAGCTTCCTGGGTTGATCAAGATCGTCCTAGGGGTGGCCGCGAAATATCCAGCGGTGCTCACCTCGATCGCGCTGACGCTCGTGGCAGGAACACCAGGAGGGTTGGTTCGTTGAGGAGCTGACCTTCGCGGACGCGGATGCGATTCTTGCCATGGTGCGTGAGCTCTCGTCTGCGTGAGCTTCGGTGGCTTCGAGCGGTGCCCGGTCACGGGCTGATTCGACCAGTTCCGGCCAGGGCGCCGGCCACGCGGCACTGAACGTTCCCGTCGCAGTGTGCAGTGGGTCCGTCAATGGGGGCAGGGCCGGGTCGCAGGCGGCGTCGCCCGCTCCGCACAGGCGCGGTACGCGCCACAAGGGCTCGACCGCGTCCCTGATCCCCAGGTCCGCGTGGGCCAGTGCTGCCCGCTTCCGCACGGCATCGTCGGAGCGTCGACGATGGCTCACCCGCCTCGCCACTGCGTTTCCGAGCTCACCCCGCCCATGCCGTGCGTGAGCGTGGCCGTGTCCCTTCGGCACCGGTCGGAAACCAGGTGCGGACTGCCGGTGCCATGGTGTGTCATCGGGGCATGGCGATTGAGTTGCGCAAGCCGGGAGTCGACGGGCTGAGCGAGGCTGTGGGCGTGCTGCGGGAGTGGCAGTACGAGGGGGCGCCGATGCAACTGCATCCGGGGGACCTGGGCTGGTTCTGGCGGGCAGGCGCGGAAGGGACCGCCGCGTCGGTCCGGACGTGGAGCCGGGACGGACGGATTCTCGGCGTCGGGCTGCTGGACGGTCCCGGGTTGTTGCGGATGACCATCGCGCCGGACGTTCGGCGGGACGAGGAGCTTGCGCGGCAGTTGGTGGAGGACGTGACCGACCCGGAGCGCGGCGTACTGCCCGAGGGGAAGGCCAACATCGAGGCGCCGATGGACGCACTGGTCCAAGATCTCCTGTCCGAGGACGGCTGGAACACCGATGAGCCGTGGACGCCCCTGCGCCGCGACCTTACGCAGCCGGTGAAGGACCCGGGTGTGCGCATCGAGGTCGTCGGGCCGGAGCAGGCGCACACGTTCGTCTCCGTACATCGGGCAGCGTTCGAAGGGTCGACGGCCACGGACGAGCGCTGGCATGCGATGGCGGCCGGACTGCCGTACGCCGATGCCCGGGGTCTGGTCGCGTACGACGACCAGGGTCATGCGGTGGCGGTGGTGACGGTGTGGTCCGCCGGTCCGGGCAGGCCCGGGTTGCTCGAACCGATGGGCGTGCACCGGGAGCATCGCCGTCATGGCTACGGCGAGGCGATCTGTGTCGCGGCGGCGGCCGCACTCCAGGAGCTGGGCTCGTCGAGCGCGCTCGTCTGCACCCCGAGTTCCAATGTCGGCGCCGTCGCCACCTACCGGTCGGCGGGCTTCCAGGAGTGCCCCGAGGTCCGGGACCAGTGCCGGGACGCCTAGGCCGTGTTGCTGAGGGAAGCTGGTGAGCCGGGTGCACCCCGGACTTCGGCGTCGAGCAGCGTCATTCCCAGCACGGGCCGCACCTCCCGCCTCCGACGGTGCAGCCGCGTGGTGTCCATCTCGCTGCGTAAACGGTTGGCTCGTATGCCCCTCTGTGATGGCTACGTGCACACTGACGGTTTCCCGTTCGACCTGAAGGACTGAGCCGTGCCCGACCGACCTGAGATTGTCTGTATCTGCGGCTCCACCCGGTTCGTGGACGAGATGAGCGCGGCGAACCGTGATCTGACCTTCGCAGGTGTCATCGTCGTCGCGCCAGGCGTCTTCCTGCGCGCCGAGGATCACGAAGCAGACGAGTTGATCACCAACGAGCAGAAGACCGCGCTGGACGCCCTCCACCTGCGCAAGATCGACCTGGCAGACCGGGTTCTTGTCGTCAACCCAGGCGGGTATATCGGCGAGTCCACGAGCAGGGAGATCGCATACGCCCACGTCACCGGCAAGCCGATCTCGTTCACCGATCCCTTCTGACCAGTAGACGCTTCGTGGTGCGCGCGGGCAACGAGTTTCGGTCAGCCTTGGGCGACCAGCGCGCCGGGCGCCTCTCCGAGCCTCTGCCGTGTCACGTCGAACGATCCGCGTCCTGGAGCGAACAACGTCGCGAAGTCGCGGGCCAAGGGCCAGACCTGATCGGCGTCTCCCGGCTGTGCGGGGCGGATTCAGACGTCGCCGCAGTCTTCCGGGCGCTCACGCCGCGTGCAGCAAGGCTTTAGCAACACGCCCTGGTCTCCTGTTCACCTCGTTCGGGGCCGGAAATATCCCCGAATGTCTAATAAGACCAATCTGGCAGGCGAGGCCCTCCGAATCACAGTCATGGAGAACGGGCGCACCGGTCTCCCGACCGGAGGGCGTTCGCCATGCTCACGTTGATCTTGATCGGTCTTCTCGGAGGGCTGATAACCGCTGTATCGCCGTGCATCCTGCCCGTTCTGCCGGTCGTCTTCCTCGCCGGAGGCCCGGGAACCGAGACCGCGGCGCCGGCGGAGCCCACTCCCGCGCGCAATCGCCGTCCGTACGCCGTGGTGGCTGGGCTGGTCCTCAGTTTCAGCTTCTTCACCCTGCTGGGGGTGACGCTGCTGTCGGCGCTCGGCCTGCCGCAGGACATCCTGCGGTACGTGGGCCTGGCCCTGCTGGTGCTGATCGGTCTCGGGCTGATCTTCCCGCCGGTCGAGCGGCTGCTGGAGAAGCCGTTCGCGCGGATCCCGCAGCGGCAGGTCAACAAGGAGGGCAGCGCCTTCGTGCTGGGCCTCGGGCTCGGACTGCTGTACGTACCGTGCGCGGGGCCCGTGCTGGCCGCCATCACGGTGGCCGGGGCGCGCGGGCAGATCAGCGCCGACATCGTCACCCTGACCGTGTCCTTCGCGGTCGGCACGGCCGTCCCGCTGCTGGTCTTCGCCCTGGCCGGGAGGCGTGTCGCCGAGCGCGTGGCGGCCTTTCGTACCCGGGCTCGCAAGCTGCGCATCGCCGCCGGTGTGCTGATGGTCGTCCTGGCCTTCGCGCTGGCCTTCAACGTCACGGACACCATCCAGCGGGCCCTGCCCGACT
The DNA here is from genome assembly GCF_017315755.1 of Streptomyces beijiangensis. GTDB lineage: Bacteria > Actinomycetota > Actinomycetes > Streptomycetales > Streptomycetaceae > Streptomyces > Streptomyces beijiangensis. The sequence continues at coordinate 147,002 of NZ_JAFLRJ010000036.1, forward strand.
ACACCTCTGCTGCCCAGAAGAAGATCGAGGACAGCGACACCGCCCGGCAGAAGCTGTCCGGTCTGTACAACAACTCCAACAAGGAACTCTCCCGCTGCGAGGACGGTGCCGACGAGCTCCGTTCCTGCGGGCAGGCCCCCGCCATCGACGGCATCGCCAAGTGGCTCAACACCCCGGGCGGCGCGCCCGTCGACCTGGCGAAGCAGCGCGGGAAGGTCGTGCTGATCGACTTCTGGACGTACTCCTGCATCAACTGCCAGCGCAGCCTTCCGCACATCGAGGCGTGGAACGCGGCGTACAAGGCGTACGGGCTCGAAGTGATCGGCGTGCACTCGCCCGAGTTCCCCTTCGAGAAGAACGCGGGCAACGTGGCCGACCAGGCGAAGAAGCTCGGTGTGAGCTACCCGGTCGCCCTCGACAACGACCTGACCACCTGGGACAACTACCGCAACCGGTACTGGCCCGCCAAGTACCTCATCGACGACAAGGGAACGGTGCGGTACTTCAAGTTCGGTGAAGGGCAGTACGACAAGACCGAAGATTTCATCCGTACGCTCCTGAAGCAGGCCGACCCTCAGGTCCAACTGCCGCCCAAGACGGGCCAGAAGGCCGACGACCTGACCGCGGGCCGCACCCCGGAGACCTATCTCAGCAACCTCCGCATACGGAACTACGTCGGCACCCCGATCGTCGACGACAAGGCGACTGTCTACCGCTTCCCGGCCGACATCCCCCTCAACTCGCTCTCCCTGGACGGTACGTGGACCGCCGGATACGACCACTTCACCGCGGGCAGGGATGCCCGGCTGGCGTTCACCTATCGGGCCAAGAACGTCAACCTGGTCCTGGCGGGCGAGGGGTCGGTCACGGTCCTCGTCAACGGCAAGGAGACGAAGACCCTGCAGGTGCACGGCACGCCGTCCCTCTACTCCCTGGTCGACAACGCCGACCCGGGTGAAGCGAAACTCGAACTCCGTCTCACCCCGGGTATCCAGGGCTACGCCTTCACCTTCGGATAGACGCCTCGGCGGAGTGCGAATGCCAGGCGGAACGGCGCGCCGGGCCTGCGGATGCGATGTGCTGCGCGCCGCGTCCGTTTCGCGGCATTAGCGTGTGAAGTACCGCAGGTCCGCAGCCTGACGCCACCGCATCAACTTCTCTGTGAGGCGTATTTTCATGAGTCTGAGCATCCGCAATCAGATCGCCGGCACCGTCACCGCAGTCACTACGGGTGAGGTCATGGCCACCGTCAAGGTTCGTCTTGCCGGCGGCCAGAACGTCACCGCCGCGATCACCCTGGAGGCCGTCAAGGAGCTCGGCCTCGCCGAGGGCTCCGAGGTCAAGGCCCTCGTGAAGTCCACCGAGGTCTCCCTCGCTACCGGCCCGGTCGAGGGCGTTTCCATCCGTAACCAGATCCCCGGCACGGTCACCGACGTCGCCACCGGTGGCGCCATGGCCTCCGTGAAGGTCGCCGTCGAGGGCGGCGAACTGACCGCCGCCATCACCAAGGACGCCGTCGCCGACCTGAAGCTCGCCTCCGGCTCCTCGGTCGTCGCGCTGATCAAGTCGACCGAGATCTCTCTCGCCACCGTCCGCTAGCGGGCGGCCAGCCGCTCCATCAGTGCGGCGGTGCGTGCCAGCGTCTCGCGCTCCTCGCCGGTGAGTTCGGCCTCGATGGCCTGCGCGAGCCAGCCGACCCTGCGCCCGCGCTCCGCTTCGAGCGCGGCCCGCCCCGCGTCGGAGAGCTCGACCAGGGACTTGCGGCCGTCCGTGGGGTGCGCCCGGCGGGAGATCAGGCCCTGTTCCATGAGCAGCCCGACCGCGCGGGCCATGGACTGCGGGCGTACGCGCTGATCCGCGGCGAGATCGCTGGTGGTCATGGCGCCGTCGCGGTCGAGAGTGCCGAGGACGGCGACCTGGCCGAGCGGGATCCGGTCCTCGTGCTTCACGCGCCGTGAGAGCTTGCCCATCGCGGTACGCAGTTCGGCGGCGACGGCGGCGGGTTCCGGGGTGGGCATACGGCACTTTAACCCGCGGTTGCCGGCGGGACTGGGCACTCTCGCTGCGCAGCTGACCTGCGCAGCAGAGGTGAGCAGCAATGCTGAACAGCAGAACTGAACAGCGGAACTGAACAGCATTGCTGTAGAGTCGATTCTGTCGCGGCGCGCGCCAGCGTTGTCGCAGCAGGGCCGCGGCATGCAGCAACGCGAAGGAACTCCCATGGCCACCAGCTCGGTTGGGTTCACTGCCATTCAGTCCGTCACCGCCCGCAGGGTCCTCGACAGCCGGGGCAATCCCACTGTCGAGGCCGATGTCCTCCTCGCCGACGGCTCCCTCGGCCGCGCCGCGGTCCCCTCAGGCGCCTCCACCGGTGCCCGGGAAGCCGTAGAGCTGCGCGACGGCGAGCCCGGCCGCTGGCACGGCAAGGGTGTCGATCGTGCGGTCGCCCACGTCAACGGCGAGATCGCGGCAGCGGTCGTGGGGCGCGACGCCGACGATCAGGCGGGTCTCGATGCCGCGCTCGTCGCGCTCGACGGCACGTCCGACAAGTCCCGCCTCGGCGCCAACGCGCTCCTCGGCGTCTCCCTCGCCGCCGCGAAGGCCGCCGCGGCCGCTCACCGCCAGCCGCTCTACCGCTACCTCGGCGGCGCCGACGCCCGGCTCCTCCCACTGCCGATGATGAACATCGTCAACGGCGGCGCTCACGCCGACAATCCGCTGGACTTCCAGGAGTTCATGATCGCGCCGGTGGGTGCCGAGACCTTCGCGGAAGCGGTCCGCATGGGGTCCGAGATCTTCCACACGCTCCGTCGCGACCTGCTGTCCGCTGGGCACTCCACGGGCGTCGGTGACGAAGGCGGCTTCGCGCCCGCGCTGCGTACCGCCGAGGAGGCACTCGACTTCGTCATGGCGGCCGTCGAGCGTGCCGGATACCGGCCCGGCGCGGACATCGGCCTGATCATGGACCCGGCATCGTCGGAGTTCTTCCGGGACGGTACGTATGTGTACGAGGGCGAGGGTGTGCGCCGTACACCCACCGAGCAGGTCGACTATCTCGCCAAGCTGATCGACGCATATCCGATCGTCTCCGTCGAGGACCCGATGGCCGAGGACGACCTCGATGGCTGGCGCGAGCTGACCGCCCGCGTCGGTGACCGCTGCCAGCTCACCGGCGACGACGTGTTCTGCACCAACGAGGAACTGCTGCGCGAGGGTATCCGCACCGGGGTCGGCAACTCCGTCCTGGTCAAGGTCAACCAGATCGGCACCCTGACCGAGGCGCTCGCCACGGTCGCGACCGCGCACCGGGCAGGCTGGACGGTCGTCATGTCGCACCGTTCCGGCGAGACGGAGGACACCACGATCGCGGACCTGGCCGTGGCGACGGGCTGCGGCCAGATCAAGACCGGTTCGCTGTCCCGCTCCGACCGCACCGCGAAGTACAACCAACTCATCAGGATCGAGGAAGAGTTGGGCGACTCGGCGCGGGACGGACACGGCAGCCCTGGTCGCCCGCCGCGGCGCCGCGCGCTTAAGGTGCGGTCTGTGGCGTCGTACAGCATTGGGCAGGCAGCGAAGCTGCTGGGCGTGAGTTCGGAGACCGCCCGGAGGTGGGCCGACTCCGGACGGCTGCGCATGGACCGGGAAGGGCCGGGGAACCGCGCGGTCGACGGGGTGAGCCTGGCCGCGTTCGCGAAGGAGCGGGCGGAGGGCATGCATCCGCTGCCTGAGGGTGCCGTGGTCACTTCCGTACGGAACGCGTTCGCCGGGATCGTGACCCGGGTGACGCTCGACGACGTCGTGGCGCAGGTCGAGATTCAGTCGGGGCCGCACCGGATCGTCTCGCTGGTGACGCGGGAGTCCGTCGAGGAGCTCGGCATCGAAGTCGGTGACACGGTCACCGCCCGTGTGAAGTCGACAAACGTGCACATCGACACTCCCTGAACCCGGACCAGCGCCAAAATCCTGGTCAGACAGCGCCGTCGGCACGCAGTCCGGAAATGGCGGCGTCCTCGTACCCCAACTCGCGCAGCACCGAGTCCGAATGCTCGCCGACCCAGGGGACCGGGTCCATGCGCGGGCTCACGCCGCTCAGCGTCGCCGGCGGCAGCAGCGCCTTCACGGAACCGCCGGGTGTCACGACGTCCCGCCACCGGTCGCGGCCCGACAGGACAGGGTGGTCCCAGTACTCGGACACCGAGTTGAGCCGTGAGTTCGCGACCTTCGCGCTGTCGAGGAGCGCCACCGCCGAGGCCGCGTCCAGCTCGGCGAAGCGAGCGGAGACGATCGCGTTGAGTTCTTCCCGGTGCGCGACCCGGGCCGAATTGCGGTGGAAGCGCCGGTCGGCGGCGAGCGAGGCGTCACCGAGGAACACGTCGCAGAACGAAGCCCACTCGCGCTCGTTCTGGATGGCGAGCAGGACAGTCACTTTGTCGGCAGCGCTGTACGGCCCGTAGGGCGCGATGGTGGCGTGCTGGGCGCCGACACGTGCCGGCTGGTTGCCCGAATACGCCGTGTAGTAGGCCGGGGAGCCCATCCACTCCGAGAGCGACTCGAAGAGGGAGACCTCGACCGCGCGGGCCCGCCGGGTCGCCTGCCGCTCGTACAGCGCGGTCAGTATCCCGGAGTACGCGTACATGCCGGCGGCGATGTCGGCGATGGAGATCCCCACCTTGGCGGCCTCCTCGGGCGACCCGGTGAGGGAGACCACGCCGGTCTCGCACTGCACCAGCAGGTCGTACGCCTTCCGGTGCGCCCACGGGCCGGTGTTGCCGTACCCCGAGATGTCACAGACGATCAGCGACGGGTGCCTGGCGGCCAACTCGTCGGCGCCGAGGTGCAGTCGGCGCGCGGCGCCGGGCGCCAGATTCTGTACGAAGACGTCCGCCTTGCCGAGCAGCTTCTCCAGGACCTCGCGGCCGCCCCGTGTCTTGATGTCGAGAGTGAGCGATTCCTTCGACCGGTTCAGCCACACGAAATAGCTCGACTGGCCGTGTACGGACTCGTCGTAGCCCCGGGCGAAATCCCCCGGTCCCGGGCGCTCGATCTTGATCACCCTGGCGCCGAGGTCGGCCAGCTGGCGGGTGGCGAAGGGGGCGGCGACCGCCTGTTCCAGGCTGACCACGGTGATGCCTTCCAGGGGCAGCGAAGCCATGGGGTACTCCTCCGGGCGAGGGGGCGGGGACGCGCGAGGACCTGCTCGAACACTACGTCCCCCTCGGTACGTCTCCCTGGCGCTACCAGGGGTCCTCCTCGCGGTGTGGACCGCTGATGTACGTGATCGCGGTACGGCGGACCTGGGGAGGATGTCCCGGGGTGGGGCGGGTGGTGACCATGGGCCGGTGACCAACGCACCGGCGGCCGGACGGCTGCGAGAGGGTGATGTGGACCGTGATCGCCGCGGGCCTCGTGGCGCCGGGGAGCGAGGCGCGGGTGATCCTCTACACCGTCCTCGGCGCGGCGTACTCCGCGATCACGTACAGCGCCTACCGGGTGCCCGTCCTGGCGAGCATCCCGGTGGCCCTCCTCGCGCTCAACATGGTCCGTACCCCGGACGTGCCCACCATCCTGGCGGGACTCGAGCGCGAGCGGGTCGAGGATCTGCGCCGCGCCGCCGAGCGCGAACGGGCCCGCATCGCCCGCGAGTTGCAGGCCGGGGCGGCCCGTACGGTCATGGACGCCGCTCCCGACCTTGCACGCGAGGCGCTGCTTCGTGCACCGCTTCCACGACGGCAGGGGCCTTGAACACTTTGGCCGGCTCGGTGGCCCGGTCCTTGTCCGCCTGGCCGAGCACCACAAGCTCTTGATTCGACATGTTTCTATATTGACAAACGTCAATTCAGAGCGCAAGGTTGCATCGAGATGCATCGAAACAGCCCGGTCGAGCCCTGCCATCCAGGAGGCACACCATGAGTGATCAGTCCGCTGACCTGCGCGAGGCCGTTCGTGAGCGATACGCCGCAGCCGCCGTCCAGGTCCAAGAGGGGGTGCGAAGCTCCAGTGGAGCCGATGCTTGCAGCGGGGGCAGCGCCTGTTGCGGCCCGCAGGCGATCGCGGTCGACGCGAACTTCGGATCCACGCTGTACGCAGCCGACGAGCGCGAAGCGCTGCCCGCGGAAGCCGTCGCTGCCTCGCTCGGCTGCGGCAACCCCACCGCCGTCGCCGACCTGCGCGAAGGGGAGCGCGTCCTGGATCTCGGCTCGGGCGGCGGCATCGACGTACTGCTCTCCGCCCGTCGCGTCGGTCCCGCCGGCAAGGTGTACGGGCTGGACATGACCGAGGAGATGCTGACGGTCGCCCTGGCCAACCAGAAGAAGGCCGGCGCCACCAACGTCGAGTTCCTCAAGGGCACCATCGAGGCGATCCCGCTGCCCGCGAACACGATCGACGTCGTGATCTCCAACTGCGTCATCAACCTGTCCACCGACAAGCCGTCCGTTTTCGCGGAGATGTTCCGTGTCGTGGCTCCCGGCGGACGCATCGGCATCTCCGACGTCGTCGCCGACGACGAGCTCACTGCCGCCCAGCGCGCGGAGCGGGGCGACCACGTCGGATGCATCGCGGGGGCACTGTCCTTCGCCGAGTACCGCGAAGGGCTGGCCGCGGCCGGATTCACGGACATCGAACTCACCCCGGCCCATGCCGTCGCCGACGGCATGCACTCCGCCATCGTCCGCGCAGGCAAGCCGGCCGCCACTCCTGGCGCCGCCGCTCACCTGCCGGCCGCCGAGGCCGAGGGCACCTCCTGCTGTGGTGGAAGCGGCTGCTGATCGGACCCGGCGCTGCCTTTCCGGCAGGGCGTCGGGCCATACTGGTCGGGCCCCGACAACCCACAGAACGAGTCCATGGCCAAGAACAGCACCTCATCGACCACCGTCCCCGACACCGCGTGGCTGGGGCGCGGGCGCCATTTCGGGCCCGAGCCCGAGCAGGACGTCAGACGTAATCTGATCGCCCTCAAGGCGGCCGGGGTGCTCGACGACTTCCTGGATCTCGACCCCGTCGAGGCGGCCCGCTCCACCGTCCTGCACCCCCTGGACGAGTCCGCCGACCCCGGTCCGGCGGCCCGCCGTGTCTTCGAGGCCCGCTGGCGGGTGGGCGGCGACATCACGGTGCGCGCACAGCTCACCACGTACGACCCCGAGAGTCGCCGCAAGGAAGGCGAGGGCGTCGCCTGGATCCTGGCGGCCGAGGCGGTACGGACGTGGGACGCGCACTGGCCCTCGCCCGCCACCATGTTCTGGCCGGACAGCGACCGGGTCGCCTGGGACCACGACACGGTGCCCGACGTCCGTCTGCGGACGACGAACCACCTGCCGAAGGACGACGACGAGCTGCGCCGCCGGCTGCGGGACTGCGCCCGGCAGAGCTGGTGCATCCATGTCGTCGTGCACGAGGCGATGACGCCGGACGCGAGGGGCCAGAAGCCGATCTCGGCGTTTCTGCCGCCGAGTCTGCGGCACCGGGTGGTCGAGCACCGGGGCACGCCGGAGCAGGCGCAGATCGCCGATTTCGCTTTGAAGAAGGAGCTGAGCGTACGGCTGCCGCGCGGCGGTGCCGTCGTCCTGCCCGCGTCACCGCAGGGCCCGGGTTACGAAGCGGATCGTTTCACCGTGCGCAGCGTCTTCCTGGACGGCTCGGAACCGGCCGAACTCATCGACAGGATCAAGGAGTTCGCGGCGCTGCCCCGGCCGCTGCCGGCCGACGCCGAGCGGGCCCTGACGCGGCTGCGCCAGGGCTGGCACCTGCTCACCCCGGACGAGGAGCTGGTCCACGCCCAGGGCATGGTCGCCAAGTACGCCGAGGCGCTCGATGCCATGACGAACTCCCGTGACCGGTACCGCGAGGCGGCCGAGGCGGCGCACGCCGCGCTGGCCGAGGCGACCGGCGGCAGTGGTCCGACGGGGCTGCCCCGGCCATCCGCACCGGGGCAGACCAGGGCGGACGGCTCGCCGCTGAACGCCCTCACGAAGGCGTTCGGCCGCTTCCGGGACCCGAACAAGTAGGGCGCGCCCAAGTAGGGCGCGCCCGGCGAGCCGTCCCGGCCGTCAGGACTTGGCCGGCTTCACCTTCCTGTCGGCACCGTTCACTCGTACGGTGACCTTCTTCCGCGTCTTCACCCGGTCGGCCACGATCGAGTACGACGTGACCTTCCCGTCCCGCCACGCGCAGTTGACCTCGTAACCGCCACGCGCGCGCAGCCCGGTGAAGGACCCCTCGGCCTTCCAGCCGTCCGGCAGGGCGGGCAGCAGCTGGATGACGCCGTTGTGGCTCTGCAGGAGCATCTCCGCCACCGCGCCCGAGATGCCGAAGTTGCCGTCCATCTGGAAGGGCGGGTGGTTGCAGAACAGGTTGGGCAGCGTGTTGTACGTCAGCAGCCCGCGCAGCATGATCTGGGCGCGATGCCCGTCACCGAGACGTGCGAAGAGTGCCGCCCGCCAGGGCCAGGTCCACGAGCGGCGGCTGTCGCCCGAGACCGTCGCGGCCGTGAAGGGGACACCTTCCTTCTCGCCGCAACGGGCCTTGAGCGAGACGAGGGCCGCAGCCGCGAAGTCCGGCTTCTGCGGGGTGATCTGCCGGCCCGGATAGACCGCGAAGAGGTGCGAGGTGTGACGGTGGATGTCGGCGGGGTCGTCGATATCCTCCTGCCACTCCTGCAGCTGACCCCACTTGCCGATCCTGTTCGGCGCCAGCCGCGCCTGCATGTCGGTGACCTTGGCGCGATATGCGGGATCCGTGCCGAGCGCCGCCTCGCAGTCGAGGTAGTTCTGGAACAGGTCCCAGATGATCTGCTGGTCGTACATGACGCCGTCCTCGCGCGGCCCGTGCTCCGGCGACCAGCCGTCGGGCGAGACCAGTAGTCCGTCAGCGCGCTCCTTGAGCTGGTCCTCCCAGAACTCGCAGATCTCCTTGATCATCGGGTAGGCGACGGAACGGAGATACGTCATGTCCTGGGTGAACGCCCAGTGCTCGTACAGGTGTTGCGCGTACCAGGCGCTCGCGACGGTGTTCCATTCCCATGCGTTCCCGCCGAAGACGCTCTGGCTGGTGCGGGCGGTCCAGCCGCGCGTGTCCTGGCCGAAGGCGTTGCGGGTCGCCACGCGGCTGGGCACCGCCACCTGCCGGATGAACCCGACGAGTGCCTCATGGCACTCCGACAGATTCGTCGTCTCGGCCCCCCAGTAGTTCATCTGGACATTGATGTTGGTGTGGTAGTCGGAGGCCCACGCCGGTTGGTTGCTGTCGTTCCAGAGGCCCTGGAGGTTGGCGGGCAGGCCGTTCGGGCGGGAGCAGCTGGCCAGCAGGTACCGGCTGAAGTCGAACATCGTCTGTTCGAGGGTCGGGTCCTGCCCGCCCGCCGCGTAACGCGCCAGCCGGGCATCGGTCGGCAGGGCGACGACGGCGTCGGAGGACGTGCCCCAGGCGACGGCGACGCGGTTCATCACGGCACGCATCTCGGCGGTGTGCTCGTCGCGCAGGGAGCCGTAGGTGCGGGCGGCCGCCGCGGCGAGCGACTTGGCGACGAGCGGTTGCGGATCGGCCCCGCGCCATCCGGCGGCGGCGTCCAGCTTGTAGTCCGTACGGGCGTCGAGGAGCAGCGTCAGAGTCGTGCAGCCGCTGAAGCGGAGCACGGACCCGTCGGTCCGGAAGTCGCCGTCCGTGTGCACGGCCTGGACGGTGCACGCGTGCTTCAGGCCGTTGCCCATCACACCGTGGAAGGAGATCCGCCGGGCGCCGGCGTCGGCGGTCGTCGGGGACTCCGCCTGTCCGGACGTCAGGGAGATCGCTCCGGAGAGGCCGTGGGCGGTGTCCGATGTGTACCGGAGAACCATGACGTCGGCGGACCGGCCGGCGAAGGCCTCCCGCACGACGTGCCGGCCCGGCGCGCCGAAACGGGTGACGTGCACGCCTTCGACGAAGTCGAGGGTGCGCTGGTAGTCGACGACCGCGCGCTGTGCGCGTGTGTCGAAGTCCTTGCCCTGGAGGGCGATCTCCGCGATCTGGAAGCCTGCCGAGGGCGCTCCCGGGGTCAGGGAGAGCCGGTAGGCGCGGTAGGCCGCGCTGTTGGTGAGCTGAAAGGTACGGGTCTCGCCGCGGCCCGCGAAGGGCGCCCCGGGGCTCTGCGTGTCGAGGGTCACCCAGGCGCTGCCGTCCTGCGACGCCTCGAGGACCCAGCTCCGTGGGTCGTCCTGCGGACGGTCCGGGGCTGCCGTCAGCGTGTACGAGGTGACGGCGGCCTGGCGGGGGAGATCGGACTGCCATACGACCTTCGCCGCGCCGGCGCCGACCCGCCAGACCGTGGCCGGATCACGGTCCACCGAGCTCGATATGTCCGTGGCCCGGGACCCGGTCCCGGCACCCGACCCCTCGGAGTGCCCGCTCGGCGACGACAGGTACATCGAACCGCGCCCGCCCAGGTCGACACCGGACAGACCGATCTCGCCCACCTGGAAGTGGCTGACACCCGCTTTCGGGACGAAGTCGAACCGGAACCAGCGGTAGGCCGCGGTGCCGGCGCAGGTGAATTCCTTCGTCTGGAGGCGGCTCTCGAACGGCGTCGCCAGGGAGCGGCTGTCCAGCGTGGTCCACGTGGTGCCGTCGGTGGAGCCGGAGAGTGTCCACTGCTGTGGGTCGCGGTCCGGCACGTCGTTGGCGCTCGTCAGCCGGTAGGTCCCGACCGCGACGGGGTCGGGCAGCTCGACCTGCCACTGCACCTTCGAACCGGGGCCCACGATGCACCACTTGGTGCCGGGGTCGCCGTCGCACGTCTTGTCGACGCCCTCGGACGCGGAGGTGGCGTACGGTCCCCCCGGAGCGGTGACCTTCGGGCGGGCGGCGAAGGTGACGACGAGGTCGCCGAAGGTCCCGTACGCCCCGAAGCCGGTCATGCTGGTGTCGAAATCGCCGTCCGGCTTGCCCGCGAGGGCGTTGTCGTAGTTGTTGACGCCGCCCCACAGGCTCTGTTCGTTGAACTGGATGCGCTCCTCGTCAGGGTCGGCGAAGAGCATGGCGCCGAGTCTGCCGTTGCCGATCGGCAGGGCCTGCGACTGCCAGTCCACGGCAGGGACGGGGTACTTGAGCGCCTTGCGGGACAACTTCGGCCACTGGACGGCCGTCGGCGCGGCAGCCGCGGCGACGGCCTGTCCCACACCGGCCCCGCCGGCCACCTGAGTGAGCAGCGGTGCCATGGCGAGTGCACCGCTGAACTTGAGGACGCTCCGGCGCTGCGGTGCGGAATCCTGGGGCACGTTGAGACCTCTCGACATATTGGTCGGTGCTTTTGTGCGGAATGGCAACGACCGCATCGCCATTCGCGAAGATTTCGCCATCTTTTCGGTGGAGAGATCGGGTGTCTAGAGGTGTGCAGTGCTGTCTCAACTGGCTTTGCACGGAGCCTGCCTCGCGCGCGGGGGTCCCGGCCGATGCCGGCCATCGAAGATCGCCCTGGTGGAGGGCGCGGACGGGTGCGCGCGGGGCACTGTGTAGCGTCGGCGGTCTCCCGGGTTCTGCCCCGGGACGCAGTCACACGCACCGTCCGTCACGTCGGCACTCGCCCGTTCCGCGATTCCGCGCCTTCTGTCCATCCCTTGGAGTGCACGTTGAGGACGACGTTCCGTTCTCGTATGACCGCCCGGATCGGGCGCGCCTATCTGTCCAGGCTCCAGCAGCGCGGACTCGGCCCCTCCACCATCAGACTGCTGCCCGCGGATCTGCTGATGCTGATGCGCCGGGACGGGATGGACCCCGTGGACAGACTGGCCAGGGTGCGGGCGAACGCGCCGGTGTCCAAGGTCTCGCTGCCGTTCGGCATGGACGCCTGGGTCGTCACGGGCTACGAGGAGTCGAGAGCGGTCCTCGGCGCGGCGGACGCCTTCAGCACCGACTTCGCCCACCTCGCCGCGAACGCCGGGGTGACTGCGGAACAGGCCCCGGGAGGGCTGGGCTTCAGCGATCCTCCCGTACACACCAGGCTCCGGCGCATCCTCACCCCCGAGTTCACGATGCGAAGGCTGCGGCGCCTGGCGCCCAGGATCGAGGCCATCGTGGAGGAGCGCCTCGACGCGATGGACGCCCGGCAGGGCCCCGTCGACCTGGTGCAGGAGTTCGCGCTGCCGATCCCCTCCCTGACGATCTGCGAACTGCTCGGCGTGCCCTACGAGGACCGCCACGACTTCCAGCAGCTGGCCATGGACCGCTTCGACCTCGCCGCCGGATCGACCGCACCCTTCGGCGCGATGTCGGCCTCGCTCGCCTACTTCCGGGACGTCGTCAAGAAGCAGCGTGCGGAGCCGGGAGACGGCCTGCTCGGCATGATCGTGCGCGAGCACGGCGACAGCGTCGGCGACGAGGAACTCGCCGGTCTCGCCGACGGGGTGCTCACCGGCGGATTCGAGACGACCGCCAGCACTCTCGCGCTGGGCTCGCTCGTACTGCTGCGGGACCAGGACCTCTTCGGGCGAATACGGACCGAAGAGGCGATGACCGCCCCCTTTGTCGAAGAAGTACTGCGCTACCTCACCGCGGTGCAGATCGCCTTCCCCCGGTTCGCCCGCCAGGACATCGAGATAGCCGGGCAGGTCATCCCCCAGGGGGACATGGTCCTGTGCTCCCTGAGCGGCGCCAACCGCGACCCCTCGTACACCGCGGACGGCGGCCGCTTCGACCCGCACCGCGACACCACCGGGCATCTCGCCTTCGGTTACGGAATCCACCGCTGCATCGGCGCCGAACTGGCGCGCATGGAACTACGGTCCGCCTATCCGGCCCTGGTGCGCAGGTTCCCGCAGCTGCGTCTCGCCGTCCCGCCCCAGGACCTGGCCTTCCGCAAACTGTCGATCGTGTACGGCATCGAGTCGCTTCCGGTGCACCTGCGCTGAGTCCGGCAGACCTGCCACGGGGATTCCCCGCGGAGGCTACGGCCGTAGGGCGGTCGCGAGGACGGAGACCAGTTGCCCGGCCCGCTCCCGTGCGTCCTGCTTGTCGTGCCCGCTGGTCATCAGCAGGTGGTGGACCGTCCCGACCAGGGCCAGTGCGACGGCTCCCGTCTCGGCATGTTCCGCGACCCGTCCGCCCTGTCGTTCCGCGTCCAGGTACCCGGTGATCGCCTCCTGGATCGAGGCGAAGCCCGGCGCACCGCCCTCCAGCGCCTCATGGACGCGCAGGGACGCCCCGGGGCGGGTGAGCGCGAGCCCGGCGACCGTGGGGCCGGCCGACGACAGCAGGGTGAGGGCGACCGCGAGGAGATTCTCCGCCACGGTGTCGTGCCCGACCCGCCCGTGGAGCTCTTCGGCATGGAGCGCCGCGCGGGCGAACCGGTCGAGGACCAGCTCGGCCACGAATTCGTCCAGCCCGGCGAAGTGCGCGTGCAGAAGGCCCTTGGCACAGCCCGCCTCGCCGGTGATCGCCCTGCTCGTCAGGGCTCCCGGCCCCTCGCGCTCCAGTACCCGCTCCGCAGCGCTGAACAGCAGCTCACGGACGTCTGGAGTCGCTACCCCGCGCGGTGACATAGGCCCTCTCTCCGTAACGGCATTGCCAGTATGGGCGTCCGCCCATACTGTTGATGGGCAGGCGCCCATACTAATGCCGCGCCGATACACCAGGGAGCACCCATGCGACGCATCGCCAACTCAGAGCAGGAGCAGGCGTGGAACGGTTACGAGGGCACGTACTGGGCCACGCACCAGGACCGCTGGGACAGCGTCAACGCCGGTTTCAATGCCCCGCTGTTCGCCGCTGCCTCGATCGCCGAAGGGGACCGCGTCCTGGACATCGGCTGCGGGGCCGGGTTCACGACGCGCCTCGCCGCACGGACGGCGCATGCCGGGCAGGCGCGGGGACTTGACCTGTCGGCACCGATGCTCGCCCGTGCTCGGGAGTCGGCGCAGCGGGAGGGGCTCGACAACGTGGCGTTCGAGCAGGCGGATGCCCAGGTCCATCCGTTCGAGCCCGGTGCCTTCGACGTGGCCATCAGCCGCTACGGAGTGATGTTCTTCGCCGACCCTGTTGCCGCGTTCACGAATATCGCGGGTGCGCTGCGCGCCGAAGGGCGACTGGCGTTCGTCTGCGGTGCCGGCCCCGAGCGCAATGAGTGGCTGACGGCGATGGCATCGCTGCGCGCGCATCTGCCGATGGGGGACCTCGGCACGCCGGGCGGACCCGGCATGTTCTCCCTCAGCGATCCGGAACGCGTCCGGGCGGTCCTGGCGGCGGCTGGATTCGTACACATCACCGTGGAGCGTGCGGAGACGCGCGGCGTCTGGGGTCCGCATGCCGAAGCGACGGCCGACTTCCTGCTGGACTCCGGTCCCGGACGCCATTTGACCCAGCAGGTCGAAGCGGAGGTACGGGAACGGGCCCGCCAGGCCCTCGTGGACGCGCTCCGTCCGTACGAGGACCATGACGCGGTCCGGTTGCGCAGTTCCGCCTGGCTGGTCACCGCCCGGCGCGACAGCTAGCGCACGGCGAGGCTGCCGCGGAAGTTCTCCGGCACCGGTGCGAAGCGGAGGGCCATCGTGAGTTTTTCCGGCCGGTCGACGGTCAGGCGGTAGCGGGTGCACAGCAGATGGCACAGGGCCATCAGCTGGACGGTGCCGATGTTCGCGCCGACGCACTTCTTGGGTGCCCAGCCGAACGGCACGTAGCAGGTGCGGTCCGCAGGGCCGTGCGGTGCACCGGGCAGGAAGCGGTCCGGGTCGAACACGTCGGGCTGCTTCCAGACGCGTTCGTCGCGGTGGATCAGGTGCGGGCTCAGCAGGTACCACTGGCCGGGATCCAGCCGCGTACCGCCCAGGTCGAAACCGAACTTGGACCGCCGTACCAGCAGCAGCGGAGGGCTCCAGAGGCGCAGCACCTCCTTGACGAACCGGTGGGTCACCGGGGCCGCGCTCGTCGGTGACGTACGGAACTCCACCGGGTCCACGGCGCACAGTTCGTCGGCGAGCTGCTTCTGCCACTCGGGGTGGCGGGCGAACTCGTACAGCAGACTCGCGGCGGCGGTGCCGGGCGGGCCGCCGATGGCGGTGAGGACGGCGGTCACCACGTCCAGCGCGCGGTCCATGCCGAGTTGGGGCAGCAGGTCGACGAACGGGTCGGCGAGGTCCAGCTCGCGGGTCCGCTTCCCGCGGGCGCGCTGGCGCAGGACACGGCGGACGACGAGCCCGGAGCGCAACTGGACCGCGATGAAGCGGAGGTGGTACCAGGTGCTGCCCGGGTCGGGAGATATCAGGCGCAGAAGTTTCATCTCCAGGTCCCGGCGGACCAGGTCCTCCTCCCCGGCGGTGAGGCCCGACAGGGCGACGGGCAGCATGGACCGCAGGGCCACGTCCTGGGTGAGCATGACCAGGTCCACATCGTCGCCGAGCCGCGCGTCGATGATCCGTTCCATGCGCTCGATGAGGCGGCCGTGATGCTCCGCCGTGGCGAGCGTGTGCAGTTGGGTGAGCCAGGCGGAGCGGATCTGGCTCCAGCGCACCTCGGCGCTCGGGCGCCGGCGCACCATGTCGATCAGACGGTCGTGCATGACGAACCGGTGCCAGTTCTTGGCGCTGACCCGGCGCGCCGCCTCCGGTTCGAACACACCGAGGCGCGTGTCGTCGACCCAGAAGATGCCGTCCTCTTTCGCGCTGCGCATCCGCATGAAGCGCAGGAAGTCCTCGGGGTGCTGCGGGGTGGTCATCGTGTGCGTTCCCCTCGTGGGGTGGCGGGGAGCCGACCGGTCGTCGGCTCCCCGCGTCGGGCCGGTCAGATGTGGTGGTACAGGTACCAGAAGTATTCGTACTGGCCTCGGATGTTGAGGACCGACTTCGCCTTGAGATACAGCGCGCGCATGCGGGTTCACCCCCCTCCGGGGCAGCCGTCGCGGAAGCTCAGCACCGCGGTGAAGCGCGGCGGAGCCAGCGCCGGGCCCACGTGGGGTCCGCCGCCGTCTGAGGTGACCGACAGGTGCCAGTCACGGGTGATGAGGCCGATGAGGTCTTCGAGGAGCCGCATGGTGACGGTCGCGCCCGCGCACGTGTGCGGTCCGAGCCCGAACGGGAGGTAGGCCGCGTCCGGGGCGGCGGCCGCCCAGCGCTGCGGGACGAACTCGTCCGGCCGCTCCCAGTGCCCGGGGTGCCGGTGCACCAGATAGGTGCAGACGGCGAGTTGGTCCCGCGGGGTCACCGTCGTCCCGCCGAGGTCCTGCACCCTGCTCGGCGTACGCGCGAACAGCCAGGCCACCGGCCATAGGCGCAGGGCCTCGCGTACGGTCCAGCCCGGTTCCGCGGCAGGGGTGCCCGGGTGCGTGCCGAGGAGGTGGAGCGACCAGCCGAGCGCGAAGCCGATCGAACCGACGGAGGCGAACAGGAACGACAGGTAGACCTCGGCGAGTTCACTCGGGTCGGCGAGGTCGCCGCCCCCGTTCGTCTCTCCGCTTCCGTCCCCGGTCCCGTCGCCGTTTCCGTCCAGTACGACGTCGAGCAGGTCCCGGGGTTCGGCCGGGCCCGCGCACTGCCGCTGGTCGCGTTGCCTGGCGCGTATCTCGGCGTGGAGCGTGCTCAGCGCACGGCGCCGGAAGAGCAGCCTGGACGGCGGCGAGTGGCGCCTTCGCGCGCCCGCCAGCACCGAGCGGTTGACGATCTCCTCGACGGTGGCGTGCAGTTGGGCAGGCGCTTCCGGGTGCAGCAGGGCGTCCCGCAGGTGCCGGAAGACGAGAAGATTCCCGGCGTCCGGCCAGACGCTGCTCGGCGCGAGGTGCTCGGCGACCAGGCCGGGCAGTTCCGCCCGCCGCGCGTCGAGGTGCCGGCGCATCAGTGCCCGTGCCGAGCGGCCGATCCGGATCTGTGCGGCGCGCGGTCCGAAGACGCCGTGCCGGGTCCGGTAGAAGTCGGACGTCTCGGCGACGGCGGCGTGCCGGTTGCCCATCACCGCCCTGGCGGTCTCGGGACCGGCCACGCACACCGTGCCGGCGGCCGAGCGCCACACGTCGTGGACGCCGTCGAACTCCGAGGTCAGCAGGGCCAAGGGGTCGACACGGCGGTCGCGTGGAACGTTGCCGCGGGGAGTGCGGGCGTGCTCGCCGTTCTCGTCACGCGTCGCTGACGACTCCATGGTGCCCTCCTTCGTGACCCTGGGAGCCGCTGCGCACCTGGTGCGGTGCGTGTGGCACTCCGGCCGAAGTGCACAGCCTGCTGACACGGGCCGGGTCTGTCGCCCGCTGTGCCACTGAGCGGAACAGCACGCCGGTCGGCGAGGCGTTCCAACCGGTGGTCCGGATCGGTCAGTACGGACAGAGCCGCCACCTGGGCACCACCTCGCGCGTACACCGGTACGGCGGCGCAGCACACCCCCCCCGACCGGGCGGTACGCGGACTCCTGGAGGCCCTTGGCGTACGCGCGGCCGGTGTGCCGGACACGCTGGACGCGCAGGTCGGCCCGTACCGAAGTCTGCTGCCCGGCTGTCTGCCGCTGATCACCGGTCGCCCCCCTGACCGGACTCTCGGTGCCGTCACTTCACGCGGGCGTTCGGCCTCTTCCGGGAGCTGGGGAACCACGCCGGACAGGCCCGCACCCGGCAGAACCGCACGTCCCGATGTCGTACGTCCCGATCATGCGCGGGCGCAGTCCGGGCACAGGCCCCGGTAGGTCACCTCGACCCCGGAGACGGTGAAGCCGAAGCGTTCGGAGGCCGGCAGCTCGGCCAGCGGGTCGCCGCCGGGGTGGACGTCCCGGATGGCGCCGCAGCCCGAGCAGATCAGGTGCTGGTGGGGATGGTGGGCGTTCGGGTCGTAGCGTTTGGCGCGTCCGTCGGTGGCCACCTCGATCACTTCGCCGAGCGAGACGAGCTCGCCGAGGGTGTTGTAGACCGTGGCACGGGAGATCTCCGGCAATCGGGCGGTCGCACGTTCGAGCACTTCGTCCGCGGTGAAGTGGACGTGTTCACCGCCGAGTACCTCTGCGACCACCCGGCGTTGGGCGGTCATGCGCCAGCCTCGTCCGCGCAGACGTTCCAGCAGATCACTCATGGACACCAGCCTCTCTGTGCTTCGTCCGACGAATGACTCGTCCGGGCCTGTCTGTCGTATTGACTTGGACTTCGTCCATCGTAGGATCAGTTCCGGGCTATGGCCAAGGGACAGGGCAGCAGCAGGGGAAAGCGCGTGACTTCAGGAGACGGGTCCGTTCGCCCCGTACATCGGCATCCGGACCGCGAGTCCGGGCCCGGACCGTTCCCTCGTCCGCAGTTCCTGAGCAGCGTGATCCGCCCCGTCCGGAAGGATTCCCATGACCGAGAACCATGACGCGATCGTCACAGACCCGAAGCTGGAGGAGGCCGGGGGCTGCCCCGTCGCGCACGGTCGCGCGCCGCACCCGACCCAGGGCGGGGACAACCGCCAGTGGTGGCCGGAGCGGCTCAACCTGAAGATCCTCGCCAAGAACCCCGCCGCGGCCAACCCCCTCGGCGAGGAATTCGACTACGCCGAGGCGTTCAAGACCCTCGACCTACCGGCAGTGAAGCGGGACATCGCCGAGGTGCTGACGACCTCGCAGGACTGGTGGCCCGCAGACTTCGGCAACTACGGCCCGCTGATGATCCGTATGGCCTGGCACAGCGCCGGTACGTACCGCATCAGCGACGGCCGCGGCGGCGCAGGCTCCGGGCAGCAGCGTTTCGCGCCGCTCAACAGCTGGCCGGACAACGGCAACCTGGACAAGGCCCGCCGTCTGCTGTGGCCGGTCAAGAAGAAGTACGGCCAGAGCATCTCCTGGGCCGACCTTCTGGTCCTCACCGGCAATGTCGCCCTGGAGACGATGGGCTTCAAGACCTTCGGCTTCGCCGGCGGTCGCGCCGACGTGTGGGAGCCCGACGAGGACGTCTACTGGGGCCCGGAGCAGGTCTGGCTGGACGACCAGCGCTACACGGGCGACCGTGAGCTGGAGGACCCGCTTGGCGCGGTCCAGATGGGTCTCATCTACGTCAACCCGGAGGGCCCCAACGGCAACCCGGACCCGATCGCCGCGGCCCGCGACATCCGTGAGACGTTCCTCCGGATGGCGATGAACGACGAGGAGACCGTTGCTCTCATCGCCGGCGGCCACACCTTCGGCAAGACCCACGGCGCGGGTCCCGCCGAGAGTGTCGGCGACGACCCCGAGGCCGCCCCGATGGAGCAGATGGGCTTCGGCTGGAAGAGCACCCACGGCACGGGCAAGGGCGGCGACGCCATCACCAGCGGCCTCGAGGTGACCTGGACCAGCACGCCGACCCAGTGGGGCAACGAGTTCTTCAAGAACCTCTTCGGCTACGAGTGGGAGCTGACCCAGAGCCCCGCCGGTGCCAACCAGTGGGTGGCGAAGAACGCGGAGGCGATCATCCCGGACGCGCACGACGCGTCGAAGAAGAAGCTCCCGACGATGCTCACCACCGACCTCTCGCTTCGCCTCGACCCGGTCTACGAGCAGATCTCGCGGCGCTTCTACGAGAACCCGGATCAGTTCGCGGACGCGTTCGCCCGTGCCTGGTACAAGCTGACGCACCGTGACATGGGTCCGGTCCAGCGCTACCTCGGCCCGGAGGTTCCCTCCGAGGTGCTGCTGTGGCAGGACCCGCTGCCGGTGCGCGATGGCGAGGTCGTCGGCGCCGCGGACATCGCTTCCCTCAAGGAGCAGATCCTCGGCTCGGACCTCACGATCGCGCAGCTCGTCTCCGTCGCCTGGGCCTCGGCCTCCTCCTTCCGTGGCAGCGACAAGCGCGGTGGCGCCAACGGCGCCCGCATCCGCCTCGAGCCGCAGCGCGGCTGGGAGGTCAACAACCCGGACGACCTCGCGCAGGTGCTCCGTACGCTCGAGGGCGTGCAGGAGTCCTTCAACGCGAAGGGCGGCAAGCAGGTCTCCCTGGCCGACCTGATCGTGCTCGCCGGTACCGCGGCCGTGGAGCAGGCGGCCAAGGCCGGCGGCGTCCAGGTCGAGGTGCCGTTCACGCCGGGCCGGGTGGACGCCTCGCAGGAGCAGACGGACGTCGAGGCGTTCGCCGCGCTCGAGCCGAAGGCCGACGGATTCCGCAACTACGTCGGCAAGGGCAACCGGCTGCCGGCCGAGTTCCTGCTGACGGACAAGGCGAACCTGCTCACCGTGAGCGCCCCCGAGCTGACGGTTCTCGTCGGCGGTCTGCGCGTTCTCGGCGCCAACGCGGGCGCAGCGAAGCAGGGCGTCCTCACGGACCGTCCGGGCACGCTGACCAACGACTACTTCGTCAACCTGCTCGACCTCGCCACGGAGTGGAAGTCGACGTCCGACGCGCAGGACGAGTTCGAGGGGCGCGACGCCTCCGGCGCGGTCAAGTGGACCGGTACCCGTGCCGACCTGGTCTTCGGCTCCAACTCCGAGCTGCGCGCGCTCGCGGAGGTCTACGCGAGCGATGACGCGAAGGAGAAGTTCGTGAAGGACTTCGTCGCCGCGTGGGACAAGGTCATGAACCTGGACCGGTTCGACCTCGTCTGACCGTGACGCAAAAGGGGCCGGCCCAGGTGGGCCGGCCCCTTTTGCATCATTGAGTAAGTCTTTGCCCGTGGCCGGAACATGATGGTCCGACTCCGCACCGGCCGGGCGGGGCACGGGCCGCCCCGGACCCGCCCGTCTCCACCTGCCGGGCGCAGGGCCGAAAGCGTGCGGGTGGGAGGCGCGGCCGTGTTGCGGCCCCGTTGACCGTATACGGCCGTCGGACACACGCTTGTTACGTAACTGCTAGATACACCTTGTTTCAAGCAGGAGGTAGCACATGTGTGGCATCACCGGCTGGGTCTCCTTCGCACGTGATCTGCAGGGTGCGTCCGCGTCCGCGACCGTGGACGCGATGACGGAGACGATGTCCTGCCGCGGACCCGACGACCGCGGCACGTTCATCAGCGGTCCGGCCGCTCTCGGGCACCGTCGGCTGGCCATCATCGACCTGCCCGGCGGCCGTCAGCCGATGACGGCCGACACGCCGCAGGGCACGGTCGCTCTCGTCTACTCGGGCGAGACGTACAACTTCACCGAACTGCGCCGCGAACTGACCGGCCGCGGGCACCGGTTCACCACCGAGTCCGACACCGAGGTCGTCCTGCACGGCTACCTGGAGTGGGGCGAAGCGGTCGCGGAGCGCCTCAACGGCATGTACGCGTTCGCCGTCTGGGACGGACGCCACGACAAGCTCGTCATGATCCGCGACCGCATGGGCATCAAGCCCTTCTACTACTACGAGACCCCGGACGGCGTCCTCTTCGGCTCCGAGCCCAAGGCGATCCTGGCCAACCCCCTGGCCCGCGCCCGCGTCGGCATCGACGGGCTGCGGGAGCTCTTCGCCTTCGTCAAGACCCCCGGCCACGCCGTATGGGAGGGCATGCGCGAGGTCGAGCCCGGCACGGTCGTCACGGTGGACAGGGGCGGGCTGCGCCGGCACGTCTACTGGGAGCTGGAGACCCGTCCGCACCCGGACGGCAAGGACGCCACCATCGCCCATGTGCGGGACCTCCTCGACGACATCGTGCGGCGCCAGCTGGTCGCGGACGTACCGCGCTGCACCCTGCTCTCCGGCGGTCTCGACTCCTCGGCGATGACGGCGATAGCCGCCCGCCAGCTGGCCGAGACGGGCGAGAGCGTCCGCAGCTTCGCCGTCGACTTCGTCGGCCAGGCAGACAACTTCGTCGCCGACGAACTGCGCCCCACCGCCGACACCCCTTACGTCCACGACGTCGCACGGGCCTCGGGCACCGACCACCGCGACATCGTGCTCGACTCGCATGCCCTGGCCGATCCCGAGGTGCGGGCCCAGGTGATCCGGGCCAGGGACATTCCGATGGGCTTCGGCGACATGGACGCCTCGCTGTACCTGCTGTTCCGCTCCATCCGCGAGCACTCCACGGTCGCGCTCTCCGGGGAGTCGGCCGACGAGGTGTTCGGCGGCTACCTGCAGTTCTTCGACGAGGACGCCAGGAACGCCAACACCTTCCCCTGGCTGGTGCGCTTCGCCCAGCACTTCGGGGACGACTCCGGCGTGCTGCGGCCCGACCTGACGGCCACCCTCGACCTCCCCTCGTACATCCAGGACAGCTACGACACCGCGGTCGCCGGGATCCGGCGCCTCGACGGCGAGAGCGATTTCGAGTTCCGGATGCGCAAGATCTGCCATCTGCACCTGACCCGCTTCGTCCGCGTCCTGCTCGACCGCAAGGACCGGGCGAGCATGGCCGTCGGACTCGAAGTGCGCGTGCCGTTCTGCGACCACCGTCTCGTCGAGTACGTGTACAACACCCCCTGGTCGCTGAAGTCCTTCGACGGCCGGGAGAAGTCCCTGCTGCGCGAGGCGACGGCGGACGTCCTGCCGCAGTCGGTCTACGACCGGGTCAAGAGCCCCTATCCCTCCACACAGGACCCCAAGTACGCACTCGCCCTGCAGGACCATGCCAAGGACCTGCTCGCGAGGCCTTCGCACCGGGTCTTCGACCTCGTCGACCGGGGCCGGGTCGCGCGGCTGGCGCAGCACGACGGGCCGCAGATCACCCAGGCGTCCCGGCGCGGTCTGGAGCGGACCCTGGATCTCGCGCTGTGGCTCGATCTCTACAAGCCGGAGATCATGCCGTCCGGTTCTTGACGGCACAGGCACCGGCACAGGCACCGGCACAGGCACCGGCACCGGCACCGGCACCGGCACAGGCACAGGCACTGGTCAGGAATCAAGAAGCGCAGGCCCCCGGGCGAACGTAGCGTCTTACCCATGACCTCCATCGAATCCATCACCCTCGACGTGACCGACCCCGCGGCCGCCGGCCGCTTCTACGCCGACGCCTTCGGCCTGGGCGACCAGGTGCGCCTGCGCGCCTCGGAGGCGCCGACGACCGGCTTCCGCGGTTTCACGCTGTCGCTCGTGGTGTCCCAGCCGGGCAACGCGAACGCCCTCATCGACGCCGCCCGGGACGGCGGTGCCACGGTCCTGAAGCCCGCATCGAAGTCGCTCTGGGGCTACGGCGGTGTCGTACAGGCCCCGGACGGGACCATCTGGAAGGTCGCCACCTCGGCGAAGAAGGACACCGAGCCCGTCGCCCGGGAGTTCGGCGAGATGGTGCTCCTAGTGGGGGTCGAGGACATGGCCGCGAGCAAGCAGTTCTACGTCGAGCGCGGTCTCACCGTGGCCAAGAGCTTCGGCCGCAAGTACTGCGAGTTCACCACCCCGTCGAGCGCCGTCAAGCTGGCGCTGTACGGGCGCAAGGCCCTGGCCAAGGACGCCGGCGTACCTGCCGACGGGACCGGATCGCACCGGATCGCGATCGGCAGCCAGGCCGGACCCTTCACCGACCCGGACGGGTTCGCCTGGGAGGGTCCCGCCGGGAGCTGAACGGCGCGGCAGCGGGCACCGGCGCGTTCTACGCCGGCAGCAGCGCGGTGCCCATCTCGTCGAGGCGGTCCGCGAGGTCGGTGCGCTCGCCCGTGACGCCGGTACGGGCCGCGTTGTCGACGACCGTGAGCACCGCGAGGACGATGATCCTGGCCTCGGCCGTCTCCGGCCCGGGCCGCAATCACAGCGTGTCGTACTCCCGCTGTGTCTGCCGTGCCGTCCGCTGGTCCTTCTCGGGCAGCTGGTCGAGCTCCCCGATCAGCAGACCGATCAAGTGGCTCTCGCGCGGGGTGCCGGGGCGGGCCAGGGCCTGTTCCATACCCGCCCTGCGCTCTTGGCCAGCCCGCGTGACGGCGGCGACGAGAAGATCCGTCCGATGTCGTCGGTGCTCACCGACTGGAAGCCCCGCTCGTCGAAGAGCCGGATCGCCTCGACGAGAAGGCGATCCTGTCGTCCTTCGCGGGCCGCATCGACCCCGCCCCACCAAGCCCGACGGCCGGGCCCCTGCAAGGGTGCGGGGGCCCGGCCGTCGTCATTCCGTCGTTCCCGTCAGACCAGGAACTTCGCCTTCGCCTGCTGGAACTCCTCGTCGCTGAGCACGCCCTTCTCCTTGAGATCGGCGAGCTTGGCGAGTTCGTCCGCCTTCGACGAGGAGGCGCCGTCCGACGATCCGGCGGCATCGCGTACGTATTCCTTGAACGCGGCGTCCCGGTCCTTGGCCTGCTTGACGTCGCGTTCGCCCATCGACCTGCCCCGGACGATCACGTAGATGAGCACGCCCAGGTAGGGCAGGAGCAGCGTCAGGATCAGCCAGCCGGCCTTGCCCCAGCCACTGAGGTCATGGCTGCGGAAGATGTCGCCGATCACCTTGAAGAGGAGGAACAGCCACATGATCCAGAGGAAGAACCACAGCATGGTCCAGAACAGGTTGAGCAGCGGGTAGTCGTCCACGGTGAGCTCCTTGGTGCCGTACTCAGGGGGTGACGATGGGGAAGTCGGGGTCGAACTCGTCGAGGAGTCCGGCGAGGGTCCGCAGAGCACCTCCGTCGCCTTCGAGCTTGATCTTTCCGGCCTTGGCGAGCTGCCCCGCTGCGGCCGGTTTCAGCCGGACGCCCACGAGGGTGGCCTTGGGTCCTGTGACAGTGAGCTGGGTGTCGGGGGATGCCCCGCGCCGGGCGTTGGGCACGCCGCGACGGACCCCCATGGTCCAGGTCTCGTCGGTCTCGGTGGAGTCCGGACGGGCGGCCTCGACGGGCGGTTGCGGGTGGAGCGAGACCGGGTCGCCGTCCCGGTCGTCGCCCCACCGCTCCAGCGTCTCGTCGAGACAGCGGGCGAAGTTGCGGGCGTCACGGGTACGGGCCCCGCGCGGCGTCTGGATGTTGTGCAGCGAGTGGTTGGCATTCTCCGCACACGTCAGGGCCCCGAGCTGCGGGGGCCAGATGTGCATCTCCTCGGGCGCCTCGGTGTCCGGGGCGTAGAGGAACTCGAACTCGAGGCCACCCTTGCGGATCAGCTGGGACTGCCGCC
The DNA here is from genome assembly GCF_017315755.1 of Streptomyces beijiangensis. Classification (GTDB taxonomy): domain Bacteria; phylum Actinomycetota; class Actinomycetes; order Streptomycetales; family Streptomycetaceae; genus Streptomyces; species Streptomyces beijiangensis. The sequence goes on from NZ_JAFLRJ010000036.1 coordinate 171,879, forward strand.
ACAGGCTCGGGTTCACGGAGTCCGGCGCGGGGGCGTCATCGGCGATGGAGTCGTCCCGGGAGGCGTCGAAGATGACCCGGCCGTCCGCGCTGTACAGCTTGTCGGGGAAGGGGGTGATGAAGCCGCGGTCGCTGTCGGCGAATTCCTGCCGGGGTAGGTAGGCCACAGCAAACCCCTCCTGTTCCGTCGCGGCCGACGGCCAGTCACCTGACTGGCGGGCCGCGAGCGTGCGTCTGCGCTAGAGCCTGGTGCGCCGACGGCCGCCCGGCGATGCGGGCGGGCCATTCAGGTGACACCGGGGTCCGGCAGGGGAGGGGACATGCGTGACGCGCCGGACCCGGTGGGGGCCGACGCGCCGCGAAGTGTACGAAGGAACAGGGTCAGCTCTTGCGGGTGTTGATCTCGTT